>JAGWBM010000037.1:0-43419 GCA_021295895.1 Pseudomonadales bacterium
GCATTGCCGTCCCGTGACAACGACATCGCGAGCTTCGTGCCGTCGGGTGAAAATTCGGGGGCGCCGTTGATACCGGGATAGGCCGCGACGTGCTCGCGTTCACCCGTCGCCAGGTTCTGAACCACGATGGTCGACCTGCCGGTCTCGAAGGAGACGTAGGCGATGCGAAGCGCGTCCGGCGCCCAACTCGGCGACAGCAGGGGATCACGGGACTGGAACACGGTCCGCGATCGGGCACCGTCCGCATCCGCAACCTTCAGATGGAAGGTCGGCGAGTTGGTCGCGGCATCCTCGACCAGGACGTAGAGCAGCTTGGTCGAGAAAGCACCCCGGATGCCCGTGATGTGTTCATAGACTTCGTCGGCGATCCGATGGGCGATGTCGCGGAGTTCTTCCGGAGATGCGGTGATCCTCGACGAGGCGACCTCGCGTTCCGAGTTGACATCGAACAGGTGGTAGACGACCGAGACCGCACCGGATGCTTCCGTCCAAGCGCGTCCGATGACCAGGTAGTCCATATCGAGGATGCGCCAATCGCGGAAGTACACCTGGTCCGGCGCCGTCGGGTACGACAGCATATTGTCGGACGGCAACAGGGAGAATTGACCACTGCGCGTCAAGTCGAAGGCGACAATGCCCGCCAGGTCGACGCTCGCCATGGGATCCGGTTCATCGGGCGGCATCGCGCTGCCGAACGGCGCCACGGCCACGTTGGTTGGACTGTCCCAGCCCTCGGGGATCACGATTTCAAGGGCTTGCGCCGCAGTCGCCGCGATTACCACGGCAGCCAGACACATTGATCTCGATAGCTTTTGCGCATTCAACGCAGTAGATCCTCCGGTTTGAACAACAGGGTGAAGCGCCGGAAGTTCTTTTCGAACAGGCGGCTTTCCTTCGGCACGTCGAAACGCCCCACCTTGCGCACCGCCACTTCGGCGGAACGATCGAAGGCGGAGTTGCCGCTTGACTCGAGTATGGTCACTGCGAGCAGATCGCCAGACGGCACAAGGTCCACCCGTAGTCGGGCCTGCATGCCGAGACGGGCGCTCGGCGGCCGCGACCACGCCTCGACGATCGCTTGGCGGATTGCCGCAGCATAGGTCATCGTCTCCGAGTCCGCCTCCGCATCGCGCAGGTCGGCCAGTTCCTCCGCCAGGGCAAGTTGCGTCGACTGCTCCGACAGTTCGCGCAGTCGTTCCTGACGCTCCCGCTCTTCCCGGGCACGCCGCTCCTCCTCCGGATCGGGCTTCGGCGGCTGTTCGACCGTCGGCACCGGGGCAGGCTTTGGCTTTGGTTTCGGCTTGGGCTGTGGTGCGGGTTGGGACACCGGCGCGGGTTTTGGTTCCGCCTTCGGCACCGGCTGTTTGGGCGCCGGTTTCTCCATGACGATCAGCTTGGCCTCGATGGCGCGCGGTTCATAGAGACGCAGGTCGTCCGTCTCGGGCTGCCAGTCCTGGAGGAGCAAGGCGCCAACGCCACAGTGCAGCAAGAGCGCCAACGCCATCGGAAAGGCATAGTCGCGAACGACGCTCACCGTGGTCTCCTACCCATCCCCGCCGGGTTCGAGGGACTCGACGGGATCGGTGATCAAGCCCACGCTAGCCGCTCCCGCACGCTGCAGCACCGACATCACCCGCACGACATCGCCGTACGGGACGCCCGTGTCGCCGCGGACGTATACCGGCAGATCAGGTCGAACCTCGAGTATCTTCTCCGCCTGGTCGAGGAGCGAGAAGATCGTCGCCCGGGTTCCCTCGGCGCCCGGTCGTGGCATACCCGTGTTGACGAAGATCTCCCCGTTGGCATTGACGGTTACGACCAACGGATCCTCCTCGTTGGTGAGGGGTTCCGAATCCGCGCTGGGCAGATCCACCTCCACGCCCTGGGTGGTAAGCGGTGCCGTGACCATGAAGATCACCAGCAGCACCAGCATCACGTCGATGTAGGGTACGACGTTGATTTCGGACATCGGCTTGCGACGCGTTGCCACGGCATTATCTCCCGCGTTCCACGTTCTATCCGGCAACCACGGTTCGGTGCAGGATGGAGGTCAACTCGTCCGCGAACGCCTCGTAGCGTTTCATGAGTACCTCCACCCGCGCCGCGAAGCGGTTATAGCCGATCACGGCCGGGATGGCGGCGAAGAGCCCCATCGCAGTGGCGATCAGTGCCTCCGAGATGCCCGGAGCCACCGCTGCCAGTGTCGCCTGGGTCATCGTAGCGACGTTGCGGAAGGCATTCATGATGCCCCAGACCGTACCGAACAGGCCGACGTAGACGCTCGTCGAACCAACCGTCGCCAGAAAAGGCAAGTGGCGGCCCAGGCGCTCCTCCTCGTGGGTCAAGGCCACACGCATCGCCCGTTGCACGAATTGCATGACGGCGTCCGGATCGGTCGTGCCGGCTGCGGACAGTCGCTGGTATTCGCCAAACCCGGCGGCGAAGGCCGTTTCGATGCCCGTGAGCTCGTCCTCGCGTTCGGCGAGTTCACTGTTGAGTTCGGCCAAATCGATGCCGCTCCAGAACTCGTCCTCGAAGTCGTCGATCTCGCCCTGGACCCTGTTGAGCCCAAACCAGCGCTGGAAGATCAACACCCAGGATGCCAGCGACGCCAACAGCAGGATGGCCATGACGGCCTGTACGAGGAAGCTCGCACCGGCGATCAGTTCCAGGATTGAAGCGGGTTGGGTCATGTGTCGTCTCCCGTTGCGTCGTCGGACCCGTCCAGGTCCAGTTTCAACTGCCCGTCGCCGGCTCGGCCGTCGCCCGCACGGCCGCTGGGTACGAGCCCCAAGTGCCGGTAGGCCGCCTGTGTGGCGACCCGGCCACGTGGGGTGCGCATGATGTAGCCCTCCTGGACTAGGAACGGCTCGATGACGTATTCGATGGTGTCACGTTCCTCGCTGATCGCTGCCGACAACGTCTCGACGCCTACAGGACCGCCCGCGAACTTGCCGGCGATGGCTTCCAGCAGGAGCCGGTCCATGCCGTCGAGGCCCCGGCTGTCGACCTCGAACATGCTCAAGGCCGCATCCGCGGAGTCCTGGTTGACAGCACCACCGCTCTTGACCTCGGCGTAGTCGCGGACGCGCCTGAGCAAACGGTTGGCAACACGCGGCGTGCCGCGGGAACGTCTGGCGATCTCCTTCGCCCCCGCCGGCTCGATGGGAATTCCGAGCTTTCCGGCGGAGACGGTGACGATTTCCGCAAGCTCGTCCGGCGAATAGAAGTCCAGCCGCTCGACGATGCCGAACCGGTCGCGAAGCGGCGAAGTCAGAAGTCCCGCCCGGGTGGTGGCGCCGACCAGGGTGAAACGCTTCAGTGTCAGGACGATGGATTTTGCCGCCGGCCCCTCGCCGATGAGGATCGGCAGCTTGCCGTCCTCCATCGCCGGATAGAGGATCTCCTCGACCACCGGCGAGAGACGGTGGATTTCGTCGATGAACAACACGTCACCGTCCTCGAGATTGGTCAACTGCGCGGCGAGATCGCCCTGCTTCTCCAATACGGGTCCCGAGGTCGCCTTGAGGGCGACCTTCATCTCGTTGGCGACGATGTGTGCCAGGGTTGTCTTGCCGAGACCCGGAGGACCGAAGATCAGTGTGTGGTCCAGGCAGTCGCCGCGCCGGCGGGCGGCTTCGATGAAGATCGCCATCTGTTCCTTGACCTTGCCCTGGCCGACGTATTCGTCGAGTCGGGTCGGCCGCAGGGCACGGTCGAACGAGCGATCCTCGTCGACGACGGCACCGGCGGTGATTCGATCGGGCTGCAGGCTCATTCCGCCGCCATGCGCTTGAGCGCCTGTTGGATGAGATCTTCGGTACTCCACTCGACCTCGCCATCGGCCACCTGCCCGACGACCTGCGCGGCGATGCTCTCCCGATAGCCCAATGCGATCAGCGCTAGCACGGCTTCACGCGTTGTGGGCGTACTGCCGACACTGGTGATAGCGGACAACTCACGGACCTTGTCCCTAAGCTCCACCACGAGACGCTGCGCGGTCTTCCTGCCGACACCCGGAACGCGCTCCAGTGCCGCCGTATTCCCGCTGGTTATCGCATCCGCAAACGCGTCGGTGGCGACGCTCGACAACAACGAAAGGGCGAGTCGGGGACCGATTCCGGTGACCTTTATCAATGTCCGGAACAGGTCGCGTTCCGCAATGTTCGCGAATCCGTAGAGCGCCTGGGCGTCCTCGCGAACCACCAGGTGGGTGTAGATCACCACCCCGTCGGGATTCGCGGCGAGCATCCCGGTCGCCGCCGCCGACACGTCTACCTCGTAGCCGACGCCGCCGACATCGATGAGCGCGGTGGGGCCGTCGCGTACGACGAGTTTGCCGCGCAATAGACCGATCACGACGCGCGACCCCGGGAGTTCGCCAAGGGTTCTGCGCAACCGGCGGGTGCGCCCCATGGCCGACCCGGTCGGGTCGTGTAACGACCCGCCGGGGCCGGGCGGACGTGCATGTAACAACGGGATCGTAGGGGACGGGCTTGTCCCGTCCCATCGCCGGCGAAACCGCGCGTTGCGATGTTGGCGACGGCGCGCCGTGACGGGCGCGACCGCGTCGCCCCACCGGGTTTGTTCAGGCAATTCAAGGGGTTGTGGATTTGTTCCATGAGAGCGCCGGGTCCATGTAATCTCCTACGCGCACCGCTTCGCCGTGGAGAGTATTCGCGTCGCGAATTCTCGACCGACCGCGAAACGGTCGCGAACGCCTTGCGGTCGGCGGCGCGAGCGCGAAGCCGGGGCGTCGCCTAGCAGTCCGGTTGCCGAATGCGAGTATTGACGTGACAGATTGCGACTGCAAGCGCATCGGCTGCATCCGATGCGGGTTCGGCGGACAGCGAGAGCAGTGCGCGGACCATGTATTGCACCTGGGCCTTGGTCGCGCTGCCGGTACCTACTACGGCCTGTTTCACCGCTCGAGCGGCATACTCGCTAACCGGGAGATCGGCCCGGACCGCGGCGGCGATGGCAACCCCCCTGGCTTGACCGAGCTTGAGCGCGGATTGGGGGTTTCGCGCAAAGAAGACCTCCTCGACCACGAACTCGTCGGGCGCATGGGCCGCGATCACCTCTTCAACACCTCGATAGATATCGGCAAGCCGGCCTGCGAACGGGCCGGTGACCGTCTGGATGCAGCCGCTCGCCACGTAGCGCAACGTGTCTCCATCGACATCGAGCACGCCGTAGCCGGTCAAACGCGAACCGGGATCGACGCCCAACACACGGATCATGCGACTTCCGCTGGTTGTTAGGAATCGAGCATACCCTTCAAGGGAATCCAGCGTTGCAGTAGACGTTCTGCACATCCTCGAGATCTTCGAGGGCATCGATCAGGCGCAGCACCCTGGCGGCGGTCTCTTCATCGCACGGATTGGTCGTCGTCGGCACCAGTGCCACCTCGGCATGCTCCGGGTCAAACCCGCCCGCCTTCAGGGCATCCACCACCGGGCCAAAACTCTCGGGCTGCGTAACCACGGAAATGATCCCGTCCTCCTCGACTTCGATGTCCTCGGCGCCGGCCTCGATCGCCAGGTCCATGACCGCATCCTCGTCCGCGTCCACGAGATTCACAACACCCTGCTTGGTGAACAGGTAGGCCACGGAACCATCGGTTCCCAACTTGCCGCCGTATTTGCTGAACGCATGACGGACGGCGGCCACCGTGCGGTTGCGATTGTCGGTCATGACCTCGACCAGGACGGCCACTCCCCCGGGACCGTAGCCCTCGTAGGTAAGCTCCTCGACATCGCCGCCGGCCAGGCCGCCCTCGCCCCGCGTTATGGCGCGGTCCATGGTGTCGCGCGGCATGTTGACCGACAACGCGTTGTCCATCGCGACGCGGAGCCTGGGGTTGTCGTTGGGGTCGCCGCCGCCTAGCCGCGCCGCCACCGTCAGTTCCCGAATTACCTTGGTCCACACCTTGGCCCGTTTGGCATCCTGGCGTGCCTTGCGGTGCTTGATGTTCGCCCACTTGGAGTGTCCGGCCATGTCTGTCGCCTTGGCGCGTCTAGGATACCGAGTTATCGAATCCGGATATGAAGCTCGCGCAACTGGTGTTCGTCAACAGGGCTCGGCGCCGACGTCAGGAGGCAGGTCGCGGATTGGGTCTTCGGAAACGCGATGACGTCGCGGATGTTGTCGGTACCAGCGAGAAACATCATCAACCGGTCGAAGCCCATGGCGATACCGCCGTGGGGTGGACAGCCCAACGCCAATGCGTCGAGCAGGAAACCGAACTTCGTCTCGGCTTCCTGTCCCATGCGAAGCACCTCGAACACGGCACGCTGCATGGCCGGATCGTGGATCCGAATGGAGCCGCCGCCCACCTCGGTGCCATTGAGCACGAAGTCATAGGCGCGGGCCAGCGCCGTGTGGGGACTGCCGTGCAACTCGTCGATGGAACAGGCCGGTTGGGTAAACGGATGGTGGGCCGGATTGAGCGTCTCGCGGCCCGGCTCAAACAGCGGGAACTCGGTGATCCAGCAGGGTGCCCAGGTGTCCTCGACCACGTCCAGCGCCCCGGCCAACTCGTCGCGGAACGCGCCCATGGCGTCGTTGACGATCTTCGCGGTGTCGGCACCGAAGAAGACGATGTCGTCGGTTTGGGCATCGACGCGATCCAACACCGCCTCGACGGTGGAAGGCTCGAGATGCTTGAGAATGGGCGACTGCAGGCCGTCCATCCCGCGCGCTCGGTCGTTGACCTTGATATAGGCCAGGCCCTTGGCTCCGTAGCGGCCCACGAATCCAACGTACTCGTCGAGTTCCCGGCGCGACAGCCGGCTTGCCGCGCCGGGCCCTTTGAGCGCCACGACCCGCCCGTCGGGGTTGCTTGCCGGGGCACTGAACACCTTGAACGCTGCATCGCGGACCAGGTCGGCCATGTCGACGAGTTCCAGCGGATTGCGCAGGTCCGGCGCGTCGGTCCCGAAGCGCCGCAAAGCATCGGCATAGCAGATAACCGGGAAGTCGGGAAGTTCGACGTCGATCACCTCGCGGAACAGCGATTTCATGAGCCGTTCCGTCAGATCCATCACATCCTCTTCGGTGATGAAGGATGCCTCGATGTCGACCTGGGTGAATTCGGGTTGACGGTGGGCGCGCAGGTCCTCGTCCCGGTAACAGCGCGCAATCTGATAGTACTTGTCGAACCCCGACATCATCAGCAATTGCTTGAAGATCTGCGGCGACTGCGGCAACGCGAAGAACTCGCCGGGGTGCGTGCGGCTCGGCACCAGGTAGTCCCGGGCTCCCTCCGGTGTGGTCTTGGTCAAGGTCGGCGTTTCGACGTCCCAGAAGCCCTCCTCCTCCAGGACACGCCGAACGTGGCTTACCGCCCGTGCCCGCAGCCGGAGCCGTTCCTGCATTTCCGGACGGCGCAGGTCCAGGAAGCGGTGTTTCAAGCGCACTTCCTCGCCGGCATCGGAGTACTCGTCGAGCACGAACGGCGGCGTTTCCGAACGGTTGAGAATCTCGAGCTTGTCGCCCAGAACCTCGACCTCACCGGTCTTCATGTCCGGATTGACGGTACCTTCCGGACGCGGACGGACCCGTCCTTCGATGCCGAGCACGTACTCGTTGCGGATGCCTTCCGCGATGCCGAAGGGCTCCGGGGTATCGGGGTCGTACACGACCTGCACGATGCCGGTCCTGTCGCGCACGTCGAGGAAGATCACACCGCCGTGGTCCCGGCGGCGATGCACCCAGCCGTTCAGGGACACCCTCGCGCCAATATCGGTTGCGGCCACGTCGCCGCAATAGTGAGTTCGCACCGTCGGGGGACTCAGTCCGCTTTCGCCGCGTTGCTGGTCGTCTTCGACGACGAATTGGCGTCCGTCGTTTTGGTGTCCTTGGTCTTCGAATCGCCAGCCTTCTTCGCGGTTCCGTCTGCGGAGTCGGCCGACTTGGTCTTGCCGTCGTCACCTGCCTTGCTCTCGGCCTTGTCCGACTCGCCGTTGCCCACGACGTTTTTCCTGTCACCGGTCTTGAAATCGGTTTCGTACCAGCCGCTGCCCTTCAAGCGGAAAACCGGGGCGGACAGTAGCTTCTTGAGCGCCGCCTCGCCGCACTCGGGACAGTCGGTCAGCGCCGGCTCGCTGGCCTTCTGGATCGTCTCGAATTGGTGCTCACACGAACGGCACGCGTACTCGTAGATGGGCACGTGAACGAACTCCGTGTTCCCCGAAAGGTGGCGAAGCATAAAGAAAACACGCGTGCAAATACACCGACCCTGTCGATCGATTCACCGATTCGTTGTGTTTTTTCAAGGTTCCGGCGAATCGTCGCTTGGCTTTCGAGCACTGATCCGATATAAAGCGCGCGTGCTGGCCGCCTGCCATGGAACAAGACGCCGGAAGTAGCGACACGACCGGCGGGATTCATGAGAGGTCGGTGTGGCCGGGCCGGTGGCGGCGCGGCGCGCGCGGCCGGGTGACAAGGCACATCTGTCATTAGCAAAAGGAATCGTCAATGGCACGCAAAACCGCTCCCAAGCGCGCTCTAACCAACGCCGCAGCCAACCCGAAAAGGCCCCCCGCAATGCGGACGAAAATGAACAAGTCGGCGATCCTGACCCACATTGCCGGCGAAACGGGACTTACCAGGGTGCAAGTCGGGTCCGTGCTCAACGAACTCGAGATTCTGATTGAGCGACACATCAAGAAACGCGCCGTAGGCACTTTTGCCCTGCCGGGCCTGTTGAAGATCCGATCCGTGAAGAGGCCGGCCACGAAGAAGCGCATGGGGCGTAATCCGGCCACCGGCGAGCCGGTGGAGATCGCGGCGAAACCGGCCACCACGAAGGTCCGGGTCACGCCGCTCAAGCGGCTCAAGGAGATGGTGGCTTGACACTTCGGGGCCGCCCTTGTGGCGGCCCGTCGTGACGAACCGACGCGGCCGGGGCACATCCTCGGGACGCGATAGCCCCGCCCCTACGAACGCGGCACAAGTGATCGAGCAAGAACACCCATGAACTTCAGCCAGCTGATCATTCCGACCTTGCGCGAAGCGCCTGCGGATGCGGAGGTCGCGAGCCACATCCTGCTCGTGCGAGGCGGCTTCATTCGGCGCGTCGCTTCGGGCTCGTACAACTGGCTGCCGCTGGGGCTCCGCGTCCTCAAGAACATCGAACGCATAGTCCGCGAGGAACTCGAACGCGCCGGCGCCCAGGAGATCCTGATGCCCGTCGTGCAACCCGCCGAACTCTGGCGGGAAAGCGGCCGCTGGGACGTGATGGGGCCCGAACTGCTGCGCCTCACCGACCGCCACGACCGCGACTACTGCGTGAGTCCAACCCAGGAAGAGGTCGTAACGGATCTGTTCCGGCGGGTGATCACGAGCTATCGCCAGTTACCGTGCAACCTGTATCACATCCAAACAAAATTCCGCGACGAAATCCGACCCCGCTTCGGCCTCATGCGGGCCCGCGAATTCATCATGAAGGACGGCTACTCGTTTCACCTCGACGAGGATTCCTTCGAGGCAACCTATGCCGCGATGCATGCCTGCTATTCGGCGATCCTCACCCGCATCGGACTCGACTACCGGGCCGTCGAAGCGGACTCCGGATCGATCGGCGACGGCGAGTCGCACGAGTTCCATGTCCTGGCCGACAGTGGCGAGGACGAGATCGCCTACAGCCTGATAAGCGACTACGCCGCGAACGTCGAAAAAGCCGAGGCGGTCGCACTGCCCGACGATGGTTCCGTCGAGCCAATCCAGAAGACGCACACACCGGACGCCAAAACGATCGAAGCCGTGGCACGGTTTCTCGATGTCGACACGACGCGCTGCGTCAAGACGCTGATCGTTCACGCCGACCCAGCCCTCGGGGGTCTCGTCGCATTGGTGCTGCGCGGCGACCACCAGTTGAACGAGGCCAAGGCCGGCCGGATCGACGGCGTTCGTCGACCACTCGAGTTCGCGAGCCAGGCCGACATCGAAG
Organism: Pseudomonadales bacterium; assembly: GCA_021295895.1. GTDB lineage: Bacteria > Pseudomonadota > Gammaproteobacteria > Pseudomonadales > Azotimanducaceae > VXYL01. The sequence goes on from JAGWBM010000037.1 coordinate 9,956, forward strand.
CCACCCTTGGTGTCGGCATCGGCTCCATCGGCCCCGTCGGCCTCACGTTGCCGATCGTCGCGGACTCGTCCGCCGCTGCGATGTCCAGTTTCGTCTGCGGTGCCAATGTCGACGACTACCATTTCGTCGGTGCGAACTGGCAGCGCGATGTGGCCGGCGACGTCCGAGTCGCGGACATTCGCAATGTCGTGGACGGCGACCCGGCCCCCGACGGCAGCGGGCGCCTGAAGTTCCTGCGCGGTATTGAAGTCGCACACATCTTCAAGCTCGGCACCAAGTACAGCGAAGCCATGAGCGTCAACGTCCAGGACGCTTCCGGTCGGGACGTCGTTCCCATCATGGGATGCTACGGCTTCGGCGTGTCGCGGATGGTCGCCGCCATCGTCGAACAGTGCCACGACGACGACGGCATCGTCTGGCCCGACGCGGTCGCTCCCTTCGACATACACATCGTCGCCTTGAACAACACCAAGTCGACGGACGTGCAGGCCGTGGCGGATCGACTGCATGACGATCTGCAGGCAGCCGGTTTCGCCGTATTGTTCGACGACCGGGACGAACGACCGGGGGTGAAGTTCGCCGATGCCGACCTCATCGGCATCCCGAATCGCGTTACGGTCGGCGACCGGGGCTTGAAGGACGGAATCGTCGAATTCCGACGTCGTCGCGAGTCCGACGTGCGGAGGCTTTCACCCGCGGACGCGGTTGGTGTGCTCACCGGCAAGTAGGGGACGGGCTTGTGCCATAGTCTAGGCAACCGAGGTGTCCGGCACGGGCGACCACAAGCCTACGATGTAGGGCGTCAGTGGACGATCGGCGGTGGCGATTCGGGCTGTTTCGCCGGTTCCGGCTCCGCTTGCACCGCGTAGCGCCGAGTCATGACCTGCCCGGCCAACACGTCCGGCAGTTCGTCGAGGAATACCTTCATGTGGTCGGTACGTAGGTGGCCCGCGAGCGCCTCCATGTTCTCCCACTCCTGAAGCAGGATCAGCATATTCGGGTCGCGCAGGCCCACGTAGAACTCGTAGGAAATGCAACCGTCCTCGGTACGGGTCGCCTCGGACATCACACGCGCCAGGTCCAGGGCCTTGTCGCGTTGAGCGGGCTTGATGGGGATGATGCCGTGGACGATGATCATGGTCCAATGGTGGCGAATTCCCCTTGTGCTGGCAAGCTGTCGGCCAAGGCGCAATAGGGTCGCCCCCGGGGCGCTAGGCGGGCGCCACCACCGCCCTGCGGGAAGAGTTCGCACGCAAGTAGACGGTCATCAGAGCCGGTATCAGCAACATCAGTATCGCGGTCGTAATCATGATGCCGATGCCGAGCGACGCGGCGAAGGGAATCAGGAACTGCGCCTGGATGGACCGCTCCAAAATGAGTGGTGTGAAGCCCAGGAAGGTGGTCAGCGAAGTCAGTACGATCGGTCGGAAGCGCCCCTTGGCGCCATCGACGATGGCGGTCTTCGGCGACGCGCCTTCCCGGAGCCTTTGGTCGATGAAGTCGATCATGACCAGCGAGTCGTTGACGACGACGCCGCTCAGGCCGAAGAAGCCCAAAAACGACCCCGCACTGATGGTGACTCCCAGCACCAGGTGCCCGAGAACGATGCCGACCAGTCCGAACGGAATGATCGCCATCACGATGAACGGTTTCCGGTAGGAACCGAGCGGTATCGCCAAGAGCGCGAAGATCGCGAGCATGGCGAGCGCGAATCCGCGGTACAGGGCGTCGAGCGACTCCAACTGCTGCTGCTGTTCACCACCGAAGGAAAAGGTCAACGCGGGGTTGGCGGCACTGAGTTCAGCAAGAATCCGATCCTCGAGAACTTCGTTCGCTTCCCCGGCCGAGATCACCTTCTCGTGCACATCCGCCGTCACCGTGACGACTCGCTGACCGTCCTTGCGCCGAACCGCGGGCGGCGACGTGCCCATGCGCATCGAAGCGACCTGCTTGAGCGGCACCTCCGCTCCCGTCGGCGTGCGGATCAGATAGCCTTCGATATCCGTGATCGCGTCGCGCTCGTCCGACGGCAGCCGTACATACACCCGCACCTCTTCCCGCTCCCGCTGCACCCGGAGCGCCTCCGCCCCGAAATAGGCAGCCCGCGCCTGCCGTGCCATGCCTTCCAGCGTGAGTCCGAGGGTCCGCGCCTCCGGCTTCAGCTCCAACTGGACTTCCCTGACGCCCGGTGCATGATCGGATCGGACGTCGAAGACACCCGCCACACTGCGAAGACCCTCCACGACCGAATCCGCGATTTCGCCGAGACGTTCCGGATCCGGGTGAGACAGCACCGCTTCGACGGGATTGCCCAGATCGATGACCTCGCCGCTGAAGGCGATTCCCCGAACGTACGGGAGAACGCCGACCTCCTCCCGCCAAAGCTGAACGATGGCGATGGTCGACAGATCGCGTTCCTCGGCACCCAATAGCTTGAAATCAACGGTCGCAATATTGCCCTGCGGGTTGAGGGTGGGCGTGGGCGTTAACCCCCCGCCCTCGATGCGCGGCCCCTGGCCGACGGTGATCGTCACCCCCCTTAGGAGCGGGGGCGCATCGTCCGGTCGGTGACGTTCGAGGCGCTCGATAACCCGTCGTCCGGCTTGCTCCAACTCCACCGCCACCTCGTAGGTGCGCTCCGCAGGTGTCCCGTCCGGCATCTCCAGCGAGGCGTTTATGAAATCCCCTTCCACGACGTCGGCGAAGGTCGTCGGGACAATGCCTGCCGGGACCAGGGATACGCTGACGAACAAGAGCCCGACGGCACCCGCGATGACCACGGCGGGCTGATCCGTCGAAAACCGCAATGCGCGGTCCATCGGGCCCTCGAGGAAGGACTTGATCCATCGATCGACCAGCCCGCGGGTTCGCGCGAAGAATCGGTCCACCACGTGGGTCGGTGTCCAATCCGGCCCCTGCAGGTGCGACAAGTGCTTGGGAAGAATGAACAGCGACTCGACCAGTGAAATCAACAGCATGGCGATGATGATCACCGGCAACGCCAGCCAGATCTCACCGATGTTGCCCGGGATGAATAGAAGCGGCGTAAACGCCGCCACGGAGGTGAGAACCGCGAACGTCAGTGCCCTCTTGATCCGCCGAGAACCCCGGATCGCCGCGACGACGCCGGGCACCCCCCGGCCACGCTCATAGTGGATGTACTCCGCCACGACAATGGCATCGTCGACGATGATGCCGATCGCCAGAACGAACGCGAACAGGGAAGTCGTGTTGATCGCCAGGTCGAGCAGGAGCATGGCGGCCAGTGCGCCGACGCCCGATGTGACGAGGCCGACCACTACCCACAACGCGAGGCGAATCTCCAGGAACAGTGCCAAGGCGACGAAAACCAGCATGAGCCCCAGGAGGCCGTTCTTGACCAAGAGACCGACGCGTTCCGAATAGATCTGGGATTCGTCGTTCCAGATCTCGATCCCCACGCCTGGCGGCAAGGAAGGGATGATCGTGTTCGCGAGGTGCTCTTTCGTGCCTTCGGCAAGGGTCTCTACGTGTTCGTCCTCGGCCCGGAAGACCTCGACGAAGACGGCCGGCAGCCCTTGGTGGCGCACGGTGAGGTTCGAATCCTGGAAGGCGTCGCGCACTTCGGCGATATCGCCGAGTCGTACGGCCGTGCCGTCGTCCCGGGCGATGACGACGATTTCTTCGAAATCCTGCTGATCGTAGCTTTGGCCGATGGTCCGCACCCGCACGTCGGCCTCTCGGGTATCGACGCCACCGGCGGACAGGTCGAGGGAACTCAAGCGAACAGCGTTCGCGATATCGTCCAGGGTGAGCCGCAGGGCCCGAAGTTGCGCGACCGGCACTTCGATCGAGATTTCGTAGTCCCTCGTCCCGCTCGTTGCCACGCGGGAGACGCTTGGTAGCGTTGCCAAGTCATCCTCGATCTGGTGAGCCAGCTCCTTGAGCGATCGCTCGGGGATATCGCCGAACACGATGAGGCGGATGACGCTGTTGTCGTTGGCCATCTCCCGGAACTCGGGACGCTCGGCCGCGCCGGGGAACGACTGGATCAAACCGACGGCGGACTCCACTTCGTCCATGGCATCGCCGATTTCCGTGCCGGTCTTCAGTTCGACTCTCACCGAAGCCATGCCGGGAGCGGCTATCGACTTCACGGCCTTGACGTCCGAGAGAGCCTCGACCTGCTCCTCGATCTTGGCGACGATCGACTCTTCCACCTCCTCGGGCGTGGCGCCCGGATAGGCAACTGAGACTTCGATCGTGTTGAAGGGCACCTTGGGCCAGGCCTCCCGGTCCAGCCCGGTGAGCGAAACCAGCCCCGCCGCCAAGATGCCCAACATCAAGAGGTTGGCGGCGACCCGGTTGCTCGCCATGTAGGCGATGGGGCCGGCGGGCTCCCCCAGGTAGGCGTCGCTCCGGTTCATCGATCCGGGGCTGGCCCGGCACGTACCGCCATACCGTCGGTCGCGAACCGTATGCCGCCTACGACAGCCGGCTGACCGTCTTCCAGCGCACCGGTCACGAAGACCTCGTCGTCGACACGCTGCAGGATCCGTACCGGCACGATAGCCACCCTGCCGTCACCACCCACCGTCCAGATCTCGTCGCCCGTCTGCAGCGCGGCCCGGCGCACCCTGAAGTAGCTAGCAGGTACCACACCCTGGATCACGACTTCCACGAACTTGCCCACCAGCAGCGGTGGCCCTGTATCGGGACGCCGTCCGGACCTCACCGACATACCCGGCTCGAGGGGTTTGGGCACGCGCACGATCACGTCGATGGTGCGGGTCTCGGCATCGAGGGATGCATCGGCCCGATCCACGTAGCCGTCCCAGGCGTAGGCCGCGTCGCCGTATTCGGCAACCACGTGGGCCACCACGGGATCCGCATCCGGTTCCGGCCTCCAAAGCCGGGGAATCAGCGCGGCGTCGGCGTCGGAAAGCGGAATCACCACTTCGACGGCGTCGGACGAGAACAACCTGCCCACCGGCTGGCCCGCCGTGAGCAGTTGGCCCACGTCCACCGACTCGTCTCGTACGATGCCGTCGAATGGCGCGGTGACCCGGGTGCGCGACAATGCCAGCTTGGCTTGGGCCAACGTGGCTTCTTCGCGCTTCACGGCGGCTTCGGCTGCTTCCAACTGGGGTATGCGCAGGGTCAACGGGCTTGCTTCCGGGGTGGCGTCGCCGGAACGCTTCTCGGCGTAGCGCTCGTACTCGGCACGGGCAATCTCCGCGTCCTCACGCGCTTCCAGGAGTGCTACCTGTCGGGCTGCCAGCGCGGCCTGGGCCTCGCGCACGCGGTATTCATAATCCGCCTCCTCGATACGGAACAGCGTTCGGCCCGCATCGAGGCGACGGCCGCTGTGAAAGTCCGCATCCACCCAGACCACCCGACCGCCGACCTGCGGCGCGATATCGACCTCCGCGCTGGGTCGTACGGTTCCCGCGCCATGCACGGGGATCGGTCCGGAACCGGCAACGACCATTGCCGTTTCCGCATAGGGAATCTGAGATGGGGGCTCGCGGGTCTCGGGCTCCGGCGCCAACGACACGAGAAGGGTGGCCACGCCGGCGGAGGCGACGACCACGACGACTGCGATGAGATAGCCCGTCCGTCTACGCATCCTAGTCCCCTTGTCCGCGTTGAACCGTTGTCGCCGGCGCCGTGGCGACCTGGCGGCGTCCAGCGGCAGCCGGCTCGCGGCCGGACTCGGGACGCAAAGCGTCGCTTGTCAGCGCGGGATTCGTGGCGTCCGACCAGGCACCCCCGAGGGCCCGGTGCAGCGCAAGCCGAGCGTACGCCAAATCACGCTCCGCCGCCGCACGCGCGGCCTTGGCGCCAACGTCCATCTGCGACGCCGCGAGGAAGGTCGCATAGTCGCCGACCCCGGACACGTAGCGTTCTTCCTGCAGTGCCGCCTCCGCCCGCGCTTCCTCGGCGAACGAGGCAAGCAGGGCCGCACGATGCCGGTTGGCCTTCAAGCCGGCGAGGGCCGCTTCGGCCTCTGTCGTCGCCGTCACGACGGCGTGTCCGTAGGCCGCCGTGGCTTCGTCCAGTGCGCCTTCGGCAAGCGCCACATTGCCGCGTAGTCGGCCGCCTTGGAACACGGGCGCGAGCAGGTTCGAACTCAGGTTCCGGAACCATTGGTCCGGGTCGAACCAGTCAACCGATGGTTCCGGAGAGCGACAACGACGGCAACAACGCGGCCCGGCGTGCGCCCAGGGCGAAACGGGCGGCCGCCAATCGTTGCCGTGCCGCGGCGACGTCGGGCCGCTGCGCGAGCGCCTCGGCCGGGACACCCATCGGCACCGGCGCGGCCGCGTTGGGAGGCATCGCATCGGGCAGCATGGCGAGGAGATCCGCGTGCTGGTCTCCGCCCAGCAGCACCTTGAGCCGGCCTTCGGCGTCGGCCAGACGCGCATCCATTCCCGGCAAAGTCGCCTCCGCATCGCGCAGATTGCGGCGAACTGCGTATACGTCGCGGATATCCCCAACGCCCCGGTCGTACCTATCCGTTGCGAGCGTTGCCCACTCGCCGAGTATCCCCACGGTTTCCGCCGCGAGGTGCCGTTGGCGGCGCAAGTCGACAATTTCCAGGTATGTCGCGACGGTCTCGACGAGAACGCCGATCCGGGCTGCCCGATAGTCGGCCTCGGAGGCGAGTCGCTCGGCACCCGCCGACAGTGCCGCGTTCCTGTGGCGGCCCCAGAAGTCGACTTCGTAGGAAAAGTCGGCGCCTGCCGAATAGGTCGTCTGGTCGAGGCGGTCGGGCAATGCGAGGTCGAACACGGCAAACGCGTCGGCACCCAACCCCAATTCCTCCAACTGCGCGCCCAGTCCCACGTTGGTAGGCGCGTCGAATCCACCGGCGAGTAGCGAAGCCTGAATCATCGGCAGCCGCGCAGCCACGGCGATGCGTGCCCTGGCCCTTGCCTGCTTCACGCGGGCCACGGCCGTCGCCAGGTCGAAGTTCGACTCCAGCACCGACTGAACGACCCGGTTCAGCGTGGGGTCGTCGAAGGACTCCCACCAGGCGATCGGTTCGTGCAAGGCGACGACTTGCTGCGGGCCCGGGTGGTCGCGGTCCTTCTCAAACCAGTCGACGCCGACGTTGAACGGAACAACCGAACAGGCCGTGGCAATCGATCCAATCGCGACGGCCAGCACCGACATGCACCAAGGGCGTGGCCTGAATGCCATACCTACGCCACCGGGTGACGGTGCCTCACGACCCGGAACTTGAACTTCCTGTCCGGACTGAGCTTGGGAAACGGATTGACCCGCAGCTTGTAGTCCGCGGGCACCATTTCCAACTCCAAGTGGCGGGCGACCATGAGAAGGTTGACGACCAACTGCAACTCGGTCCAGCGCGAACCCAGGCAGGTGTGCGTACCCAGGCCGAAAGGCGCGTAGACGTGCGCTTGCTTGTGTTCTTCCCTCGGCGGCAGAAAGCGGTCGATGTCGAACCTGCTCGCGTCCTTGAAGTGTTTCTCCAGGAAGTGGGTCGACGCAAAGGAAATGAGGAGCGTACTGCCTACCGGAATCTCCATTCCCTCGACTTCGAAGGTGTTCATCGCCGTGCGGTTGTGAGCCGGCACAACGGGATGCAGCCGCAACGTCTCCATGATGACGCGGTGGGTGGCGTCAATGGCTTCCATACTCAGGTCCGCCGCAACCGGATCCCCGTTCGCGAACAAGGCATCGGCTTCCGCCGTGACCTGCTCCAGCACGTCCGCATTCGCCAGTAGCTCGTAGACCGCGAATGCCGTCGCGCTCCCCAGGTAGTGCCCGGCAATGAGGGGCGCGATGAAGGCAAAGCCCAAATCCGTTTCGGGAAGGAATTGCGGATCCGCTTGATGCAGCGCCATGAGATCGTCCACGAGGTCACGCCGTTTCCCCTCTCGCTGGCCAGGTGTGTGGGTGGCGTGAATGTGGGCATAGAGTTCGAGAATCTTCGCCTTGTAGCGCTTCATCCGCGGCGTTCGAAGCGTGAACTTCGGCAGCATGCCCATGACATGGACCAGCAATGCCCGGAACTCGAATGCGAGCAGTTCCTCGACGACGGCCTGCGACGGCGAGATGCTGGTGCTGAGCTGCGCGATCTGTTCACCGATCAGCCGTTGGCAGGCCATTTCGCCGGGAACCACCTCGCCCACGCCCCAGTTCTGAAATCCCCTCCGGCAGTAACCGAACAAATCCGCCAACCGGTCTTCCACGACAACGCGCGCGTTCCCCGCTCGTACCGCCTTGCGGAACCGGAAATGATCGGCCCCGTCCAGGCTGGCAATCGACCGCGCCGTCCCCCACTCCGTTTGGAAGTCGTGCAGATAGTCCTGGGTTCTGAGGTGCAGACGACCCTTGCGCTGGACCCAACGGTTCACCTCGCCGCCCACCAGGATGATCGGATCCACGCTACCGATCTTGAGGCGGAACGCCGGACCGAGTTGTTCGTACTTCTCGGCAAAGAACTTGGGGATGTTGCCGGAACGCAATGTCGGCGACCGCAAGAGGTCGAAAATCCCGATACCCGGTATTGGTCGACGCCTAATGGAACGGAGGCTCTCGGGAGGCGTATAGGAACTACGCACGGCCCGGGCGATGGAACGCCCAATCAGATCCATGCCGCTGAAGAGTTCGATTCGATCCTTGGCCATCTCGAACTCCTCCGGTTCCATCATGGCCTCGAACCCACCGCAGTAGTTGACGAGTCCAATGATGGCGACGTCCCGGGGGTCCGGCAGTTCGTCGTCGAATAGCGTTCGCATGATCCGGCTTCTGATTTCCTCCCCCTGTCTGCCGTCCACCAAGGGGTAGCGACCCGAACGGGCAACCTTGCTCGACAGTGAGAAGAATCCTCCCGCGTCGTAGTCGAGAATGCCGTAGTCGACCAGACGGTCGAAGGCGGCTTCGCTGATGTCGTCCGCGCGTTGGGCGATTCGTTCAACCCAGTACTGCGAGGTGTGGACTTCCTGCTCCTGGGCAACCTCCGCCAACGTCGGATCCAGCAACTCGTCGCCTGTCGGGGTCGAATCAACAAGGGTCAATGTCTCGAGATCGGTGTCGATCTTGTTGTCCAAGGCCAGGTCCATCAACACCGAGCCGGCCAGTGCGCACGACATCCGCCATTCCGGAATGGGGACGACATAGCCGGTATCGTCCTTAAGCATCAGCAGAAGGATTTCCTCTGCGAATCTCAAGGTCGGTGCTTCGGACATGGGGGGCATCCACCTACATCCGGGCCAGCGTCTTCAGCGTTTCCCCGGCGCCGGTTTGGTTCTCCGGATAGAACTGGGTGCAGTAGCGCCGGAACAGCATGATTTTCCCATCGGCGCTGCTCAGTACCGGTCTCGGCCGGAAGATCTTTCGATTCCACACGGGAAGGTCTTGATCGACGTCCTTCACCTGCCGCTCCAGCATCATGTGGTTCATCAGCCTGGCCCGCATTCGTTTCGGGAGAAAACCAAGGCCGACGATCGACCGGTTCACGCGACCGGCCTCCTGCACCTGGCTCGCCAACACCAGTTCCATATAGGTGCCGTCCAAGGGCGTCGCGAGAACCCAGAAACGGGATCGAAGCGGAACCGTGTGCTCGGTGATGTCCACGAAGGAGTAGCCCATACCGTATAGATGCGTAACCGCCGAGACCTCGAATCGGAACTTCCGGCCCAGGAAGGACCGCTCGCGTTTGAATTCGAAGGCACTCACCAGATGGGCGCCATCCACCGTCACGGCTCCAATCTGATGCACGTCGAAGTACCCGTGGATGTGGGACAAGTGGGCGATATCGACGGAATTCTCGGTGGTGTACTCGGGATGGGTGGTCAGACGAAAATACCTGAGGCCCACCGGGGTCCACCCATCCTCATCGCTTGTATCGTCCGGCAACGTGAAATACGGCGGTTGGCCAGCCGAGCTCCACCAGGCGAAGACCATGCCGTTCATCACCCGCGTTTCGAACAACCCCAACCTGGCGTTCTTGGGTGCCGGCGCACTCGGTGTGGCGACGCACTGACCCGACACGTCGTACTCGAAACCGTGAAACGGGCAAACCAGACACCCATCCCGCACGATGCCGCCTGTTGTCGGACCGAGGTGCGATCCCAGATGCGGGCAATAGGCATCCGCAACGCAGACGGTGCCTTCGTCGTCGCACCAGGCCACGACTTCCTGACCCAGCCATGTCTTCTCGATCAGGGTTTGCTTGCGCAAGGCCTCGCGGCCAGTAACGAAATACCAGCCGTCGGGAAACGGTGCGGTCGGGAGACGGTCGTCCTGTGCTGTCGACTCTGCGCTGGACAAAGACAGAATTCCCCCTCCTTAGGTGGCTTTCGACTGTACCAGAGAGCCCGTGGCGTCGCACGAGCCGCCACGACCCCCAACTATCCCTATCGAGACGCGTCTAGCGTGAACGCCCCCACGTCCGCCGACATCACGTCGCGATTCTCGTTGACGAGGCGAAGCGTCGCCGCATCGTCCCACGTCACGGCTTCCAACTGCTTCACGACGTTGCGGTCCAGGTCGAGTCGCCATGCCTTGCCCGACAACCAGTCGTCGCCAACGGCCGGCTTGTCGAAGATCCACAGCGCATCGTAGGTCGATACGGCGAGTCTCGACCCGTCGGGCGACAGGTCGGCGCCTGTCGCGCGAAAGATGTCATCGTGCGTACCCACCAATGTCAGCACGTTTTCGCGGTCCGTAAACGCCGTGTCCAGTCGATAGAGCTTCGCCCCCGCCTCGAAACTCCTAATCTCACCCGGCTGGCGGTGTTTCGTGATGAAGTAGAGCTTGGCGTCGGCGACGAACACGGCTTCGCAGTCGAAGTGCCATTGCTTCGCCGGATAGCTTTCCTGGTCCGGGTAGCGGATTGGCAGAAACTTGAGCGTACGCATCCGCGGAATCGCCAAGGGATCCGGCTCGTTGACCACGTAGACGCCCAGATCCCGCCGCGCGTTGCCGTTATTGCCCACGTCGGCGATAAAGAGCACGCTGTCGGCGAGCGCGATGTCCTCCCAGTCGAAGTTCCAGGCGTTGTCGATCGCATGCCCCGGCCAGTCCGCCTCCGACACGCGTATGAACGGTGGCCAGACCACGGCCGAGTCCGCATCGAGGGCGAACAGGCGTGCCCCGTCGCCGCTGTCGTTGTGCACCCAATAGAATTCGCCCAGGGTAGACTTCTCGATGCCACTGATTTCACCGAGCGCCTCGTGCTCGACGCGACCGACGATCTCGACGGCGTCGGCCGCGGACAACGGGAAGCCGCAAAGGACGATGCATGCTGCCAAGGCGCGCGCGGCCAACATCGGATTCAACCTTCGAGGGTGTAGCGGATCATCACCCGCGAACCGTCCACGAGCCCGTCCTTGAACGCCTGGCCCCATCGACCCCAACCGGTTGACGCGTATTTCTCGCCCATTGCCGCCAACACGAGAGCGTGTTTTTCCCCGTCGGACTCGATGGACGCCGTTGCCATGAACTCGGGCGCCTTCCGGAACGCACCGTCGGACTGCGTCCACACCCCGAAGTCACCGACCCATAGCCGCGCCTTGGTCAATCCCTTGCCCACCGCCCTGGCCCGCCAGGTTTCCGGCGGCGTGACGACAAATACGTCGCCGTCGTGGTGTGAGAACCAGATCTCCGCCTTGCAGCGGCTCTCCTCGCCGTTGCTCTTGATGGGGGTGATATAGACGAGTTGCGACGTCTCGAGTTTGTCCGATGGCGTCGCCCCGGCTTCCTCCGCGAACGCCGTACGTGCCAGGAATGGGATCGTCGGCGCAATCGCGAGGCCGAGGACAAGGTCTCTGCGGGTTGTCATGGGTTCTCCTGCTGTCGCAAGCGTGTCGAGCAGGCGTTGTAAACCATAACGGGGCCAGGGACAAGGACGCGGGTCTACGCAGGTCGCGCACGGGTCACACAACGGCTTACCTGTCCCTCTCGCCCGCGTGGCGCTCGATACAGCACGGGCGAGGGCAAGCCCTAGGGACCTACGCGGCACAGACGCGTAGGGACGACCCTTGTGGTCGCCCGCAAGTTCATCGTGCCGACGATCCGCCGGACGCGGGCGAGTCCGTCCCGCCCCTACGACGAGGCACTTGGCAGCGTCAGCGGGCGACGCCCTAGGCCGACTCGGCTCCCTGGGTGTCCCCGTCGTCACCGCCGCTCTGATCACCCAAGAGCCGGTTCATGGTCTCCATCAGGTTGATCGGCAACGGGAACACGATGGTCGACGACTTCTCGCCGGCGATCTCGGTGAGCGTCTGCAGATAGCGCAACTGCATCGATCCCGTCTCGCTGGACAACCGCGCCGCGGCTGCCGTCAAGCGCTCGGCGGCTTCGAACTCGCCGTCGGCGTGGATGACCTTGGCGCGTCGTTCCCGTTCGGCCTCGGCCTGCTTGGCGATGGCGCGGATCATGCTCTCGTCGATGTCGACGTGCTTGATCTCGACGCTCGCGACCTTGATGCCCCACTGATCGGTCTGCTGGTCGAGGATGGTCTGGATGTTCTGGTTCAGCCGCTCCCGTTCCGCGAGCAGTTCGTCGAGTTCGTGTTGGCCGAGAACCGATCGCAACGTGGTTTGGGCGAGTTGGCCGACGGCCTCGATGTAGTTCTCCACGTTGAGTACGGCGTGGTCGGGATCGAGCACCTTGAAATAAAGCACCGCGTTGACCTTGACGGAGACGTTGTCCCGGGTGATGAGATCCTGGGACGGTACGTCCATGACGATGGTTCGAAGGTCCACCCTCACCATCGACTGCAAGACCGGGATGATGATGATGAGGCCCGGTCCCTTGACGCGCTGGAAACGGCCTAGCAGGAACACCACCGCCCGTTCGTACTCGCGCAGCACGCGGAACGCGCTCGCAAGAATGGCGACAATCGCCCCAACGATTATGACTAGGAATATCGTATTGGTAATCATGATCAGTCCCCTTCCGGCTGATTAGCTTCAACGTTTACGGTCAAGCCGTCGATCCCGGTGATCGTGACCCGGCTGTCCTTCTCGAAGGCCACGTCCGGATCGCCTTCGGCTTGCCAGACTTCGCCGAACGCCCGCACCCGGCCCTTGCCCTGGAAGTCCTCGACGACCTCCGCGCGTCCGCCGACCATGCTCTCCTTGCCCGACGCGGACTTCGCGCGACGGGCCCGCACGGCGGCACCGAGGACGAACACCATGACGCCCACCGACAGCGCGGCGACGGCGGCAATGACCGGCTTCGAAATCTGGTAGGCGGGCAGATCCGTGTCCATGAGGATGATGGCCCCCACGACGAAGGCGATGACGCCGCCGACGCCGAACACCCCGAAACTCGGTGTGAACGCCTCTGCTGCGAGCAAGGCGATGCCGACGATGATCAGCGCCAATCCCGCGTAGTTGATGGGCAGCATCTGCAGGGCGAAGGCACCGAGCAGCAGGCAGATGATTCCGGTCACCGCGCCAACGCCGATGCCCGGGCTGTAGAACTCGAGCACGAGACCGTAGAAGCCGATCATCAGCAGGATCAAGGCGACATTGGGGTCCGTGAGAATGCCGAGCAACTCGTAGCGCCAGTCGGGTGAGATGAACTCGATGTGGGCATTGCTCGACGAGATGGTGACATCGACGCCGCCGGCGTTCACGGTACGGCCATCCACGGCCTCGAGCAGTTCCGTCAGACTCGCGGCAACGAGGTCGATCACGTTCATCTCGAGCGCTTCCGTGGCGGTCAGGTTGGCCGCGTCGCGCACCGTCGCCTCGGCCCATTCGGCATTACGCCCGCGCAACTCGGCGAGTCCCTTGATGTACGAGACTGCATCGTTGACCACCTTGCGTTCCATGGCCGAGCCCGAGGGTTCCTTGTCCTGGTGTTCCGGTTCCGCGTCCGACGGTTCTTCGCTGCCTGACTCGTCGCCATCGGGCTTTCCTTCGTCGTCGGGCGGCTGCGGTGCCGTTGGGATCGGCAGTGGAGAGTCCTCACCGCCGAGATTAACCGGCGTCGAGGATCCGATGTTGGTCGCCGGCGCCATGGCCGCGATATGGCTCGCGTACATGATGTAGGTTCCGGCACTGGCGGCACGCGATCCGTTCGGGGCCACGTAGGTGGCGACGGGCACCCGGGAGGCGAGGATCGCCTTGATCATGTCCCGCATGGACTTGTCGAGCCCGCCGGGGGTGTCCAAACGCAAAACCAGGAGGTCGATTCCTTCCTCGCCCGCCTGCTCCAGGGCTCGAATGAAGTAGTCGGAGGACGCGGGGCCGATGGCACCCTCGAGTTCCACGACGCGGACCTCGGGAGACGTCGCGTCGGTGCCGTTGTCCGCCAAGACCACGGCACCCGCGGCCAGTGCCAACGCAAAGGCGAATCTCAATCTTGATCGCACGGCATCCTCCCGTTCAATCGGGCGACAGACCCCGTTCCGCCAGCCATCTCCGGTTGAACAGCCGGGACTGATACTTGGCCCCACTATCGCACAGCATGGTGACGATGACATGCCCCGGCCCCAGATCTCGCGCGACCTTTGCGGCGCCGCACAGGTTGATACCCGTGCTGGACCCGAAGAACCACCCCTCTTCGCGCAACAGCCGGTAGACGAGCGTCACCATCTCCTGGTCGGGGACCTGCACGGCATCGTCCACCGGTGTTCCCTGCAGGTTGTCGGTGGCACGGCTGCTCCCGATGCCTTCCGTGATCGACGGGCCTTCGCTCATCGTCAGTTGGCCCGTCGTGATGTAGCTGTAGAGAGCGCTACCCATGCAGTCGGCCAAGATCGTCCGGATGGCGGGATTGCGTTCCTTGAGGAACGTCGCGACACCGCCAAGCGTCCCACCCGTTCCCACCGAGGAAACAAAGGCGTCCACCTTGCCATCGGTCTGGTCCCAGATCTCGGGCCCGGTGGACGCATAGTGGGCAAGGCGGTTGGCGGTGTTGTCGAACTGGTTGGCCCAAACGCCATTGGACAAGCCCGCCGCGTACCGGCCCGCTTGCTTCTGGTAGTTCATATCGTCGGCGTACGGCGCTTTCGGTACCGCACGCACCTCGGCACCGAGGGTCCTCAGCAGGTCGATTTTCTCCGGCGACTGGTCGTCGGGAATGTAGATGACGCACGGGTAGCCCCGCGCGTTGCAGATGTGGGCAAGACCGATGCCGGTATTGCCCGCGGTGCCTTCGACGACCGTGCCACCGGGGCCGAGCGCGCCGCTCTTCTCGTGCTCGCGGATGATCCACAGGGCGGCACGGTCCTTGACGGACCCGCCCGGGTTCAGGAACTCCGCCTTGCCGAGGATCTCGCAGCCGGTCTCTTCCGAAAGCCGGTTCATGCGAATCAGCGGCGTGTTGCCGACGGCGGCGGCGAAGTCAGCGGTTGTCACCATCTCGAGTAGTTTCCCCGGTTGTCTTGACTGCGCCTTTGGATCGGCACGTAAGGGGACGTGAGTTTGTCGACTCGCCGTCAAGCCGGCAAGTGCCGCGCGCGGGACTATACTGCCAACTCGTGGTTATATCGTTTCGCCGTCCGGCGTTTGTTCGATAGGAGAGGCGCGTGCCAAACCCGAAGTTCTACGCCGAGTCCCCCGAGTCCGTCGGCATCGATTCCGCCAAGCTTACCGAGGTGGTGCAACGAGTTCGTCGCGAAGTGGACGAAGGTCTCTTGCCATCGGCACAAATTGCCGTGGCGCGGCAAGGTCGATTAGCCCTGTTCGAGACCTTCGGCGACGCAACCAACGACAGTTTGTATTGCGTGTTCTCGTCCACCAAGGCGATCACCTCGGCCGCCGCCTGGCTCCTGATCGAGGCCGGCGAACTGTCCGTCGACGAGACCGTCGCCGACATCGTTCCCGAGTTCGCAACCAACGGCAAGGACGTGGTCACGGTCGAGCAACTCTTCCTGCACACCGCCGGCTTTCCCAACGCGCCCTTCAGGCCCACCGATTGGATGGACCGGGACAGGCGGCTTAAGCGTTTCGCCCAATGGCGGCTGAATTGGGAACCCGGCAGCCGTTTCGAGTACCACCCCTCGTCGAGCATGTGGGTGGTCGCCGAGATCATCGAACGTCGCACAGGTCGCGACTTCGTCGAATTTGTGCGCACCGAGGTCGCCGAACCCCTTGGCCTTGAGCACCTGTACGTCGGACTGCCTGCGGCAGCGAACTCCCGCGTCACCGAACTTGAGCACTGCGGCGATCCCATGACCAGCGAGGACTACGCGCGGCTCGGGTTACCGGAACCGCCCGTCACCGAGGTCACCGAAGAAGCCATCCTAAGCTTCAACCGAGAAGAGGTTCGCGCGGTTGGCGTACCCGGCGGCGGGGGAGTCATGTCCGCCGCCGAACTGGCGCTGTTCTACCAGGGACTCATCCACGGTAGCAGCGTGGACGGTCGACGCATCTGGCAGGACGCGACGCTCGAGATGGCGCGCACCGTGCGTTCCGGGGACCTGCGCGATCCAATGTCGGGCGTTCCCGTCAACCGGGGTCTGGGGATCGTCATCGCCGGCGACGAGTACCGGAACTTCCGGGGTTTCGCCCGGGACAATTCGCCGTTGGCATTCGGCCATGGCGGGGCGGGTGGACAGATCGCCTGGGGCGACCCGGTAACGGGGATTTCCATCGGCTATTGCACGAACGGCCACGACCGCAATCCGATGCGTCTCGGCCGACGGGGATTGAGCATCTCCAAGCGCGTGGCTGGATTGGTTGCCTAGGAGACAGTTGAGCAGAGCTTTCGCGGCGGCCCGATCGGGTCGGCGGCTTTGATTCCGCTCGCTACTAAAGCACTCCTGTTTGAATTGCCACGCTGCCTTCCGTATGTTGCGGAAAGCAAGTTCGCGGTCGCGAAGTCGCCCGCCAGACTGGCACCACAAGCAGAAGAGGCCATGCGACCACTCTCACGTCACGACTCGTCCCCTGCAGATGTCGCGGTTCTCTTAGCGCTCGGCCTCGCGGCGCTCCCAACCCCGGGCGCGGAAATCGACGAATTGGTCGAACAACGCCGCCGCGAGGCCATCGCCATTGCTTCGGACCTGTTCGACTACGCCGAGCTTGGTTACCAGGAAGTGAAGAGTTCGGCACGGCTCGCAACCTATCTCGAACAACACGGGTTCGCCGTAACCAACGGCGTCGCCGACATGCCCACTTCCTTCATCGCTACCCGCGGCGCGGGCAAGCCCGTGATCGCCATCCTCGCCGAGTTCGATGCCCTGCCGCGTCTTTCCCAAGCGCCCGTGCCTCGCCGGCAACCCCTCGCCCAGGACGCGGCGGGCCACGCCTGCGGTCACCACCTGTTCGGCAGCGCATCGGCTACCGGCGGTATCGCCGTCGCCGAGTGGCTGTCCGCCACGGGCACGACGGGGACCGTCCGCGTATACGGTACGCCCGCCGAAGAGGGCGGATCCGGCAAGGTCTACATGACCCGCGCGGGGCTGTTCGACGATGTCGACGTCGCCCTGCATTGGCACCCTAACGACCGCAACGTCGCGGTTCCCGAGAGCAGCAACGGCAACAAGTCGGCGCGGTTCACGTTCCACGGGATCGCGGCGCATGCCGCCGCCTCGCCTCACCGCGGCCGGTCGGCGCTGGACGGCGTCGAGGCCATGAACTACATGGCCAACCTGATTCGCGAACACATGCCGTCGAAGGCACGGATCCACTACATCATCACCCATGGCGGGGACGCGCCCAACGTCGTCCCCGAACGCGCCGAGGTCTACTACTACGTACGCCATCCGGAGCGAGACGAGGTCGAGGTGCTGTTCGACCGGGTGGTTGCCGCGGCGGAGGGGGCCGCGATGGGAACCGGCACCCGCATGGAGTACGAAGTCATGCACGGCAACTACCCGTTGCTCCCGAACGAGGTTCTCGCCAGGGCCATCTATTCCGTGATGCGCCAAATCGGCGGCGTCACCTACGACGAGTCTGAACTGGAATTCGCGAAGGCAATCCGCAATTCGCTCTTCGGCAGTCAACGGCCGCTGTCCACCGCGCGAGAAATCGCGCCGTTCGAGTTTCGCCAGAAAGCGGGATCCACCGATGTCGGCGACGTGAGTTGGAACGTGCCGACAGCGGGTTTCGGCACCGCGACCTGGGTTCCCGGAACAACGGCCCACAGTTGGCAGGCCGTCGCGGCGGGCGGCATGAGCATCGGCCACAAGGGAATGATGCTGGCCGCCAACGTCCTCGCGGCAACCGCCCGAGAACTCTACGTCAATCCGAGGTGGAATTCGACGAGCGCCGCGGTAGGGACTTCGTCTACCGCCCGCTCCTCGGTGACCGGGAACCACCCTTGGACTACCGACGATGAAAATCCTGCTCCTGCATCCAGGCGCCATGGGCGCTTCCATCGGCGCGGCGTTGGTCGGCAACGGACACGACGTCGCCTGGGTATCCGCAAAGCGCAGCGAGGCGACTCGCGACCGCGCGAACCAGGCGGGGCTTGTCGCCGTTGCCACCCTCGAAGACGCCCTCGACGCCGATGTCGTGATCTCGGTGTGTCCGCCCGGCGCAGCGGTCGACGTTGGGCGATCCGTCTCGGAGCGTGGCTTCACCGGGATCTACGTCGACGGCAACGCCGTGTCGCCCGCAACCGCGTGCAAGGTCGAACACCTGTTCGGGGAACAATACGTCGACGGAGGCATCGTGGGCCCGCCGGCGTGGCGTCCGGGCACAACCCGTTTCTACCTCTCCGGGTATTCCGCCGAACGGGTCGCATCGCTGTTTGGGAATACGCTCGTCGACGTCCGTGTCGTCGATGGCGGGCCCGGCGCCGCATCCGCGCTCAAGATGTGCTACGCCGCCTATGCCAAGGGTTCCATCGCGCTCGTCTTGGGGGTTCGCGCCTTGGCGGAAAGCAACGGCGTGAGCACCGCGTTGCTTGCCGAATGGGATGTTTCCCAACCGGGATTGGTGCGGCGCAGCGAGTCCGGCGCGACCGCCACCAGCCTCAAAGCCTGGCGCTTCGTCGGCGAAATGCACGAGATCGCCGCGACGTTCCGAGCGGCGGACCTGCCGTGTGGTTTCCACGAAGCCGCGGCCGAGCTCTACGGCCGGATGGCCACCTTCAAGGACACACCCGGTGGCGCGGACGTCGACACCGTGCTGCGCGCGATTCAGAAGCGCGACTGATTCATCCGAACGGGAGCGGAGACGATGGCCGAAGTGACGATCAACGGTGTCGCGCGGCACCTCGCCGCCGATCCCGATATGCCGCTCCTCTGGGCGATCCGCGAAGAGTTGGGCCTCACGGGGACCAAGTTCGGCTGCGGAATCGCTCAGTGCGGTGCCTGCACCGTCCACCTCGACGGCGTGGCCGTGCGTTCCTGCACCACACCCTTGCGCGCCGCCGCCGGACGCTCGGTAACCACGATCGAGGGTCTGCAGGCCGGCGACGGACTCCATCCGGTGCAGCAGGCCTGGATCGATGAGCAGGTCCCCCAGTGCGGCTATTGCCAGTCGGGACAGATCATGTCCGCCGCCGCTCTGCTCGCAAGAATCCCTGCACCCACCGACAACGACATCGATGCCGCCATGCGCGGCAATATCTGCCGTTGCGGCACGTACTCGCGAATCCGCCGCGCCATCAAACGTGCCGCAGGTGAGGGGCAATCCAATGGCTGACGCGAAGAAGACGCGATTGGGAAAATGGACCCGTCGCGGCCTCATCACCGCCGGCGTCGTCACGGGCGGTGCTTTGGTTGTCGGCGTCGCCATCCGCCCGGGCCATCGGGCGCCCAAGCTTCGCGATGTCGTGGCCGACGCCGACGAGGCGCTGCTGAATCTCTGGGTCAAGATCGGTGCCGACAACCGGACCACCGCGATCGTTCCACATGCGGAAATGGGCCAAGGCGTGCACACCGCGCTCGCCCAGATGCTCGCCGACGAACTCGATGCCGACTGGAACCTGGTCGACGTCCAGGAAGCGCCGGCGCACGCGGAGTACGCAAACCACAACCTGGCGAAGGGCTTCCTGTTCGGCGACGCCGAGATTCCGCACGCCCTCGTCGGCACCGTTGACGGCGTGGTCTTGAAACTGACGCAAGCGATGGATCTACAGGTCACCGGCGGGAGCTTAAGCGTCCGCGCCACCGGGTTGCACGGCATGCGCGTCGCCGGCGCAGCCGCCCGCGAAATGCTGGCCAAGGCAGCCGCAGCCGACTGGAAGGTGCCGGCGCGCGAGCTAGTGCTCAAGAACAGCCACGTTTCCCACGACGCGAGCGGCCGCACGGCAGCCTACGCGGATTTCGCGAGCGCGGCAGCGCAGTTCGCGCCTTCGTCCAAGCCCAAGCTCAAGGATCCTGGCGCGTTCACGGTGATCGGTACGTCCGCGAAGCGCCTGGATATC
Organism: Pseudomonadales bacterium; assembly: GCA_021295895.1. Taxonomy (GTDB): domain Bacteria; phylum Pseudomonadota; class Gammaproteobacteria; order Pseudomonadales; family Azotimanducaceae; genus VXYL01. The sequence goes on from JAGWBM010000037.1 coordinate 30,248, forward strand.
CCCGCGAAGGTCGACGGCAGCGCGGCCTTCGGCATCGACGCGCAACTCCCCGACCTGAAGACCGCCACGATCCGCGGTTGCCCCGTGTTCGGTGGCCGAGTCGCGGCGGTCGACGAAGCCGCCGCCCGGCGGCTACCCGGCGTTGAACGCATCGTCAACCTCGGCGATGCCGTCGCGGTCGTGGCCGATGGCTACTGGCATGCCCATCGGGGTTTGGCCGCGTTGGACATCGAGTGGTCCACGGATGGTCGCGAAGCCCTCGACCAAGCGGGTATTTTCGCCCAGTTCGACGGTGCGCTCGCCCGCGCGGAGATCGAGGATGACGGTGACGTCGAAGTCGACCGGGGCGACTGCGAAGCGGCTCTCGTCGCGGCGAGTAGCCGACTCGAGGGCGAATACCGCGTGCCCTACCTTGCCCACGCCGCCATGGAGCCGATGAATTGCACCGCCTGGCTCCATGATGGCGTCTGCGAGATCTGGACCGGCACCCAGAATCCGCTCGGGGCTCGGGCCGCCGCCGCCGAAGCCATCGGCTTCGAACCGGAAAACGTCATCGTTCACAACGCATACCTTGGCGGCGCGTTCGGGCGTCGGTCGGTCCATGACTACGTCGTGCAGGCCGCGCGGGTGGCGGAGGCCACCAAGGCGCCGACGAAGCTAGTCTGGTCCCGGGAAGAAGACATCGCCCAGGACAAGTACCGGCCCGCGGTCACCAGCCGCTTCCGAGGTGGCCTTGACGACGACGGGCACCCTGTCGTCTGGACCAACCTCTACGTCGATAAGCATGAACCGGCGGAAGCGCCCCGCATTCCCTACGCCATCGCCAACCAGCGCATCGCCTCGATGCCGAGTCCCACGCACGTCCCGTTCGGCGTCTGGCGAGCCGTCGACCACTCCCAACATGCCTTCTTCACGGAGTCCTTCATCGACGAACTGGCGGTGCTGGCCAACCGCGATCCGTACCGGTTTCGCCGCAACCTCCTCGTCGACAAACCCCGGCACCGCAAAGTACTCGACACGGCGGCGAATACCGCCGGATGGGGCACTGCGCCGGGACCGGGTCGCGGACGGGGCATCGCGCTCCACGAGTCCTTCGGCAGCATCGTCGCCGAGGTCGTGGAAGCCAGGGTCGATGCCGGGAAGGTGCGAGTGGAACGCGTCGTCTGCGCCGTCGACGCCGGCTATGCGGTAAATCCGGACGGTCTGGTCGCGCAGATGGAAAGCGGCATCGTGTACGGCTTGACGGCCGCCCTATACGGCGAGATCAGTCTCGAGCAGGGTCGCGTCAAGCAAAGCAACTTTCACGACTACCCGATGCTGCGCATCGACGAGATGCCGCAGGTGGAAACCGTTATCGTCGACTCCGGCGGTCCCTTGGGCGGTGCCGGCGAACCGGGCACGCCGCCGCTGGCCCCTGCTCTCGCCAATGCGATACACGACGCAATCGGGGTTCGAATTCGGGAATTGCCGATCTCGAAGCACAACCTCAACGTCTGAACGAAGGACGTTGGCAGGCTAACCCCAAGGCTTCTCCAAGGCCTCGTGGGGCCAAAGGAACTCAAAGCCCGCCTGCTCCGCGGGGCGCTTGTCGAGATCTTCCCGGTCCCCGATGTGGTAGTACACGTCGGCCGCGAACCGCGACTTGACGTCGCCAAGCATGTGCTTCGACACCGCGAAGTCGACATCGATGCCGTGTCGCTTCCACATGGCGCGTTGGGCGCTGATCGGGCGGTCGGAGCAACTGCCCACGAGGAAGCCGCCTTTCTTTGCCTCGCGCACGAATTCGATGGTCAAAATGCCCGGCGGGTCGCCCTCTTCCAGCGTCCCGTCGATGTCGAAGCTGATCAGAATCATCCCGGGGCGCCGGTTCGGGGGCGTGCAGGAGACAGCGACCGTCGGGGGCGGGCCACTTCCTGTATCCGAGGCAATGACAATGTCCGGTGCGGGCGGGGACAAGCCCCGCTTCTACGGCGCTTTACACGGCACGTCACGGCACTTCGTAGGGGACGGGCTTGTCCCGTCCCGCTTCTGCCGGCATGTCCAATCACCGCCACGTCACGACTTCGGGCGACCGCGCGCCCTTGGCGGGCGCGTTAGCGTCGCCGTTACGACTTTGTCCATGCTGGCGTTCAATCCGGCGTAGCGCTCCAAACCATGTAGTTGCCACCCACGGGCATGGGTCCGCCCGACACGGCGACTTCGGGCTTGACGCCGGTCACCTGGCGTTCGCCGGCGCGCTGCTGGATCTGCTGGATGCAGTCCGTGTGCATCCAGAAACGACTGCGCCCGCAGCCGATGTTGCCGCCGCTCGGCGACACGGGGTTCGGCCCGCTGATGCTGATGTCGGTCTGGTAGAAGTCGAGCGCTTCGCCGAACTTGAGGCCCCGATAGCCGAGTCCCTCGATGTGGAACTGGTGGAACAGGGCGAAACCGTCGTACATGTTCTCGAAGGAGAGATCGTTCGCGGTGATGCCCGCCCCTTCGTAGATCTTCCGTGCCGTGCGGGCGGTGTCCTCTTCCACTTCGTCCAACGTGGGTGTCAGGCCGCGCGGCCGGGTCCTGCTCGTTGCGTGGTTAAGGATGTACACCGGTTTCTGCTTGAGGTGGCGTGCGCGCTCGGCCGTGGTGAACAGGTAGGCGGCCGAGACCATGATCGGCATGTCGTTGTCGAACAGGTTGGCGGGTTTCGCGATCCAGCGCGCCGCCGCGTAGTCCTCCGGTGTGATCTCCTCCGGTCGGTGCTGTGCCCAGTAGCCTTCCGGGAACTTCAGCCCGTTCTTGCGGGAGTTCTCGATGAACGGCGCCATCATGTCGTGGCTCTTGCCGTACTTCCGGCAGTACTCGGCGAACTGCACCGCCGTGCCGAAACACGCCGGCGTTCCCCAGAGCGAGCGGATGGCGCTGGACCCGGGGATCGCGTTGCCGGCGTTGGCGCCGCCCTGGTAGTAGCGTCCTTCCAGGTTGTGCCAGCTTTTCAGCACCAGGCAGGTATGGGCACGACCGTCGCCGATGGCCTGGGCCGCGACGCAAATGGCGTTGGACATGCAGCCAACGCCGTACATCGTGAACCCGATTCCCGAGAGTTCCAGCATGTTCGCTAGAATCCAGTCGGCGCTAAGACCCGTGATGCCGTCCAACGGGTCGTCGGTACGGTTGTAGGCATTGATCGCATCCCACGGCAGCGGTTTGCCCTGCGGCCAGAAGGCACCGGTGGTCGTGCTCGGGTCCATCACCAGACCGTCGATGTCGGCCGGGTTCGCGCCGGCATCCTGGATCGCCCGGCGCAGAGCCTTGAGACTGATGCCGCCGACCGAGTTCTCCGGCGTCCCGTCCCAGCGCCGGAAGGTCGGCGAGTGGCCGATGCCCACTGCGGCCACCTTCCAGACCCTCCTCCGTGCGGTAGACCGACGCGGGTGCAGGCGACGTGCTCACCGGACCTCCGCGACGACACGCCACTCGGGAACCTTCTGGCCGTTCGCGGTGGCTTCGAACACGACCTCGACGTCGGCGCCGACCGGGACATCGTCCACGGGCGTCCCGGGCAGGTGCGAATACATCTGGATCCCGGGATCGTCGTTCAACATGATCACGGCGACGTTGAACGGCTGATCTTCCTGGAGCAGGCGAATCGCCGTAGTTGTAGATGCGACCCCGGCCGCTAATCTCCTTCCACGCCAGGGCGCCATCGGACCCGCATTGGTGGCAGCTTCGCGCCGGCGGATGCTGCAAACGATCGCAGGCGGTGCAGTTCTGGATCACCAACCGCTCCTCGTTGGCGGCTGCCCAGAACGGACGCGTCAAGTCGTCGGGATCAACCCCCTGTTTCATCCCTTCCCCATTGCCTTGAGACGAAGCGACGAATTGAAAGCGACCGAGGCGATCCGGTCAACCGCGGCGCCACGCCTTCGCACCGCAAGTCGCATCGACTATGATCGCGTTCGTGTTTTCTGGATCGATTCACCATGAAGAACCGTTACCTCATCCCCGTCGCGATCGCCGTCCTCGCCACCGTTGTCCTGGTGCACGCCCATTCGGACGAGGATGCCGACCCAAATGATCTGTCGTTCAAATACGCAACGCCGATTCTCGACGTGAAAAGCGTCGAAGCCAGCATCGAGCACTACACGACCAAGCTCGGGTTCACCAGGAACTGGGATTGGCCGGACGACGCCGCGGACAAGACGTTCGGTTCCGTGACGAACGGCGAAGTGTCCATCTTCCTGGCCGAGACCGCCGGACCGATCAAGCCGACCTGGGTGTTCTACGACGTGAACAACGCCGACCACGTCTACAAGGCCTACCTCGAGGCGGGCGCCACCATCCGCGAGGCACCGAACGACAAGCCGTGGGGATCGCGCGAGTTCCTGGCCGAGGATCTCGACGGCAACGTGTTGCGAATCGCGTCACTACCTCACGAACACGACTGACGACGACGTCCTCCTCATCTACTCGGACGCGAAACGCCGCTCCGCCGCGGAGGGTTGGCACTCGGATGTGAGCTGGAAGGAGATACCGCCGAAAATCTCGATGCTCCACGCGCGCCAGGTCCCGTCGGTCGGCGGCGACACGTTCTACGCCTCGCAGTACCGGGCCTACGACGATCTATCGGAGGCGATGAAGGCGTTTCTCGAACCGCTCGAGGCAGAGCACGACGGACGTAACTTCGACATCGACCTGATCCGCAGGCCGTCCACGCACCCCGTCGTGGTCCGGCACCCAGAAACAGGCCGCAAGGCGCTCTACGTGAACGGGGGGTTCACGCGACGCATCCCGTCGCTGCCACCCGGCGAGAGTGCGGCGATCCTCAACTTCCTCTACGACCACTGCACGCGCGAGCGGTACCAGGCGCGGATCCGCTACGAACGCGGCACCCTCGCCATGTGGGACAACCGATGCGTACAGCATTCGGCGGTGCCGGACTTCGGCGGCGAGGTGCGCGAAATGCACCGCGTGGCCGTGCTTTGTGATCAGAGACCGTCTCGCTAACGCAATTCGCAATCGAAGCCACCGCGTTCATCTACACGAACAAGGCGACGCGCCGTCGCCGTGCTTTGTGATCAGAGACTGTCTCGCTGACGGCCCACGCGGGTTCGCCGTAGGGTCTCTTCAGAGATCGATGCAACGCCAACGTCAGGATGAAGCCGCGACATTCGACGCACGGGCACCCGTGCCATGGGCTACGGCAGCAACGCGCCGCCGTCCACGTCGATCGTCGTACCCGTCATGTAGTCGTTTTCGAGCGTCAGCAGGATCGCCGACGCCACCTCGTCCGCCGTGCCAGCGCGTTTGATCAGGATGTTCCGCGTCGCGTTCGCCAAAAACTGATCCCGCGCCTCGCCCTGCACGGCGAACATCGGCGTATCGATAAGGCCCGGCGCAACCACGTTGATGCGACGGGGCGCGATCTCCGGGGCGATGGCGCGGACGAAGCCCTCCACGGCGTTGCCGACGGTGGAAATCGCCGATGAGCCGGGGTTGGCCTTGCGGGCGGGGTAGCCACTGACCAGGGTGATGGCACCTTCCGCCGCCATGTGCGCGGTACCGAGGCGAACGCTGTTGGTGTAGCCCCAGAGCTTGCGGAACGAACCCTGGAAACCGTCGAGGTCCATCTGCAGGAACGGCCCGGAGGCACGTTCACCACCGGTGGCGGCGTTGACGAGGATGTCGAAGCCTTCCTGCTCCTCGAATAGCGTGGTGAGGGCCGCCCGGTCGAGTACGTCGATAGCCCGAAAGCTGACGCCATCGCCGGTCACGGAACTGGCCTGGTCAATGTTGGACGGGGATCGGCTGCCGGCGATCACGGTGGCGCCGGCCCCCTCCAGTCGACGCGTGACCGCGAGGCCGATGCCCGACGTACCGCCGAGCACGATGGCCCGGGATGCTCCTTCGATTCGGGTTATTCGGCGACGACGTTCCGGGGCGTCTCGCCGGCATCGACGATCAGTTGCTTGATCTCGTCCAGCACCTTGTCCAATGCCACGGGATCGGTACCGCGTATCACGAGCGTCGTCCCGTAGCCGTCGTCGTCCATGAACGGATAGCTGCCGATGTCGATCTCGGCATAGCGGTCCTGGATCGCTTCGAGGCCGGTCGCCACCTGGCTCTCGCCGAGATACGCGGTCACCGAACGCGACTGCACGACCGCGCCGCCTTCGAGTTGGATGGTGGAGATCATCGCCCGCATGACCGAGGGAATGCCTGCCATCACGTAGACGTTGCCGATGCTGAAACCCTGCGGGCCGCCCGTGGCGTTCTCGACCAGTTCCGCGCCTTCGGGCAGCGCGACTCCATGACGTCCGGTGCCGAAGGCCGTCCCCGGATCCGGGCCGCGATGGTCTCGTTGATCACCAGGGGCACGCCGAACGCCTTGGCAATGCAGTCGGCGGTGATGTCGTCGTGGGTCGGACCGATGCCGCCGGTGGTGAACACGTAGTCGTACCTGGCGCGGACTTCGTTGACGGCATCGACGATGACGTCGTCGACGTCCGGGATCACCCGTGCCTCGCGAACGCGTACGCCGGCCTCGCCGACGACGTTGGCGATGTGGTTCAGGTTCGTGTCCTGGGTACGGCCGGAAAGTATCTCGTTGCCGATAATCAGCACGCAGGCGGTAACGACGCGTTCTGCCATGGTTCCCGTTGTTCGTCTCGATGCCGGTTCATGCTATCAGTTCGAGTCCGCATCGGGCACGGCGACGCCTTGTGGCTAGTCGATGGTCAAGCGGTCTGCAGCAGCGCGTTCAGCAGTTCGTCTTTGTCCGCGTCGGCCGACAGCACGGCATCCTCGTTGAAGATGCGCATCGCATCGGCGGACTCCATACGCCGGCCCGCCTCTACAAGCAACTCGGTGACGCGCTCCCGGGGTGCACCGGAAGCGAGCGACGCCGATGCGAACCAGGCATAGCCGTAGCCATCGAGTTCTTGGTCCTGCAGGGCCCGCGCGAAAAAGCCCAATGCCTCCTCGTGCCGGCTTTCCCAGTGCATGATCGCGGCAAGGTTGCTGTAGGCGGTGCCGATCATCTCCGCCGGCCAATCACAACGTTCGAGGAAGGATCGGTAGGCGTCGACGGCTCGCGTGACCCCGTCCGGGTCGCCGCGCCGCACCGCGTTGCCGACGCTCTGTTGCTCGAACCTCTGTTCGGCCCACAGCCGCTCGGACCAGTTGGGGTCTTCGGCGATGATGTCCGCCATCCGTTGGGTCAGGACATCGATGTCGTCGGCGTACCGCTCATGTTCGGTACCCATCGCCATTACCGCCGTGTGGAGCAGTTCGTACCGGTTCTCGCGGTTCTCCGGCGTGGGCTCGACACCCGCATCGATGGCCCGGAACAGCTCCATCCAGGCGTCGCGACGACCGGCGGCAGTCCAGCACCACAACTGTGTCGAGTTCCACATCGCGTCAGCCCACTCCGACGGCGGCCGTTGTGCCATCACCTGCTCGATGTGGGCCCGATGTACGTCGACGCCGTCCTGGTGGCGTTCCAGCAACGTCAACGCCGTGACCAACTCGAGGGTCACAAATGCGCGGCCCTCCCAATCCGGGTCCTGGGCGAGGTACCGTTGGCACAGATCGGCCAGATTGGCGTGGTCGAAACGCAGGTGGTGGACCCATACAGCGAGCCTCACCGCGGCGGCATCCATGGATGCGCCGGTCGTCAGCGGGCGGAGGATGTCGAGCGCTTCGGCCAGCAGCGGCGACAGCTGCGGAACGCCTTCCGACTTCGCCCGCTCCGAGTATTCGCTCACCAGGGCCTGGGCTCGTCCCAGGCGATCGGGCGGCTCCGATCCGCCCCCGTTCTCCATCGTGATCTCGCGGTTGATGGCCTGAACGATCCCGGCGGTCTCCGCAGCCCGCTGCCGGATCGCATCTCGCTGGGTGCGGAGCGCGGCCACGCGCTTCTTGCCGGATGCCTCCAGCAGTTCCTTGATCTCATCCAAGGAAAAGCCGAGCGCCTGGTAGCGGCGGATGCGGCGCAACGCGCGGACGTCGCCGGGGCTATACAGCCGGTAGTCGGCATCGGAGCGCGTGGATGGCTGCAGCAGCCCGATCGCGTCGTAGTGGTGCAGCGTCCGAACGGTGACTCCCGACAACGCGGCTGCTTCGCCTACCTTGTACATTTCCCAGTCCTCATCTCGGCCCTATATGAGCGAATGAGCCGACCGTAGGTCCTGACGTGGCGAGAGGGTCAAGGGTCTTTTTTCTCATGCGCAACGGGCTTGGCGACGGCCCGTGGCGCTTGTCCCACCCATTGCCGGAAGACGGCAGGGTTCGCGTATATTGGTCAGCCGCCCCGAAACACCGGCTTGCGCTTTTCGGCAAATGCCCGCCGGCCCTCGCGGTAGTCCTCGGAGTTGAAACAGGCGTCCACCAGTTCCCTGACCTTGGCGAGGTGCTCAGGCCGCTCGCCCGACTCCCACGCTTCAACCGCCGCCTTGGCAGCCTGCACGGTCAACGGCGCGTTGCCGGCGACACGGCGGGCATAGTCCGTGACCGCCTCGGCGATCGTCTCGCGGGATTCGATGAAGTTGACGAGGCCGATGCGCAGCGCTTCTTCGGCGTCGAGGAAACGGGCGGAGAACATGATGTCCCTCGCCCGTGCCGGTCCGACCGTTCGCGCGAGTTTGGCGAGCCCGTCGTAGCCGTAACCCAAGCCCAGTTTCGCGGCGGGGATTCCGAATGTGGAGTCCGGCGTCGCGAACCGAATATCGGCGTTTAGCGCCATGGCAAGGCCACCGCCGATGCAGTAGCCGGTGATCTCCGCGATGAGCGGCTTGCCGAAGGTGGCGAGCGCATGGCCGCCGCGAGCCGAGATGCGGCCGTACTCACGGCGTTGCTCGGCATTCGACCGCTTGGTGTCGAACTCGCTGATGTCGGCGCCCGACACGAAGGACTTGCCGCCGGCACCCGACATGACCACCACGCGAACATCGTTGTTCGCCTCGAAGCACGCCAAGGCATCGGCCACTCCCTGCCACATGTCGAGCGATAGCGCGTTGTGCTTGGCCGGGTTGTTGAACACCAGGCGGCCGACACCGTGGTCGTCGATCTCGGCGATCATGCGTTCGGTCGATAGGTCGATTGTCACGTCAAGTCCTCTCAGTCTGCACGTCTGTGCCAAAAGCCATCGTAACGTCGGCCTCCGGACGACGCCATTTCACCCATGCGCCTCTGATGCTAACGTTTGCCGCACAGACGAGTTGACCGACCGAAACGAACCTTCGCCCAAGTAACGGCATGATGGAACAACAGTCGACAGACACCGGAGAGCGGATGGCTCAGCTCGTCTTGTGCGTCGAGCGATCACGCGCCGGATCTCGACCACAGTCTCGCCCATCTAGGGGCGATGAACTCAGGGCAGTGCTCGAATTCGCCGAGTCGTTCCCCACGCGTCGACGCGGTCAGTTGACCTATCCCGTACTCAAGCGTCTCACGAGGCCGGCACCGCCCGATTAGTACCGTGGCCCATGGTCTCGTCGAAAAAATCGACGCCATCCACCGAGCCTTGACCGCAGCGAACCTGCCGCACGCATTCGGGGGTGCTTTGGCGTTGGCATGGTGTGTGGGAGAGCCCCGGGCAACCATCGATGTGGATGTGAACATCTTCATCGCCGAAGCGGACGCAGGGCTGCTCCGCGGTGTGTTGCCGGCGGCGGTGACCCTGTCGCCTTCCGACATCGCTCGACTGACAGCCGAAGGTCAACTGCGCACATGGTGGGACGCTACACCCATCGACGTGTTCCTCAACTCCACGCCTCTCCACGAGTCCGCAGCCGAACGGGCGCAATGGGAAATGTTCGGCGGTACGCGCATGCCATTCCTGAGTTGCCTCGACACGGCGATCTTCAAGGCATTCTTCAACCGCACCAAAGACTGGTCGGACCTCGAAGAAATGCGAAAGGCGGGCAAGCTGGATGCCGACACGGTTCGAGAGATCCTCGTAGATGCTTTGGGCGAGACCGACGAACGTGTTCGAACTTTAGACCGCCTCGCCAAGACCGGACGCGCGTTTCAGCCTTGACGGACCGACGAATGGTCTGATCAACCTGCGGGGACGCGTTCCGCTATCTGCTTCGCCCGCTCGACGAGTGCCCGTGCGCGGGTCAAATGGGGCGCGTCCACCATCTGGCCGTTGAACGTAAAGGCCATTTTCCCTTCTGTCTGCGCTTCATCGAACGCCTCGATCAGCGCTTGCGCTTCGGCCACCTGCTCCGGCGTCGGTGTGAAGGCGGTGTTGATCACGTCGATCTGGTTCGGGTGAATCGAGATCTTCCCGGTGAATCCGAGCCGAGCTCCCTCTTCGCACTCCGCGCGAAACCCGTCGATGTCGCGGAAGTCGACATACACCGCGTCGATGGGTTGGACTCCGCCCGCCGCCGCACTCAGCAACGTGATCACACGACAGTGCTGGTATACCGGCAGGTAGTTGCCCGCCTCGTCGCGGTTGCCGGGGACGCCCAAGGTCGCCGACAGATCCTCGGCGCCCCAGGACATGGCCTGCACGCGCGGGCACTGCACAAGGGTCGGGACATTGAGTGCTCCAAGCGGCGTTTCCGCCGCGATCAGGATCAAGTCAACGCTACGGTCCGGATGACCGTGCAGCCGCTCCAACCGCGACAACTCCGCGTCGATGGCGTTGAGTCCTTCCAACGTGTCCGGTTTCGGTACCACGAACGCATCCGGCGGCGTCGCCATGGTCACCTCGAGGTCGGCGTAGCCCCAGGGCGTGTTCAAGGGGTTCATGCGCACCGTCCTTTCCTTCGCCCCGAAGTCCGTTTCGGCCAGCCAGGACGCCACGACGCCCCGAACCTGATCCTTCCGATCCGGCGTCACCGCATCCTCCAGATCCAGGATCAACGTGTCGGCGTTCGTGCCGAGCGCCTTGGCAAGCATCCGGTCGTTGCCGCCCGGCACGAAGTGCAGCGAGCGGCGTACTCTGGTCATACGAACCGTGGGGGACGGGCTTGTCCCGTCCCGTGCCAGCGAAATCGCACTTCCCCGATCCGGGGCGACCCTGCGCCTCTCGGCGCGTTGGGGTCGGGGCGTTGGGTGGTAGGGGTTGCTGACTGCATCATCGGAAAGTACCACAGCGGGCTCTAAAGGGCGTCGTGGGCGCAGGCGAGCGATCAGGAAGGATCGAACACGACGCCGTGTCCACGGTACGGAGATCGCCCGTCGGCGCGTGTGAGATTCGCCCGACGCGCAGTCGGTCGTCGCGTGCAAAGGGCGAAGGACTACGTCGTAGCCGGTTGCCTCATCATCATCGCGCCGCGCCGGCAGGAGCAGACGACCTCGCCGCGCTGATTCGTTCCCACGTGCTCGAAGGTGACGATGCCCCGGTCCGGTTTCGTCCGGCTTTCGCGGCGATCAACCACCGTGGACGAAGCTCGGATCGTGTCGCCAATGAACACGGGGTTGGGAAACGTGGTCTTGTCGAAACCGAGGTTTCCGTGGGTGGTGCCGAGGGTCGTATCGCCCACCGAGAGACCCACCACCAGGCCCAGCGTGAAGATGCTGTTCACGAGGATCTGGCCGTGGATCGAGTCCTTGGCAAACTCGGCATCGAGGTGCAGCGGCTGCGGGTTCAAGGTCAGGGCGGTGAACAACAGGTTGTCGGTTTCCGTCACCGTACGCCCAGGTTCGTGGTCGAACCTGCGCCCGATCTCAAGTTCCTCGAAGTACTTCCCGGCCATCGACAATTCTCCCTACGCGCGGCAGGCCAACACGGCACCCCCCGTACCAAGCCGTCGGGGGCGGGCTTGTCCCGTCCCGGCACGCCGCCCTTCGGGCCCGTCTCGAGAGTGCTTGCGCAACACGACGGGCACCGTCGACATTCTCGTGCCAACCGACTGGCGCCTTGCGGGGCCTCAGCACCGGCGACCGCGCGCTCTGGCGGGCGCGATAGGGTCGCCCGTACGGAACGCCATGCTAACCTTGCCCGATGAACTTCGAAACGACTGACGAGCACCAACTCATCCGCGACGCTATTGGGCGGATCTGCAGCGACTTCCCCGACGACTACTGGTCCGAGTGCGACCGAGAACACCGCTTCCCGTGGGACTTCTACAACGCGCTGGCCGCGGACGGCTGGGTCGGCATCGCCATCCCCGAGGAGTACGGCGGCAGCGGCCGGGGCATCACCGAGGCATCCATCGTTCTCGAGGAAGTCGCCGCGTCCGGTGCCGCGATGAACGGCGCCAGCAGCGTCCATCTCTCGATCTTCGGCATGCACCCGGTCGTCCGGCACGGCTCGGAGGAGATGAAGCAGAAGTACCTGCCGCGCGTGGCAAACGGCGACCTGCACGTGGCCTTCGGCGTCACGGAGCCCAACGCGGGCACCGACACGACATCGATCACCACGGCCGCCCGTCGCGAAGGCGACACCTACATCGTGCGCGGGCGCAAGGTGTGGACCACCAAGGCGCTCGACTCTGAACGCGTACTTCTGCTCGTTCGCACCGAGGCCCGCGACAAGGTCGCCAAGCGCACCCAGGGCATGACCCTGCTGCTCGCCGAACTGCAACGCCCGGAAGTCACCATCTCCCCCATCGACAAGGTCGGCCGCAACGCCGTCGCCACCTGCGAAGTGGTCTACGACGACCTCCCGGTACACGTCACCGACCGCGTCGGCGAGGAAGGCAGGGGCTTCTACTACCTGCTCGACGGGTTGAACGCCGAGCGGATCCTCGTGGCTTCCGAAGCCTTGGGAATCGGCCGTGCCGCCCTGCGACGAGCCGTGGACTACGCCAACGACCGCGTGGTCTTCAATCGGCCGATCGGGATGAACCAAGGCGTGGCGTTTCCGCTCGGTGAAGCCCGCATGCGCCTCGATGCGGCGGAGTTGATGATCCGCAAGGCGTCCTGGCTGATCGACAACGGCCAACCCTGCGGCGCGGAGGCCAACATGGCCAAGTGGCTGGCGGCGGACGCCTGCTTCCAGGCCGCCGACCAAGCCGTGCAGACACACGGCGGCTTCGGCTACGCGAAGGAGTTCCACGTCGAACGGTATTGGCGGGAGGCCCGGTTGCAAAGGCTCGCACCGATCTCGCAGGAGATGGTGCTGAACTACGTGTCCGAGCACGTCCTGGGGTTGCCCCGATCGTACTAGGAACCCCGCTCGGCGGTGGGTAATAGCCGTAGGGGACGGGCTTGTCCCGTCCCGTGGTTACGACCCA
>JAGWBM010000037.1:43431-59621 GCA_021295895.1 Pseudomonadales bacterium
AACCGTCGCCCCAAGGCACTATTCCAAGGCAGCGGCCGACAAACCCGCGTCAGTCGCAGAACACTCCCAAGGCCGTCATCACCTCGCGTTCCACTCCCCGTCCGGCGGGGTTGTTCAGCAGTTTCCCGTTCACGACCAGGCTCGATGACCCGCCGCCGTCCAGGTTGAGCGCCTCTTCGGCGCCGAGGTCGACCATGGTCGCCGCCAGTTCCTCCAACCGGACGCCCCGACTAAGTGGTTGCCGGCCGTCCACCAGGAGGAGCAGCAGCGTGCCGTCGGCGGTAATGCCCGCCGCGGTGCGCGGGTGCGTGTAGGGGATGGCGGTGCCGAAGAAGACCTCCTCGTCCGTGGCGACGTCGACCTCGCCGTTCGAGACCAGGGCCGGCCCGCCGCCGAGCGCGTCCTCCACGTCCCAAGGTGTCGATGTCGCCGGATCGAGTTGTGCCGGCGCGCCTTGTCGATGCGGCGGGGGGGCCGTCCACGCCTGCACCTTCCCGTCCCGACTGGTGGCCCAGGCGATGTCGAAACCCTCGGAGGCCAAACCCAAGGCGGCGCGGGCGGTCGGATAGCGCACCTCATCCCGCACCGCCGACCGCGTGGCGGGCGCCTCGATGACGCCGTCGATGACCAGAAGGCCGGCGTGGCGGGCGGGCGTACGTTCCATGGTGAAGTAGCCGCCGTTGATGACGACGCACGCGCCCGTATCCATAGCAAAGCTCGACACCGTCTCCCGGCGGTCTGCCGGGTCATCGGAAACCAGGACTTCGACTCGTCCGGAGTCTTCCCCCGGGGCCACGGTCACGTACCAGGCGCGCAACGGCAGTTTCGGGTTTTCGCCGGCGTAGACCCGTACCCCGACCGGCAGATCGGCGTTCAAGGACGCCATGGGTTCCCATCGGAGATCCGGGCCTGCGGCTGCCCAGGCGAACACGGTCGCACTGCAGCTCGCATATGCCACGAAAGCCTGCAACCGATCGCGAAGCCGTCCTCGCACGGCATCAACCTCGCCAGTCCGTTGGCTGATCATACACGGGGCAGGTCGCTACGGAAGCACTACGGTTCCTCCATCACGCTCCGGATCCGGTGCTTGTCGCGGGCCTTCTCGTACGCCTTCTGCGAAATCTGACCTTCGTCCGCGAGCGCCCTCAACCGATCGAGCTTCCTGTCGAGCGCGGCTCGGTTCGACGCTCCCACGGCATCGGGTCCACCGCTTAGGGGGCCTCGGTCCTTGAAGCCGTAACTCGCCTCCTCGAACTCGATCCGCCGGTTGACGCTGCGAATCCGCGAGTAGAGAAGCTCGATGAGCGCGAGGCCGACCAGCGTCGGCAGCATCCAACGAAGGTCTCCCAGGTGGTAGGCCTGGTAGATCAACGCCAGGTTGATGGCCTGGGCAAGTCCGGCCAATGCGATGAGCATCCGTCTTTGGTAGCGCTTCGTCGAGTCGGCGATCGGTTCGTCTGACCACTCGTTCGACATCCGCCAGCCGATTCGGTCGACATCGTTGGCGATGTACCGAAAGAACTGCGCAACGCCGATCAGGAACAGCGCCAGCAGGGCGGCTCGCCAGCCTTGGTAGATGAACAGCATGGCGACAAGCAGCACGTATCCGCCGCCGATGCCGACAAATAGCGTTCCCTTCCAAAGGCGTTGCAGCCTGACCTGAGCGGTTGTCTCGGCTTGTGAGTCCATCGATTGTGCTCCTGCTTGGCAGCACCCAAAGGCACGGGCGATGGTTAGCGTCTGTCAGGCTCGGGGTGAAGGGCAATGACGTCCGGTTCAGTAGCGGCCGACAGTCCCGCCGGGTTCCGCTTCGCGGTACGTAGGGCACACGCGCGTCCATCCGTGTGCCGCTTGGTCGGCGCGGGACGGGACAAGCCCGTCCCCTACGGCTTCGACCCAACGTCGACACGCCTCTAGCGGGTTTCCTCCAACGCCCGGGATTCCCGCAGGAATTCGCCCGCCGCTCCCAACATCAGCGCGCCCGCGCTATGCAGGAAGATCTGGATGCCGCAATCCCGCCAGTGCGCGTAGTCGGCAGGCGACCGTGCAACGGTGCCCACCGCCTTGCCGGCGGCGACGATCTTTTCCGTCAGGGCGGTGATCGTGTCGAGCACGCTGGCGTGCTTGGTCTGACCCGGGACGCCCAGCGCGACGGAGAGGTCCGACGGACCGAGAAAGACGATGTCGACCCCCTCTGTTGCGACGATCTCGTCGGCCGCCTCGATTCCCGCGCGGGTTTCGATCTGCACGACCACCACGGTGGCGTCGTTGGCTGCCGCGACGTAGCCGGGATCGGGCACGAAATCGTTGGCGCGAACCCCGGCGAGTCCCCGCTTGCCGATGGGCGGGTACTTCACGGCGTCCACCGCCCGGCGGGCCTCTTGCGCGGAACTGATCATCGGCGTCATGGTGCCGATCACGCCGGCATCCAAGTACTTGGCCATCACCTGCTGGGTGTTTTCGCCGACTCGGGCCAGGATCGGAATACGCCGAGCTTCCGCCGCCCGGATCATCTCCACGGCATTCGCGGGCCCGATGGGGGCGTGTTCGCCGTCGATCATCAGGAAATCCATGCCGGCGACGGCCAGCACTTCCACGGCGGTGGGCGATTCGATGTTGATGAACGCGCCGAGCAGGGGTTCGCCGGACAGAAGCCTGGTGCGGAAGGAAGCGTCTATCACGGTCCCGGGTCCGCCGCCGTCTAGTGGGCGAGTTTCTTGCGCTTGTGCTGCACGTAGTCCACCAGGATGTACTCGCCGAGTTTGTCCGGCGAGGTGAAAAACACCCGCCCACCGTTGATACGGGCGATGGCGTCCATGAACGCCTTCAGGTGGTAGTCCACGTCGAGCATGAAGGTGTTGATGGCGATGGACTTACTCGTACAGCGCTTCACCGCGCGCAGCGTTGCGCGGTAGGTCTCCGCGGTCGGCGGATAGGCGAACCGGGCCCGGCCGTTCTCGAGGTGGGCGGTGGGTTCGCCGTCGGAGATCATGATGATCTGCTTGGTACCGGCGTTGTGCTTGTCGAGCAGGCGTTCGGCGAGGAGCAGCGCGTGCTGCATGTTGGTCCCCAGCACGTACTCGTCCCATTGCAGGAACGGCAGGTCGTGGGCCTTGAGTTCCTTGGCGTAGGCCGCGAAGCCGATGACGTGGAAGGAGTCCTTCGGGAACCGCGACGTGATCAGGTTGTGCAGCGCCAAGGCGACCTTCTTGGCCGCCTGGAACGAACCGCGCAGCGCCATCGACCACGACAGATCCACCAGCATCGCGGTGGCCGTGGAAGTGATGAGCTCCGAGCGGTAGATCTCGAAGTCGTCGTGCTTCAAGCGTACGGGCGTGTGCGGGCCTTCCCGGTCGATCGCATTGCGGATCGTGCGCGGCATGTGAAGATGGAACGGGTCGCCGAACTCGTACCCCTTGGTCTGTTCGAGGCGTTCGCCAAACCGCCCTTCCTCGGGCAATGCGTGGTTGCCGAGGTTTTGGCGGCGTAACCGGGCGTAGATCTCGCCGAGGGCCTTCTGGCCGATCATGCGCGAGCCGCGCGGCGTCAGTTCCCATTTGTCGCCGTTGGGCCGGATGTAGCCCGCCTTCTCCAGCGCGTCGAGCAGCTTCTTCAGGTCGTCGAGTGACTCCGCCGCATCGTCGTCAAGCAACTCCTTCAGGAGGTCGCGGTCGATGCGTTCCAGGTCGTTGGTGCGTTCCGCGACCTGGACCTGGTTGATGAGTTCGTCGAGTTCGCGCATCTCGCGCATCAACCGCATCGCGGCCTCGAGGTCGATGTCCTCCCGGCCCCCGAAGCGATAGCGGGACGAGCGCGGAGCGTGGGCGGACATGGCCTGGGCCAGGCGTTGCAGTTCGTTCTGCAGGTCGGGATCGCCGAACCGGTCGGAGAGCAGGGACTGCAGTTGGGCGCGCTGGTCGGGCGTCAGGGAGTCCATGAGCGACTGCGCCGCCGCCATCTGCTGGCTCATCTGCTCGAGAAGTTCCTCCAGCGACTCCGGCGGGTTCTCGCCGAACATGTCGCCGTGCTTGTCCATGAAGTCCTTGAAGAACGACTCCATGGCGTCCGGGTCGACACCCTGCGCCTTCTTCGACAGGAGGTCGTTCAAGTCCTTCAACATGTCCTTCATGCGCTCGATGTCGCCTTGCGACATGTTGTTGACCATGTTCTCGATGTCGTTGAAGAACGTCTGCGTCATGGCCCGACGCAGTTGGTTGAGAAGCTCGATGTAGCGTTTCTGAGCCTCCGGGTTCAGGAACTCGTAGTTCTCAAGTTCCTGCATCTTGCCGGCGGCGTTGTCGGGCAGTTCGTCGAGCCGCGCCTGGTTCTTCTCGGCGACGTCGCGCATGACGTCGTCGACGAGTTCATCCCCCTCGCCGTCCAGCCACTGGCCTATGGTCTTGCGTTCCAGGTCGAGAATCTCGTCGAGCTCGTTCTCGATTTCCTTGAACACGCTCGAAAGGTTGAAGCGGTCGAGGTGCTCCCGCTTCTGTTCGCGCAGCTGTTTCAGCATGTCGCGCAGACCCTGCATGTGTCCGCCCTGGGGAATGTCCATGCCGCGCGAAAACAGGTTGCGCATGGCCCAGCGCAGGTCGCCGTACTCCATGATGTCGTCGACCATGGCACCGAGCGCGTTGTCCGCATCGACGTCGGCCGCTTGGCTACCGTCCCACTCCGAGAACCGGTGGTGGGTTGGGAATTTTCGCATCGTTACGCGACCCGTTAGCCGGTGAACGTGGAACGGCCGGAACTGCTCTTCTTGTTGAGCAGCTTGTGCAGGTGCAGACCTTCGAGCACGAACTCGATCGCCGATGCCCTGGCGGCGGCGACCGGCACCTCCGCGAGCGACTCGACGGCGGCTTCGAGCCCTTCAAGCTGTTCGGCGATCTCCTCGTACTCCGCGCTCTTGGCGTCCTCCGCGGTCTCGACGCTGAAACCCTCGTCGAATGCCAGGACCACGTCGGCGAGCATGTCGACGTTGAAGCGCCGGTCGAACACCGCCTTGATGCCGGCGGCGAGGATGCGCCCGGTGATGCGGTCCTCCTGGCCTTCCTCCATCGCCTCGAACTCGACCTTTCCCTGTAGCGACGGCAGCACGAAGGGCAGGTCGGACATGCGCGGCACCACATCGGTCTCGTCGATGCGCAACGCACGCCGAAAGGCGTTGGCGAGAAGCGCTTCGTAGTTGGCCACCGAGGCGCGTACCGACACGCCAGAACGTTGGTTGACGTCCGGGGAACGCCGCGCCTGGTGGGTGATCTCGGCGACGATCTCCTTCATGAAGGACGGCACGTGGACGCGGTAGTCGCCCATGTCGAGCGCCGTCGCCTCCTGCTCCATGATGTCGATTTCCTTGTGGATGTCCTCCGGGTAGTGGGTGCGGATCTGGGCACCGTAGCGATCCTTCAAGGGCGTGATGATCCGGCCCCGGTTGGTGTAGTCCTCCGGGTTCGCGGTGGCGACCAGGAACACGTCGAGGGGCAGGCGCACCTTGTGGCCGCGGATCTGCACGTCGCGCTCTTCGAGGACGTTGAGCAGGCCGACCTGGATGCGTTCGGCGAGATCGGGCAGTTCGTTGATGGCGAAGATGCCGCGGTTGACCCGGGGCACGAGACCGAAGTGGATGGTCAGTTCGTCGTCAAGATAGCGTCCCTCGGCCACCTTGATCGGATCGACTTCGCCAATCAGGTCCGCGATGGTGATATCGGGGGTGGCGAGCTTCTCCGCGTACCGTTCGGAACGGGGCAGCCAGGCGATTGGCGTGTCGTCGCCGGCCTCCTCGACGATGGCGCGACCCTTCGCAGTGATCGGATCGAACGGGTTTTCCGGTATTTCGGCCCCCTTGATGATGGGTGTCTCGTCGTCGAGAAGCTCGATCAGTCCGCGAACGACTCGGGACTTCGCCTGGCCGCGTTCGCCTAGCATCATGATGTCCTGACCACCGAGTACGGCGTTCGCGATCTGCGGGATTACCGTCTCGTCGTAGCCGACGATTCCCGGGAAGAGGGGATCCCCCCGACGTAGCTTGGCGATGAGATTGCGGCGCATCTCGGCCTTGACACCGAGTACCTCGTAGCCGGAGCTCTTAAGTTCGCCTAGTGTTGTCGCCTGCTTGCCCATGGGCGTAGCTCGTCGTGGAGACGCCATCGAGTGTGGCAGTTCACGGGGGAACTGGCAAACGACGCGCCGCCGAACTCCTCGAAACGCCGATTCCATGTCGCGCAGCGCGTGGGGCCGGGTCGCGTCGGTTCCGGTCAAGGTGGGCACGGGGGCGTAGAATGCGCGGCCATGAACGCACCGGCCCCAACCACCGTCGCCCTGCGGGAAGCCCGCAAACGCGAGGTCGCGCTCGGCTACCGCGTCTTCGCAGCACTCGGCTGGGGCGATCTCGGCGACGGGCACATCAGTGCCCGCGACCCCGAACGCGCGGACTGCTTCTGGTTGCTCGACGTCGACACGCCGTTCGGCGATGCGACACCGGACAAGCTGGTGCTCATCCAGCCCGACGGCTCGGTAATCGGTGGCAGTGGGAAGACCAACCTCCCCGCCTACTACATCCACTACCCGATTCTCGCCGCCCGGCCCGACATTTCGAGCGTTGCGCACACCCACACCGCCTACGGCACGCCGTTCTCGGCGTCGGCGAAGCTCTTCGAACCGATCACGCAAGAGGCCTGCGTCTTCTACGACGACCATGCCGTTTTCGACGACGAGGAAGTGCAGGTGCAGAGCGTCGACTGCGGCGAGCGCATTGCCCGGGATCTGGGCCGCAACCGCGGCGTCGTGCTCCGCAACCACGGCCTGCTGACCGTCGGTGCCACGGTGAAGCATTCCGTGGCCTGGTTCGTGATGATGGAGCGGGTCGCCGAAGCGCACCTGCGGGCCCGCGACCCGATACCGGTCTCGCACAACGCGGCGCTGTATGCCAAGGCCGACCTGACCACGGACGAGTACACCCGGTCGGTGTTCGACTTCCTTGTTGGCCACCACCTCGGCGAGTCCTGACAATCCCGTGAGATACGTGTCGACACGCGGCACCACCGCGTCCATGCCCTTCTCCCAGGCGGTACTGACCGGCCTTGCGCCCGACGGTGGCCTGCTGGTACCGGAGTGGTTCCCCAACGTGGCGGATCGGCTCGCCGCGTGGCGCGAACTGAGCTTCGTGGAGTTGGCCCAGGAGATTTTCCGGCTGTACGTCGACGACATCGCACCCGACGATCTCGACGCCATCGTGGCCGACGCCTTCACCGCTTTCGATCATCCCGACATCGCGCCGCTGGTGGATCTCGGCGACTTCAAGGTGCTGGAGCTTTTCCACGGCCCGACGTTGTCGTTCAAGGATGTCGCGTTGCAGATTCTCGGGCGATTGTTCGAGTACCTGCTCGGCCGATCGGGCGAGCGTCTGAACATCGTCGGCGCCACGAGCGGCGACACGGGCAGTGCCGCCATCTACGGCGTGCGCGGTCGCGAGAACCTGAGTATCTTCGTGCTCTATCCGAACGGCGGGACGAGCGAACTCCAGGAACTGCAGATGACCGCGGTTCCGGACGCCAACGTGCACTGTCTTGCCATCGAGGGCAGCTTCGATGACTGCCAGTCCATTCTGAAGTCGACTTTCGGCGATCTCGCCTTCAAGACCGAATACCGGCTCGGCGCCGTCAACTCCATCAACTGGGCGCGCGTACTGGCGCAGATGTCCTACTACGTCCATGTCTGTCTGCGCGCCGAGGCGCCGGCGGTGTTCGCGGTTCCGACGGGAAACTTCGGCAACATCTTCGCCGCCATCGCGGTGCGCGAGATGGGCGTGCCCATCGGACGGTTCGTGCTCGCGACCAACGAGAACGACATCCTGGCGCGGTTCTTCAGGACCGGCGTCTACCGGCGTGGCGTCGTGCATCGGACCATCAGCCCGTCCATGGACATCCAGGTCTCGAGCAACCTCGAACGGTTCCTGTGGCTGCGCTTCGGCCGCGACCCGGAGCGCGTCAAGCGGTTCATGGCGGAATTCCTAAAGTCGGGGGAAGCGGCCATCGACGATGGCAAGCCCGTCGATGCGTGCGTCGACGGGGTGGCCGTGAACATGGCCAACACCAAGGCCACGATGCGAGACATCCACGAGCGCTACGGCTATGTCCTGGACCCCCACACCGCGGTCGGCATCCAGGCGGCGCGACTGGCGGCGTCGACGTCCGGGAACGGAACGGCACCCGTGTGCATCGCGACGGCGCATCCGGCGAAGTTCCCAGAGGCCGTGGTCGAAGCCATCGGGTCTCAAGCCCGGGAGGCCGTCCACCATCCCAGCCTCGACTCGCTGGATCCTGCATTGGCGAGACGCACGGTTCTCCCTGCCGACCGAGAGGCAGTCATGGCCTACATTCGCGGCAACACGACCTGACCGATGGTTCTCGACCACAAACTCGCCGCCGGCGACATCGTCGTTCTCGACGGTGCCATCGGCTCGGAGATCGAACGCCTCGGTGGGAAGATGGATCTCGCCGCCTGGTGCGGCGTGGCCAACGTGACGCATCCCGATACGGTGCGTCGGGTGCACGAGGCGTACCTCGAAGCCGGTGCCGACGTGATCACCGCCAACACGTTCGCGACCTGCCGGCATGTGCTGGAGGCCGCCGGCTACGGCGGCGAGACCGTGGCGGTCAATCGGCGCGCAGTCGAACTCGCGCAGGAAGCCCGGGACCGCGTGGCACCCGACCGCCCGGTCGCGATTGCCGGTTCGATGTCGAACAACGTGGCGTGGCTTCCGGGAACGGTTGCACCCGATCCCGCGCACCTTCCCTCGCCGGAACGGGAGAGGGCGAACTACCGGGAAATGGCCGAGACCCTGGCCGAGGCCGGGTGCGATCTGCTCATCATGGAAATGCTCCAAGACGTCGAGCATGCGACCCGCGTCATGGAGGCGGCGGTGGCCACCGGGCTGCCCGTGTGGGCGGGCATCAGCACCAGCCGAGGCGCGGATGGCGAAATGACCGGCTGGAACCAAAGCGAAGAGGAGGAGGACCACCGCCTCCCGGACGGGCACGAGCAGCCGGCACCGGAACCGCTCCGGGCGATCATCGATGCGATCTGCGCTCTCGGACCCACCGCCGTCGGCATCATGCACAGTTCCCTGCCATGCACGACGCCGGGGCTCGAGATTCTCTTCGAACGCTGGAGCGGTCCGGTGATGGCCTATCCCGAAGCCACGGGCGTCGATGTGGTCAGACGGGAAGCGCGGGGCGTGGATCCGGTGGACTTCGCCGAGCACTGCCGCGGTTGGGTCGAGAGTGGCGTTCAGATCATCGGCGGCTGCTGCGGGACCACCATCCACCACATCCGGGCCATGGTGGACCGGCTGCCCGAACGTCCGGGAATACGGCCCGCGGTCGTGCTCCAACGATAGGTCGGACGTACAACGCGCCCGTGGGGCGCGCCGGGACGGGCCGGGATGGCGGCGGCGACGGTCAGGGGCCGTCCTGCCGCGCCGCCCAAATGCCGGGCGGTTCGAAGGCACCCTGCCAGGCACGCTGGCGTTGCGCCTCGTCTTGCAGTGTGCCCATGTATTCGACGCCTACGCCCTCCGTAAAGGCAAAGCCGGCCGCCACCATGCGCGCCTGCAGATTGTTCTCGGTGAAGAAATCCTCGAGCGTGGACGGCACGGGAGCCCCTTCGTCCAAGACCATGCACACACCCCGATCGGGGTAGTACACCAGGCAGCGCACGGGGCGTTCCTGCACGAGGGATTGCAGATACGTTGTCGCCCGGTGGCCGCACGGGTAGCTCGCGCCTTCGGCATCGCTGCAGGTCTGGCCCGGCCCGAGTGCCTTGATGCCCAACAACACGACGATCTCGCCTTGCTCCAAGATGAGCGTCTCGCCGTCAATGGCGTTCGCCCAACTCGGACCCACGGATCGGTATTCCCCTCCGGCCCACACCTTCGGCAGGTCGGGGTAAGTCACCAGGATTCCCCCGACCAGCACCGCAACGGCTACTGCGAATCTGGGTGTGCCCACCTTGAAACGCAGGCCGTGCAAGGCGTCTAGTATCCTGCGGAGCGTCCCGACGATCCTATTGGCACCGTAGGCCATGATCGCGAGCGTGACTAGGACATACACGCCGAAGACCGGCAACTGATCCACCGAAGCGGCGGCACCGCGGATGATCGTCGCCGAGAATATCAGGCCCACGCTAGCGCCGAAGAACAGGCTCCAGTTCCAAAGAAGCATCGAGAAGCCGGACAACAGGGCGAAGGGCCGCAGGTTGCCGGCGTCGAATACGTCCAGCACGGGCGGGTCGAGACGAAAGATCTCCCGCGCCAGGTTCGCGGTGAGGTCGTCGTCGCCGAGTGCGACATGGAGCATGCGAAGTCGCGCCGCCGTGAGCCAGAACATGAACATCGCGAATGCCAGGCAGCCGATGGGCAGGACGGAAATGGGAATGCTGTATTCGCCGATCGACACCGACCCAGCGACGGCCCCACCGAGATTGGCGAGCGACCCGAGGAAGATCGTCAGCACGGTGCCGATGATCGATATCCAGAACAGCTTGGAGAGTCCCGTGATCGCCCGCAGCAGCGCCTCCGCCGGCAGAGTCAGCGGGCTGATGCCGGCGTAGTCCACGCTGCGCAGACCGGGATCGCGTGATGCTGTCGACTCGGCCACGCGGTGTCCCGATTCGTTCGGTTCTCCGAGTGGCTCCGACCCAGCGTCGGCCACGGCGGGCCGCGCTTCTCTCAAGCGCTTGTCGTCGGCGATGGCTCGCTCCCCAAGCCGTCCCCCCCGAGCATAAACGTCGTTCAGCTATTGTCCAACTCAGCTACGCGCGGCCCCCAGGTCGGCGACCGTGGCGGGTAGATCCTCGAGGCAGGTAACCGTTGCGGTGGCCCCGGACGTCGCGTCCGAACCGACGAGGTTGACCCAGACCGTCGCCATGCCGGCGGCACTAGCACCTTCGACATCGTCGACGAGGTGGTCGCCGATGTGCACGGCCTCATGCGCTGGCACCCCGGCGTGCGCCAAGGCGCGTTCGAACATCGCCGTGTGAGGTTTGCTCGCGCCCACGTCAGCGGCGCAATAGCCGAACGAGAAGTAGCGATCCAGACCCAACCGCACGAAGTCGGCGTTGCCGTTGGTTAGCGACGCCAAGGTGTACGAGCCGGACAGCGTCTCCAAGACATCCAGAGCGCCAGCGAAGAAGTCGATGCGGTGGCGCCAGTCCAGGAATTCCGCGAACGCACCTGCCGCCAATTCCGCGGCCCGCGACCGCGGGTACCCGCAATGTTCGATGGTCTCGGCTAGTACGCGCTCGCGGAGCAGCGAAATGTCGTGGACGATGCCTGGATTGGCCGCGATCACACCGTCGCGGAGCGCGGCATGATCCGCCTTGGCCAAACGCCGGTACTCCGGTACCCGCGGTCGCAACCAGTCCCGCATTCGACGCTCTGCCCGACCGATCACCACGTCGACGCTCCACAGGGTGTTGTCGAGATCGAAGGTGACGAGCCGAATCACGGCGTCGATTGCCCGCGCCGGCTCGGCGCGCATTCGCCCTCGTTCTCGGTCCGGGGCCTACGCCGTGCACGGGGGTGCGCGGCGTCGTAGACCTTCGCCAGGTGCTGGAAGTCGAGGTGGGTATAGACCTGCGTCGTGGAGATGTCGGCGTGGCCCAAGAGTTCCTGTACGGCACGCAGATCACCGCTTGACTCCAGGAGGTGGCTGGCGAAGCTGTGCCGCAACAGATGGGGATGGACGCCGTCGTTGCCCGTGGTGCGCGCGGCAATCTTCTTTAGCCGGAGTTGGACATTGCGCGGCGACATGCGAGCCCTGCCGCGACTCGTGAACAGCGGATCGCGTCCGATCGCATCCGGCCTTTTGGCGAGCCAGTTCTGGATCGCATCCAACGCCGCCTTGCCAATGGGTACGACCCGGGTCTTCTGGCCCTTGCCCGTGACCGTGACGAACCCGTTCGCCAAGTCGAGGTCGCGTATGTCGATGTCGACGAGCTCGGCAAGCCGGATTCCGCTGCCGTAGAGCAACTCCAACAGGGCACGGTCGCGCACTTCGATGGACGATTCAACGCGTTCACTGAACAACTGCGCCGTCTGATCCGGGTCCATCGTCTTCGGCAGTCGTTGGCGCTGCTTCGGTGCCCGTACGCCGGTGGCCGGGTTGGCGCCGAGATCGCCATGCCGGACCAGGTAGTCGAAGAAGCTGCGTACGCTCGACAGGTGGCGGGCGATGGTTCTCGGCGACAGACCCCGCGCGTGCAACCTGCCCGCAAATTCCCTGACGTGGTGGGATCTGATCGTCGTGGTCGGGATCTCTCCCCAATCCCCGACGAAGCGCTGCAAGTCACGCCGGTACGCGGCGACCGTATGGGCGGACGCCCGTCGTTCCACCACAAGGTGGGTGAGAAACCGTTCGACATCGGCGTCCATGCCGACCTCTGCGTTCATCCCGCCGCCGCGTTCCGCCGGGCCGGCCTTGGGGCGCGTGAAAGCGTCAAATCCTTCCAACTCCGAGGCGAACCAGCGTCCGTGACAGCACGTCGCCGATGTAGAGCAGGAACACCTTGCCCATGTCGGGCGAGAACCGCTGCGGATCCCAGGAGCCGATCGCCAACGTCCCGTTCAGACCGTCCACCCGCAACGGCACGATGGCGATGGAGCCGACCGCATCGAGGGAACTGTCGGGAAACAGTGCCTCGTACTCCTCCGGTCGATGCGCGGCGCACATGGGAAGCGCGTGATCGAACAACTGCGGCAGCGGCGGCGGTTCGCCCGCCGTGATACCGGTCAAGTGGTCGAGTTTCTCGGGCGGCATCCATCCTTCGATGAAGCAGGTCGCGTGATCGGCGTCGAAGCCCTTGATCAGGCAGCGCGCCAGGACCCCGTCGAGACTCGCCAGATCGGGTGCATCCATCAAGGCGAGCGTGAACGTCGTGGTACGGGAGAACACGCGGTCATTGGCGTTGGCGTTCTCGAGCAGCGTCGTTAACTGTTCGCGCAGATTCTTGTTGCGTCCCCGCAGGGCGATGACCTGGCGTTCAAGCAGCGAGATAGCATCGCCAGAGTCGGCGGGCAGTTCCACATCGGAGAGCACGTCGGGACGGCGGGCGAAGAAGTCCGGGTGGTCGGCCAGGTATGCGGCCACGGCGCCCTCGTCCAGGTCCGGCGCATCCGCCGCCAGTTTCGTGGTCGGCGGCGTACCGACTGAGGGCTCCCGACGGGATACGGTCATAGCTCGATTCGTCCGGTGTAGACAAACTGCGTCGGCCCCGAGAGTGTAGCGGGCGAGCCGCGGCCTTGCCATTCAAGGCGAATCTTGCCGCCCGGGAGCGAGATCTTCGCCCGGGGCTCGAACCGGTCGTGCAACCGGGCAGCGACCATGGCAGCACAGGCACCGCTGCCGCAGGCTTGTGTTTCCCCCGCGCCCCGCTCGTACACCCTCAGCCGGCCGAAACGACGGTCCACGACCTGTAGAAACCCAACATTGACCTGCTCGGGAAAGCGCTCGTGGTGCTGCAAGGCGCTCCCGATACCCTCGATGTCGGCACGGGACACGTTGTCCACGAACACCACTGCATGGGGATTGCCCATTGACACTGGCGTCACCTCGACGGAGTCGTCGCCGACGTCGATCACATAGGACGTTGCCGCCTCGTCGGCAAGGAACGGCACCGACGCGGGGTCGGTGCTTGGCACCCCCATGTCGACCCGAACCTGGTCGTCGTCCAGCAACTCCGTGCGAATGCTCCCGCCCTCGGTTTCGACGAGGAGATTTCGTTTCACGGTGAGTTCCTCCTCGACCACGAACCGCGCGAAGCAGCGCGCGCCGTTCCCGCACTGCTCGGCCTCCGAACCGTCCGCATTAAAGATGCGCATCCGGAAGTCGGCCCCCGGATCGTCTGGCGGCAGAACCGCGAGCAACTGGTCGAAGCCGACCCCTGTACGACGGTCGCCCCACGTGCGGACCACCTCGGGTGTCGGCATACCCCGCTGCGTGACTAGGTCGACGACCATGAAGTCGTTGCCGAGGCCATGCATCTTGGCGAAGCGAAGCTTCATCAACTTGGGTTGGCACCTGTCACATCTCGCCCACGATTATACGACCGGCGCATTTACGGCCGTGGCCAACCGGGCATGCGCTAGCCGAGGGTCTCCAAGCGGAGCACGTCGGCGACCGTCTCCCGCTTCCGTACGACGGCAAAGTCCTCGCCGTCCACAAGCACCTCCGGGACACGGGGTCGCGTGTTGTAGTTGGAACTCTGCGCGAAGCCATACGCACCTGCGGTTCGTATGGCCAGGAGGTCACCCTCGTTCAGCGCCAAGACACGGTCGAGAGCAAGGAAATCGCCCGTCTCGCAAACCGGACCCACCACGTCCCACCGCTTTGGGGTGCCGCCGCTTTCGACCACCGGCTCGACGGCGTGCCACGCCTGGTAGAGCGCCGGACGGATCAGGTCGTTCATCGCGGCATCCACCACGGCAAAGTTCCGGTGACCGGGTGCCGGCGCGGGTTTCAGGTATTCCACCCGGGTAAGTAGGACTCCCGCGTCGGCCACGAGGCAACGACCCGGTTCAACCCGCAGTTGCAGTGGGCGTTCCGCAAGGTTGTTGCGCAAGACCTCGCCCAGGATGTCGATGTCCAGCGCCGGCTCGTCCGCGTAGGTGATTCCGAAGCCGCCACCGATGTCGACGTGATCCAGCGAAATGCCTCCCCTGTCCAAGGTGTCCACCAATTCGAGCAGCGCCGCCAATGCCGCCTCGAAAGGCTCGACGTCGGCGATCTGCGAACCGATGTGGCAGTCGATACCGGCGACCGTCAGGTCGGGGGATGCCGACGCACGGGAAAAGAGTTCCAAGGCTTGCCCGGGCGCCACGCCGAATTTGTTCTCCTTGAGTCCCGTAGCGATATAGGGGTGCGTATTGGCATCCACGTCGGGATTGACGCGAACCGACATCCGGGCCTTGCAGCCGAGCAACCGCGCCCGGGATTCGAGCCGAGCGAGCTCCGAGGCGCTCTCCACGTTGAATGCGTCGATGCCGCACTTCACGCCGAAGTCGATGTCCGCCGTCGACTTGCCGACGCCGGAGAAGACCACGCGTCCCGGGTCGCCGCCGGCGCGTAGTACCCGTTCGAGTTCGCCGCCGGAAACGATGTCGAAGCCTGCCCCGAGTGTCGCGAGGCGGGCGAGAATCGCGAGGTTCGAACTGGCCTTGACGGCGTAGCAGATCCGGTGGTCGATGCCGGCCAGCGCGGTATCGATCCGCGCGAACTGCTCGCGCACACTCGGCCACGAGTAGACGTAGGCGGGCGTGCCCACGGCGGTCGCGATGCGTTCGAGCGGGACACCGTCCGCGCAGAGTTCGCCGTCCCTACGCGCGTATCCCATCCGACTCTCCGCGAGTGGACCAAGCCGATGCCCCGTAAACGACCGCCTGTTCATCGGGCAATTCGAGAGGCCCCTTCTGGCCGCAGGTTGCCGCACTCGAGCAGAACACCCCCACGATCAGCCAGCATGCGACCCGCCCAAACATGCCGACCCACCTAGAGACGGCGACGGGCCGCAGCGATGGCGGTCCGCACGGCCGCCGGCGCCGTGCCACCGAGGTGGTTCCGGGCGGCGACCGCCCCGTCCAGGGTGATTGCGTGGTAGACATCATCGCCGATCCGGTCCGAGAGCTTTGCGAAGTCGTCGAGCGGTATCGCATCCAGCGAAACGCCCCGTCCAACCGCCAACGCCACGGCCCTGCCGACGATCTCATGGGCATCGCGGAACGGTACGCCGCGACGAACGAGGTAGTCGGCAAAGTCGGTCGCGACGGCGAATCCCACGGTCGCGGCGGCACGCATCGCTTCCGGGTCGGGCTCGATCGCGGACACGATGCCCGTCATCGCTTCGAGGCAGTCGCACAGGGCATCGGCGGAGTCGAACAGCGGCGGCTTGTCCTCCTGGTTGTCCCGGTTGTACGCCAAGGGCTGGCCTTTCATCAGCACGAGCAGCGCGTTGAGGTTGCCGATTGCGCGTCCGCTCTTGCCGCGGATCAGTTCCGCCACGTCCGGGTTCTTCTTCTGCGGCATGATGCTCGATCCCGTGCAGTAGGCATCCGGCAAGGTCACGAAACCCCACTGCGGGGAATTCCAGAGCACGAGTTCTTCGCACCAGCGGGACAGGTGCACGGCGGCGAGGCTGGC
>JAGWBM010000037.1:59629-91431 GCA_021295895.1 Pseudomonadales bacterium
CGGTCGCTGACGGCATCCAAGGAATTCGCGCTTGCCGAATCGAAACCCAACTCCGCCGCCACGGCAAGCCGGTCGATGGGAAACGTCGTACCGGCAAGCGCCGCGCTGCCGAGCGGCGAGACGTTGACCCGCTTGCGGCAATCGCGGAACCGCTCGCGGTCGCGGAACGCCATCTCGAACCACGCCATGAGGTGATGCGCAAACGTGATGGGTTGCGCGGGCTGCAGGTGCGTCAGCCCCGGCATGACCGTCTCGGTGTGCTCGCTTGCGAGGTCCACAAGGCGGGTCATCAAATCCGTCAGACGTTCGTCGATCTCGTCGAGGCGGTCGCGCAGCCACAGGCGGATGTCCGTCGCCACCTGATCGTTGCGGGATCGACCCGTGTGCAACCGCTTGCCCGCGTCGCCGACGAGTTCGGTGAGCCGTGCTTCGATGTTCATGTGAACGTCTTCCAACGCCGGATCCCAGGCGAATTCGCCTGCCTCGATCTCCGCACGGATCGTCGCCAAGCCGCGGACGATGGCGTCGCGGTCGTCGGCGCTCAATACGCCAGCCGCTGCGAGGGCGTTGGCGTGGGCGATGGAGCCTTGGATGTCATGGTGGTATAACCGCCGGTCAACGTCCACGGACGCCGTGAACCGGGCGACGAATTCGGCGGTGGGCGCCGAGAATCGGCCACCCCACATGCTCGGCTTTGCGTTGTCCTGATCGGGATTGCCCGTGTCGCCGTCGTTGGCCATGGTCGATCCGTCGTCGGGCTCGCGGAAACCGAGCCGGCGCGCGATTATATCAACCGGTAAGCCTTGAGCATGGGCGCATACCGCCAAGGGGACCTAGTTGCCAACACTCCGCATCGCCACACGTCGCAGCCCCCTGGCCCTAGTTCAGGCTAATTTTGTGGCCGCGAGGCTGCGCGAAACCGACCCAACGCTTCAAGTCGAGCTCGTTGAAGTGGCGACCCGGGGAGATGTCGACCAGTCGGCATCCCTGGTTCGGTCGGCCGGTGGCGATGGCGAGCCAGGCAAGGGCGTATTCATCGACTCGTTGCGCGACGCGCTTCTCGACGGTCGTGCCGACATTGCCGCGCACAGCATGAAGGACGTGCCTGTCGCGACTGCCGATGGGCTCGCCCTGACGACCTTCGGGCCGCGGGCGGATCCGCGGGACGCGCTGGTTGCGAGACCGGGTTCCCGTATCCGGGATCTCTACGACCTAGCACCGGGAGCGAAGGTTGCGACGGTCAGCATCAGGCGTCGGGCGTTGCTCAAGAGTCTCCTGCGCGATGTCGAGGTCGCACCGGTCAGGGGGAATGTTGGGACGCGCCTTGGGCGCCTCGACGAGGGTCGCTACGACGCGCTGCTCCTGGCTGCGGCGGGTCTCGACCGGCTCGGACTCGATGCCCGCATCGCCCAACGCTTCGATCCGGACACGTTCGTACCGGCACCCGGCCAAGGCGCGCTCGCCGTGGAATACCGGGCCGCAGGTTCGGAGGTCCGCGAACTGGTGGCACGGGAGGTGGATGCGGACGTTCAACGCTGTGTTGTCGCGGAACGCGAAGTCGCACGCGCGATCGGTGCCGACTGCGCGCTTCCCCTGGGCGCCTACTGCGTCGCCGGCGGCACGTTGCGCCTGACCGCCTTCGCCGCCGACGATGATGCAACGCGGGCAGGCGACGATCCCATGGCGCTTGGCGGCGAGGTCGCCGCGCGATTGGATTCCCTGGGTGCCCGCGAGTTGCTCGGCACCTGATGCGGGTCTGGCTGACGAGAACCGAACCGGGCGCCACGCGCCAGGCCGGGGCTCTTGCCAAGCACGGGTTCGACGTCTTGAAGGCACCCGCACTTGGTATAGAACCGTTGCAGGCAACGGCACCGGATGAGCGTTTCGACGTTGCGGTATTCGTCTCCGAGCATGCGGTGTCCTGCGCGGCCGCCAACGGCTGGGGGGGAGGTCCGGCAATGCCCGTCGGTACCGCTACCGCCCGTGCCCTGCGGGCGCTCGGGGTCAAGCCGGGTTGGCCGCCTCAGGACAATGCACAGGCCGTGGTCGAGACCCTCGCGCCGTCGCCACCGGCGAGGACGCTCATCGTCAAGGGCATCGGCGGCAGAACGACCCTGCAGGATTGGCTAACAGCCCAGGGTCGAACCGCGGTCGAGTGGGACGTGTATCGTCGCATACGCCTCGACCCCGCGATCTCGGGCGAGGATATCGACGCCATCGTGACCGGGAGCGGCGACGGATTGCGAGTGGTGGAACAACTGTGGTTTGCTGAACGACGCGATGCCCGCGTAGCGCTGCTAGTGCCCTCCGAGCGCGTTGCGGACCTCGCCAAGGCGATGGGATTCGAACGCGTCGTCGTCACGCACGGTGCGGGCTCCTCCGCCGTCGTGGAGGCGCTCCTTAAGCTGCGGGAGGGTGGGTGTGGAAGTGACTGATTCCGACAAGAACCCGACAAAACCTGAGCAGTCGGCCGACACGCCGGACGAGCACTCCTCGTCCGTCGCACAGACCGACCCGCAAGGCGGTTCGCCCAAACCGCCGCAACGGCGGGAGAAGGCACCGCCGGTGCCCGCGCCGCCTTCTCCCGCCGCCGCATCGCCGAAACCACGAAAGACCGGGCGGGTGCTCGCCGCCTTTGCGCTGCTGCTCTCGCTCGCGGCGATCGGAGGATCGGGTTACCTCCTCTACCTGGCTTGGCTGACCGAGCCCGATTCCCGCTTCGAGGCGGCGATCGGCGCCTACCAGGGCGATCTCGTCAATTTCCACCGCGCCACGACCGAGGAGGTCGCCGGCCTGCGCGAGGAACTGGCCCGACTCGGGGACGAACTCGCTGCGCAACGCGAGGCGCTGGCGGAGGCTCGGGCCGCGATGACGGATGCGGTCTCGGACAACGTGGCAAGTGCGCCGCCCACGCCCCGGGAGTGGAAGCTGGCGGAAGTGGAGTACCTGCTCACCGTCGCCAACCACCGGTTGGTCATGCAGGACGACGCCAAGGGGGCGCTGCGGCTCCTTGCGCTTTCGGACCGCGTGCTCGTCGATCTCGGCGAGTTCCGCTTCCACGAGGTACGCGCGCTGCTCGCCGAGGAGCAGCTAGCCCTCAAGACGTTCGAATACGCCGACACGCAAGGCGTCTTCCTACGCCTGGAGGCCGTCAAGGAATTGCTGGACCACCTGCCGTTGCGCCTGCCCGAGTACGCGTCCGATGGGGACGTGCAGCCGGGGGTCGACCAAGACGCGTCGTTGCTCGATGCCTTTCTGAGTCGGCTGGGCGACGTCGTCCGATTCCGTCGACACGAGGGCGAGGCCATACGCCCGCTCCTTGCGCCAGAGGAAGCCGAGTACCTCGAGCAGCACCTGCGCCTCGCCCTCGAGAGAGCGCAGCTTGCGGTATTGCGTCGAGACCAGGAAATCTTCGAGATCAGCCTCGGCGCCGCCCGGGATTGGCTTCATCGATTCCTCGACCCTGGCCGGACTGCGGTCGCAGGAGCCCTGGGGGAACTTGACGACCTCCGGAAAGTCGATCTGGAGGTAGCGCCGCCCGACATCTCGCGCTCGCTCGAACGTCTTCGCGCACTGCGTCGGCGCGACAACGGTCCGGCCGCGTCGACGTGATACGTTTCCTTGTGCTCTTGGTCGTCGGCGTCGCTGTCGGCGCGCTGCTTGCGTTCCTGGTCGTCCGCGACCCCGGCTATGTCCTCGTGTCCTACGACGGCAGCACCATCGAGACCAGTCTATGGTTCGGACTCGCGTGCCTCGTCTTATTGGCCGTGACGGTCTACCTCGTCGGCTTCCTGGTCCGCCGCCTGGCGAGAAGCGGTTTCGCCGTATCCGGGTGGTTCCGCTGGCGCCGTGCCGCGAAGGCGCGCAACCGGTCCCTCACCGGGACCATGATGTTCGCCGAGGGCCGCTGGAGCGATGCCAAGCGGGCTCTTCTCGAGTCCGCGGACCGTGTCGACACCCCGCTGGCCAACTTGCTCGCCGCGGCACAAGCGGCGAACGAGCTCGGCGACTACGCGGAACGCGACCAAATCCTCACCCGTGCCCAGGAATCGACGCCACAGGCGGACTTCGCCGTCGAACTCGTCCGTGCCGATCTGCAACAGGCAGCGGACCAATGGGCCCGGAGCATTGCGACGCTGACCGCGCTGCGGCAAAAAGCCCCGCAGCACCCGACGGTCCTCAAGAGACTGTTCGACGCCCATGAGCAACTGGGTGATTGGGATGCAGTCGCGGAACTCGCGCCTTCGCTTCCCAAGGGCACGGCACCCGACACGGCAGACGTTCAAACGGCGATTTGGCGGGCCCGTCTCGCGAAGGCCAAGACGAGCGCCGACGCCCCCGAACACGCGCGCAAGGCATGGAAGGCAATGCCGAAAAAACTCCGCGCAGACGAAGGGATCGTGATCGACTACGTCGACGCCTTGGCCAGTTCCGCACCGGTCGAAGCCGAAGGAGCCCTACGCCGGGCCTTAAAGAAGGACTGGCGCGACGCCTGGGTCCGTCGCTATGCCGTTATCGGTTCCGACCCGGTCAAGCAACTGGCCATCGCGAAACAGTGGTTGAAGACGCGACCGGACGACCCCGTGCTGCTGCTGACATTGGGACGACTGGCGGCGAGCGCTGGGAACACCGAAGAGGCGAAGTCTTACCTCGACGCCAGCCTCGAGCGCCGGGAGGACGCGGATACGCTTACGGAACTCGGCCTCTTATATACGTCGGAAGGGCACACGGAAGCCGCCAACGGCTACCTCTCTCGCGCGCTGATGCTGAAAGCTTGAGATTCCTGAGGGTGGGCGGCGATGCCCTCGAGCCCGTCGGCGACGCTCGGCGAAAACGGGGCGGGCGGCCGCGCACCCTGCGGGTGCGTTAGGGTCGCCCCTACGATTTCGCCGAAGGGGGTGGTCAACGACCCCGCATCGAGCTGAAGAACTCTTCGTTGGTCTTGGTGTCCTTGAGCTTGTCCACCATGAACTCGATGGCGCCAATATCCTCCATGTCGTGCAGGAGTTTGCGCAGAATCCAGACCCGCTGAAGTTCGTCTTCGCTCAACAGCCGTTCCTCGCGACGCGTTCCCGAGCGACGGATGTTGATAGCAGGCCATACGCGCTTCTCGGCAATCTTGCGCTCCAAGTGGATTTCCAGGTTGCCACGTCCCTTGAATTCCTCGTAGATCACCTCGTCCATCTTGGAACCGGTATCGATCAGCGCCGTGGCGACGATGGTCAGGCTACCCCCCTCGATGAAGTTCCGGGCAGCCCCGTAGAACCGCTTCGGACGTTCCAGGGCGTTTGCATCCACGCCGCCGGTGAGCACCTTGCCCGAGGACGGCACGATGGTGTTGTAGGCGCGCGCCAGGCGGGTGATGGAGTCGAGCAGGATGACCACGTCCTTTTGATGCTCCACCAGGCGCTTGGCCTTTTCGATGACCATCTCGGCCACCTGGACGTGGCGTGACGGCGGTTCGTCGAACGTGCTGGCCACGACTTCGCCGCGCACCATGCGGCGCATGTCCGTGACCTCTTCCGGCCGCTCGTCGATGAGCAGAACAATCAGCACGACGTCGGGATTGGTGGCGGCGATGGAGTCCGCGATATTCTGCAGCATCAGCGTCTTGCCGGCTTTCGGCGGCGAGACGATCAGGGCCCGTTGGCCCTTGCCGATCGGCGCGATCAAGTCGACGATGCGCGAGGAGATGTCCTGGGTCGTACCGTTGCCCCGTTGAAGGGTTAGGCGTTCGTCCGGGAAGTCGGGGGTCAGGTTCTCGAAGAGGATCTTCTGCTTCTTGGCATTGGGCTCGCTGGTGTTGATCTCGTCGATCTTCAACAGCGCGAAATAGCGTTCGCCGCCGCCCTTCGGCGGCCGGATCTTGCCGGCTATCCCGTCCCCGGTGCGCAGGTTGAAGCGCCGAATCTGGTTCTGAGAGACGTAGATGTCGTCCGGCCCCGCGAGATAGGAACTGTCCGCGGAGCGAAGAAAACCGTAGCCGTCCGGCAGGATCTCGAGCGTGCCGTCGCCGTAGATGTCTTCGCCGTTGGTCGCCTGCTTGCGCAGAATCGCCGCGACGACTTCCTGTTTGCGGGATCGGGCGACGTTGTCGAGTCCCATCTCCCGAGCCATGTCGATCAGTTCACCGACGGGTTTTCGTTTCAAATCTGTAAGGTTCATGGTGGGTTCGGTTCTTTGTGGCCTAGGTAGCGGAAGGGAGGATGTCGGGCACGGACGCCCGCGTGAGTTGAGGGAGATGTTGGTTGTGTGGAAGTTTCCGTAAGCCGACGCTTGCTCGTGCCGTTTCCCCTCAGGAGCGCCGCCTCGCAAGGAGGCGCGTACGGTTTGAGCTTGATGAACTTCGCAGCGGATCCTCAGAAAGGGTCGCGATGCTGGACAAGTCCGCGTACGTCTGTGATTCCGACTCTAACACCGTGAGATTAACGGCGTCTACAAGGAGTATTGGGCCGCCCGGTGGTATTCCAAAACCCTAACGGGCGACTCTGGCGAATCAAATGTTGCTATCGAGGAACGCCGCAAGCTGCGACTTGGACAACGCGCCGACCTTCGTGGCTTCCACCTCGCCGTTGCGGAACAACATCAAGGTCGGGATGCCCCGGATGCCGTATTTGGGCGGCGTTTGCTGGTTGACGTCGATATCGAGTTTGCATACCTGCACCCGGTCGGCGTATTCGTCCGCGATCTCCTCGAGAATCGGGGCGATCATCTTGCATGGCCCACACCACTCGGCCCAGTAGTCGACGAGTACCGGCTTGTCGGCGCCGAGGACCTTCTCGTTCCAGTCGGCGTCGGTGACG
This sequence comes from Pseudomonadales bacterium, assembly GCA_021295895.1. Taxonomy (GTDB): domain Bacteria; phylum Pseudomonadota; class Gammaproteobacteria; order Pseudomonadales; family Azotimanducaceae; genus VXYL01. The sequence continues at coordinate 66,433 of JAGWBM010000037.1, forward strand.
TGTTGAATGTTGTCCGACATTAAGGCTGCTCCTAGTTGCTGCGGTTCCGCAGGCGGATAAACGCGAATCGTACCATCCGCGAGTGCCAAGGTGGGGTCGGTGGGGTGTTTTTCAACGTTGGCAAGTCGACGTTGTTACCGTCGGCGAGCCAGGCGATTGCGGCCGGGCGAAACTCACCCTGATGATCTCAGTGGAACGCGTAGGGGTTCCGTTCGGGCACCTCGACCGGAGTTGCCCACCCTGTCGCCCACGGCACCTCGGTCTTGTCGGGAAACGCCGCCTTACGGCAACGGCCGACCACAGTCCTCGACCAAGCGCCAGGGGCAAACTCGGCGCCGCGTTTCCCACCGCCTGCCCACACGTTGCGCCCATAGGACAGCCACCTAGTCACGACGTGGGGTTCACTTGCGCGCGACCGGCGCCAACTAGGTTCAACGACCGAGCGTTGGCGCAATTTCCTTGGCGAAGTAGGTGAGGATGCCGTCCGCTCCTGCCCGTTTTAGGCAGACCAAGGCTTCGGCGATGATCCGCTCGTCCAGCCAGCCGTTGCCTATTGCGGCCTTGAGCATCGCGTATTCGCCGCTTACCTGGTAGACGAACGTCGGGGCGCCAAACGTCTCCTTGACCAACGCCACGATGTCCAGGTACGGCATGCCGGGCTTGACCATGACCATGTCGGCACCTTCCTCGAGGTCGAGTTCGATCTCGCGAAGTGCCTCGGCGCGGTTCGCGGGGTCCATCTGGTAGGTCATCTTGTCGCCACGGCCCAGCGTCGCCGCGGAGCCCACGGCGTCCCGGAACGGCCCGTAGTAGGCGGATGCGTACTTGGCCGAGTACGCCATGATCTTGGTGTTCACGAAACCTTCGTCCTCCAAGGCTCCGCGTATGGCCCCTACCCGCCCGTCCATCATGTCCGAGGGCGCGATGACGTCGGCACCGGCGCGGGCGCAGACAAGCGCCTGTTCGACCAAGGTCTCCACCGTCAGGTCGTTCACGACGTAGTCGCGCTCGTCGAGGATGCCGTCGTGACCGTGGCTCGTGTAGGGATCCAATGCCGCGTCGGTGACGACGACGAGACCGGGGCAGGCCTCCTTGACGGCGGTCACGGCGCGCGGAATCAGGCCGCCTGGATTCACAGCCTCTTCGCCGGCGGGCGTGCGCAGAGAATCCTCGACGTTCGGAAACACGGCGACCGCCGGTATCCCGAGGTCAACGGAGCGCTTTGCATCCTCGACGAGTTGATCGACGCTCAGGCGGTCGATGCCGGGCATCGACGCCACCGGTTGGCGCAGCGACTGACCCTCGATGACGAACATCGGGTAGATGAGGTCGTCGACCGTCAGGCTCGTCTCTCGAACCAGGCGCCGGATCGCATTATCTGTGCGGTTGCGCCGCATGCGGCTAAAGGGATAACCCATGGTCGCAAGTCTACACTTGCTTCGGTTGACGCGACCGGCGTGGCCGTGTGACAGGCCCTTACGTATCGCGGCGAAATCTTCCGCCAATGCGGTCGAAGACAGTGGAGATGTCATGAAATACGAAAACAACCTAGTCGTGATCGGTGCCGGATCAGCCGGCCTGATCGCGGCGTTGATCGCAGCCACCGTGAAGGCGCGGGTAACCCTGGTCGAGAGCGGGGCTATGGGCGGCGACTGCCTAAACACCGGATGCGTGCCGTCAAAGACCCTGATCGCCTCGGCGAAGGCTGCCCACCTTCTCCGCCGCGGCTCACGCTACGGCTTGAAGAACGTGGCCGGCGAAGTGGACTTCGGGCAGGTCATGGCGCGGGTGAAGTCCGCCATCGCCACGATCGCACCGAAGGACTCGATGGAGCGCTACGAGGGGTTGGGCGTGCGCTGCGTAGCCGGACACGCCACCGTCGTCGACGGCCACACTGTGGACGTGGGGGACACTCGCTTGACCACTCGACGAATCGTCGTTGCAGCCGGTGCCGAACCCTTCGTACCCCCGATTCCGGGCATCGAGGACGTCGACATCCTGACCTCCGACAATGTCTGGGAACTGGCTGAACTGCCCGGGCGGCTCGCCGTGCTCGGGGGCGGCCCCATCGGCTGCGAACTCGCCCAGGCGTTCGCCCGCCTCGGCAGCAAGGTCGCGCTGATCGACATGGAAGACCGCCTGCTACCACGGGAAGATCCAGACGCTGCGGCCGTCATTGAGAAGACGATGACCGAAGAGGGTGTCGATGTCCTCACCGGGCACCGGGCAACGCGCATCGATGCCGATGCCATCACACTCGACACTGCCGACGTAGCCGGCAAGCGCGTCGCCTTCGATCGGGTCCTCGTCGCCGTCGGACGACGCGCTCGCAGCACGGGCTTCGGGCTGGAAGACTTGGGCGTCGAAACCAACCGCGATGGCACGCTCGTCGTCAATGGCGCGTTGCGCACGACCGCACCGACGATCTACGCCTGCGGCGACGTCATCGGTCCCTACCAGTTCACCCACATGGCCTCCCACCAGGCGTGGTACGCGTCGGTCAATGCCCTGATCTCCCCCTTCTACCGATTCCGGTGCGACTACTCGTGCGTACCGTGGGCGACGTACACGGATCCGGAGGTCGCCCGGGTCGGGTTGAGCGCTGTCGACGCGGCCGACGAGGGCATCGATCACGAGGTCACGACCCATCCCTTTGATGATGTCGACCGAGCCATCGCGGATGGACGGGTAGAGGGATTCGTGAAGGTCGTCTCCAAGGGCGACCGGGTTCTCGGAGCCACGATCGTCGCACCCAACGCGGGCGAGATGATCGGCGAGTTCGTGACCGCCATGCGCGCCGGGTTGGGCCTGAAAAAGATCCTCGGCACGATCCACGTCTATCCCACGTACCTCGAGGCCAACAAGCTCGCCGCCGGGGCGTGGCGCCGTCGCCATGCGCCGGAGAAACTGCTCGATTGGGTAGGCAAGGTGCACGGCGTCATGCGCGCACTGCCTTAAGGAGCTCGGGCCGCACACGCGTAGGGGAAAGGCTTGTCCCGTCCCGGCGGCGCCCGGAGATCCCGCAACGGGCGACCACAAGGGTCGGGCGGGCGACCACACGGGTCGCCCCTACGAGCTTGCGCGGCACGCCGTTCGGCCACTTGGAGTATTCTCGAACCTCCACCGCTGAGGGACCCTCGACGCCGGTGCCAACCAACAAACCGTCTTCGGCCCGACATCCATGACCGCGCGCCGAATTGCGGCGCTGGCCGCATGCTTGGGCACGACCTTCCCACTCGCCTGGGCGAACGAGTGCGCGGACTGGGACCGCAACGGCTTCTTCGCAACCGCGACCGTCGAAGACGTAGCCGAGTGCCTGCGAGCCGAGGTAGATCTCACTGCTCGGGGTGCCTTCGGGCGCACACCCCTGCACATTGCCGCCATGCGCAACGAGCGAGCCCTGGTCATCACCGCGCTGGTGGCGGCAGGCGCCGACGCACGCATGAGGGACCGGCGCGACCATACCCCCCTGCACAGTGCCGCCATGGCGAGCCGCAGCCCCGCGGTCATCGAAGCGCTTGTCGCCGCCGGCACCGATCCGAACATCGCCTCGCTTCCGGCATCGATGGAGGACTTGATCGTTCCTGCCGGACAGCGCTCTTACAGCTTCTACGGGTTCGAGCTGTGGGGGACGCCGTGGTTCTTCCACAACCTGGAATCCAACCGCGACAGCCCCGTCGCCGAAGGTCCGCCATCCGCCGAGAATCCGATGTTCGCGGGTGCGTTGATGGGCGGCGAAAATCCCGCGGTGTTCGCCTTGCTCGCCGAACTGGCCACGCTCACGGATCCGTCGGTTCGGAACGACGGCACCGACGAATCTCCCGGTGTTGCCTTGCTGGAGCAGAGTTTCGATGCGATGAACGAGCTACTGGACATGCTAAGAGCCCGTGACGCCCATGGCCTGCGACCCATACACGTCGCGGCCCGATTCAGCGACAGCGCCCCGGTCGCCGGTGCCGACGTCAATGCATTGACGGTGCACGAATACAACGCGCTGCACGTGGCGGCCGGGCATGGCCGGAGCCCTGCGGTGGTCGCCGCTCTCGTGAACGCGGGCGTGGACCTCGAGGGCCGCGACACAGCCAATGCCACGCCCTTGCACGTCGCCGCCAGCAGCAGCGACGCGCCTAGGGTCGTCAAGGCGCTTCTCGACGCGGGCGCAGACCTCGAAGCGAGGGACGAGAAGGGCAGGACCCCTCTACATCGGGCCTACGACCGATTCTATCCCTCTGACCGGGTGATCGACGTCCTGCTCGCCGCGGGTGCCAATGCGAAGGCGCTGGATTCACGGGGAAGGACGCCAGCGGAACTCGAGCATTGGTGATTCGGTCGCAGCGATAACCTACGCCACGTTGGCTCCACACAAAATCGCGTCGACGATACCGAATCGTCAACGTGTGTCGGTTGAGCTGCCCAGGGTTCCGCACAGCAAGTCTCCCACCACCAAAGATTGAGGTGCGGTGGACTTGCCACCCGCGCGAAGAATCCGACAGACTACGCGGTTCGCCTATCCGATGGACGCGTGCAACCATGAAGTTCGGCATCTTCTACGAGCACCAACTGCCCCGACCGTGGGACGACGGCGAGGAGCAGAAGCTCTTCAACGACGCCTTGGAACAGGTCGAGGTGGCCGACCGGTTGGGGATCGACTTCGCCTGGGAGGTCGAGCATCACTTCCTCGAGGAGTATTCGCACTCCTCCGCACCCGAGGTGTTCCTCGCAGCCTGCTCCCAGCGCACCAAGAACATCCGCTTGGGGCACGGCATCCGACAGGTCATTCCGGGCTACAACCACCCGGCGCGCACCGCCGAGGTCATCGCAACGCTGGATCTCGTGTCCAACGGCCGCGTCGAGTTCGGGACCGGCGAGTCATCGGCGGAACTGGAACTCGGCGGCTTCGGTGTCCCGGTCGAGAAGAAGCGAAAGATCTTCATGGAGGCCACCGAGCAGATCTGCAACATGCTGGCCATGGACCCCTACCCCGGGTACAAGGGCCAGTACTTCGAGATGCCTTGCCGCAATATCGTGCCGAAGCCCGTGCAGCGTCCGCACCCGCCGTTGTGGGTTGCCTGCTCGCAGCGCGAGACCATCCGCATGGCGGCCCGGCTCGGGATCGGTGCGCTGACCTTCGCATTCGTCGATCCCGCGGAAGCCACGGAGTGGGTGGAGGAGTACTACGGCATCATCAAGAGCGATGCCTGCGTGCCCATCGGCCACGCCATCAACCCGAACATCTGCATGGTGTCGAGCTTCTCCTGCCACCAGGACCGCGAATTGGCGATCCAGCGCGGCCTCGCGGGTTTTGAGTTCTTCGGTTTCGCGCTCGGCAGCCTGTACGCCTTCGGCGAGCACAAGCCCGGGCGCACGAACCTCTGGCAACAGTTCGAGGCGATGAAGGAGGCGCAGCAGGAATCCCGCGACATCACCCAGGCGTTGTCGGGCAGCCGGGGCGGCATCGGCACGCCGGCCGACCTCCGCGAACACCTCTTCAAGTTCGAGGCCTGCAACGTCGACCAGGTCACCTTCATCCAGCAGGCGGGCCGCAACCAGCACGAGCATATCTGCGAGGCGCTGGAACTCTTCGCGGCGGAAGTGATGCCCGAGTTCAAGGAACGCGAAGCGGAGCGCGAACGCCGCAAGATGGAGGAACTCGCGCCGTACCTGGAAGCCGCCATGGCGCGCAAGATCGCGATGGAACCCCTATCCGACGAGGACATCCCCGTGTTCCAGTCCCTGGGACGCAAGATCTCCGAGGAGTCCAAGAAGGAGGAGTCCATCTACGAACGGCCCGCCGCGGCGGGTTAACCCTCAACCAGGATTGGTAGGGACGCGTTGCGGCGTCCCGTATTGGTCCGTAGGGGACGGGCTTGTCCCGTCCCGGCGCGCCCTTTCGGGCGCGTTTCGAGAATGCTTGCGCATTCTCGTGCCAACCGACTTACGCCTTGCGGGGCCTCAGCACGGGCGACGGCGCGGCTTGGCGGGCGCGATAGGATCGCCCCTACGGGTCCGCGCATTTCGTGCGCGACCTTTTCCGTAGGTGGGGCATCTAAGGAGCATGACCCGGTTCCGCAACGTTGAGATCGACCCTGGCGTCGTGCGTCAGCTCATCGAGGGCAACCGCAAGGCACAGGAGATCGTCTACCGCGCCTACGCGAATGCCGTGTACACCCTTGCACGGCGCATCCTGAACGATGCCGGTTTGGCGGAGGAAGTGACCCAGGACACCTTCGTCGACGTAATCCGCGCCGCCCACAAGTTGGAACGACCGGAGTCGCTGGGCGCATGGCTGAGGACCACCGCCGTCAACCACTGCCTGATGCGGCTCCGCTCGCCCTGGCATAGACGTCGCGAGTCGCTGCCCGAGGACGACCGCGCCGCCAACGGGGCGAACGAGAGCGTCGACGACGGTACGGAGCGGACGATGGATATCGAACACGCCCTCGGCACGTTGCCGTCGAACGCTCGCTTCGTTGTCTGGATGCACTGCGTCGAGGGCTACACCCACGACGAGATCGGCCGCGCCTTCGGACGCACGGCCAGTTTTTCGAAGTCCCAGTTGGCGCGGGCCTTGAAGGCACTCGCCAAGCACAGAGGAATGAACCATGAGCAACGAACGACGCCGGCGACCGTTTGCGCGTCGTGAGGACGCCGGTGCCCCCGCGGACCGCGAGATCGACGCCCTGAAGAACGAACTACGGGCGCTTCCGGAGCTGGAAGCGCCGGGGGAGCTTTGGGAACCCGTCCACGAGCGATTGGGCGACCACGAAAGTGCTGCGGAGGCCCCGTCGCCGCTGCGGCGCGGTCGTCAAACGCCCATGGCCCTTGCGGCCGGTATCGCTGTGATCGCCGCAGCGGCCGTGCTCGTTTCCGTCCACCTTTCGACTGGCGACACCGAAACGGTCGGCAAACCCGTAATCGCGGGCGACAACGGAACGCCACAACCCGTTCCGGAATCACCCGACCATGCCGCCATCATCGAAGCGCTGTTAGCACAATCCCAAGTCGCGGAGGAACGCCGCCGGGCGGTCCTCGCGTTCTATTCGCCTTCCGGTCCCGAGCAAGTGCTCCGGGAACAGATCGGCGGAATCGACGCGGCACTCAACGAGCAGATGTTCGCCGGCAAGATCGAACCGAAGTTCCGCGAGACGATGCTGCGCGACCGCGTCGAACTGATCGCGAACCTCACCGACATCGAACGCTACCGGCAGCATGAAATCGTCAGGCAAGTGTCGTTTTGACAGTTACTAGCAACACGGAGACTACTCTATGAAAACAATGGTTTTGATCACCACGCTCGCGGCAGCCGCCCTCGCCCGAGCGGGTGACGGCAATACTGACGCTGTCGAGGCTTCGGCCGTCATGGAACATGCCCGAACGCAAATGGCAGCAGCCCAGGAACAAGCGCAAGCGCAAATGGCGGCAGCCCAGGCGCAGATGGCGGCGGCCAGGAAACAGCTACAGGCGGCGTCGAAAGAACTAGCGGAGGCCGCGCTAATCCGACACGTTACTGGCTACAAGCGCGCATTCTTGGGTGTATTGCTGGGCGATCAATCCGAGGACGGGATTGTCGTTGCTGGAGTCACGCCCGGTGGCGGGGCCGAAACCGCGGGTATTCAAGCCAACGATATCATCGTTGCGGTCAACGACGAGTCACTCACCGGCCACGAGCAGCCGCTTGAAGTCCTGCATCGCGTTCTAGACGGCATCTCGCCCGGGGGCGATGTGGCGGTGGTCGTGATGCGTGACGGAGAGACGCAATCATTCGATGCCGTGCCCACATCCACCATCCCCTTCACGTGGGGATTCCATCCAAACCCCAGCATACCCATCATCGAAAGGTTTCAAGGGATTTTCGATGGCGCGCGAGGGTCGACAGACGGGACCATCGAAATCGGGGGATTGCAGTTCGTCGACATCGGCGAGGACTTGGGCGACTACTTCGGCGTCGACAGCGGCGTGCTGGTGCTGAACGCCCCCGGCGACAGCGAACTCAAACCGGGCGACATCGTGAGACGCATCGACGGCGCGGATGTCGCGTCCGCCAACGAGGCACGTCGTCTCCTCGCCGCCACATCCGGCGATGATGCCGAGGTCGAAGTGCGGCGCAAGAACCGCAAGGTCGAGGTCACCGCGGCAAAGATGTCGCCGTTGATCCGTCAGACGGTACGCACCCTGCCAAGCGCAGTGCCCGGCACCGAAACGGTCATCGTCTCCGGTTCCGTGCCGCTTGAACAGATCGAGGTGGAAGTCGAGGTCGAGAAGGGCGACTAGCGGGACCGCCAGTACGTCACCGCCAAGGCAATCATTCCGACAAAACCGGCCAAGGCGAGTGCCGGGATCACGAACGACTGGTCCGCGCACTCGCCCGTGCCGGCCATGACGCGCAGGATGTCCGCGATCGGGAACACGTCGAGCACGTAGTCCAGGGGCACGCCGCAGCCCCGAACGGTCCCGGGCGGCAGCGTCATGATGTACAGGTGCCGGATCGAGAACGCGGCGCCGGCCAGGGAAGCGAGCGACACGAGCAGCGGATAGATCCCGAGACGGGGGTTGTGGGCGAACCCGGCGGCGGCAAGGACCCCGGCGAGCATCGCCCACCAACGCTGATTCACGCACAACGGGCACGGCGCCTGCGCGAAGCCGAGTTCCAGGACCAGCGCCACGCCGACCAACATCGCCGCCCAGGCGACGGCCGCGAGGTTGAAGAGTTCCTTCCTATTCCAATCGGAGAACATCATCCGGCTAATGGTACACGCGAGCGGCCGTCGACCGGCGATGCCCGCGACTTTAGAAAATGTCCTCCGGTCGAACCCGCGTCCGTTCCTCGCCCCCGGCGTCCCCGGGCGCCCGTTCCGGAAGGCTTTCCCCCAGGAAATATTCGAATAGCGCATTCGCGTCGTCGGGCCGGGCAACGCGTCCGGTTGCCTTGTTTACCTTCACCCGGACCACACCATCGGGGATCGGGCGTTCCACAACCGGTTCTTCGGCGAGGGCGACTCGTATGAAGTCCATCCAGATGGTGAGCGGTGTACGGGAGCCGTACTCGCCCTCGCCCGTGGGGCGGTGGTCCGAGAAACCCACCCAGACCGTCGTCGCGAGGCTGGGATGATAGCCGTTGAACCAGGTATCGGTGGACTGGTCGGTGGTGCCTGTCTTCCCAGCGAGATCGGGCCGATCAAGTTCGCGCGCCCGACGGCCCGTGCCGCGGGGATGTGTAATCACATCCCGTAGCAATGTATCCATGATAAACGCATTGGCCTCGTCGATGACCCGCCGTGCGGAAAGCGGCGCCGGGCTTTCGTCGTCCGGCGCCACACAAGGTTCGCACGCTTCCGGGTGCCGACCCTCGAATACGAGCGAGCCGTCCAGGCGTTCGACCCGGCTGATGATGTTCGGTTCGATCAGGAAACCGCCGTTGGCAAAGACCGCATAAGCACGAGCCATGTCCAGCGGCGTGAACAGCATGGTGCCACCGCCGATCGCGAGCTGAACATCGTTCGGCAAGTTCGCGGTCTCGAAGCCGAAATTGCCGACGTGGTCGAGGACGGGGTCGGCGCCGACGCTGGTCATCACCCGCATGGACACCATGTTGATCGATTGGGCCAACGCTTCGCGCAGCCGCATGGGTCCGCTGAACTCGCCACTGTCGTTGCGTGGTCGGTAGACCATCTCCAGGTTGTCGTCTTCGAACACGAGCGGCGCATTCAGGAACATGCTGGATGGTGTGACGCCGTTCGCCAACGCGGCGGAATACACGAACGGCTTGAAACCCGAGCCCGGTTGACGGGCCGCCTGCAGCGCGTGATTGAATTGCGTGGCTTGGAAATCCCAACCGCCCACCAGCGCTTCGATGGCACCCGTTCGCGGATCCAGCGCCACAAGGGCTGCCTGCACCTCCGGTAGCTGACGCAGCCGCCACGCGCCCTCCTGGTCCAGGAGAACGCGAATCACGTCGCCCCTTGAGACGATTTCAGCGGCGCGCTGAGGGGTTGGCCCACGCCGGTCGGTATCGAGATAAGGGGCCCAGCGCAGGCCGTCCCAGTCGATACCGACAATCTCGCCGTTGACCCGCATCACCTCGATGCGGCGCTCGCCGATCTGGACAACGACGGCTGGCTCGAGGCCACCGGAAGTCCCGAAGGCGTCGAGCGCTTCCCCGACCGCCGAGGCGTCGAGGGTACCGCCTTCACCCACGGTCAGGGCATCCAGCGCCAACCGACCCTCCGGTCCGCGGAATCCATGCCGGATGTCGTAGTCGAGCACGCCGTTGCGGAGGGCCCGTTGTGCCACAGCCTGGCGTTTCGAGTCCAAGGTGGTGTGCACCACGAAACCCGTGTAGATATCCGTGCCGTATCGTTCGATAAGCTGCTGACGGACCCATTCGGCGGGGTACGGCGCGGGCAGGTCGATGCCCCGCTGGTGAACGGCGGCGGTTATCGGAGACGCCACCGCTTCCTGGTACGCCGTTTCGTCTATGGAATCCTGCGACCGCATCCGGCGCAGTACCAGGTTGCGGCGGTCGAGAGCCCACTCCGGACCGTTGATCGGGTTGCCGGCGGTGGGCTTCTTGATGATCCCGGCAAGCATCGCGAGTTGCGCGAGGTTCAGTTCCTCGACGGGGCGACCGTAGTAGGTGTGAGCGGCGGCCTGCACCCCGTAGGCCTGCTTGCCGAATGCCATGATGTTGACGTAGAGCTCTAGGATCTCGTCCTTGGTCAACTCGCGTTCGATCTTGAGGGCAAGCAGCATCTCCTTGAGCTTGCGGATCATTAACTGTTCCGGGCCGAAGGACACCTGTTTGGCGAGTTGCATCGTGACGGTGCTCGCCCCGGTACGGACGTCGGAGAGGAACAGGTCGACAACGTCGTTGGCGAGAGAGATGAGATCGATCCCGGCGTGGTCGTAGAAGCGCTTGTCCTCCGTGTTGAGCAAGGCATTGACAAAGTCCTTGGGGACGTCGTCAAAATCTATTGGAATTAATCGGTTGCCGAATTCCGCGACGAGCGCTCCGTCGGCCGTGAAGATCCGCAGCGGCGTCTCGAATCGGTAATGTCTGTAGGTCTCCGTGGTCGGAATCTGCGGGTTCAAATAGAGAAAAACTGACGCTAATCCGAGAGTTGACGCACAGACGCCGACCGCCCCGAGCCAGACAATATCCCGCACCAGGTACTTCGCGAGAGTGCGCAGAAATGCCAACCGTGAGCTGTCCACCAGCGGCCGTTTCCCGGGCCAGCGTCCGGAAATGTTCAGCCGCCACCGGCTCGGCTTTGCGCCGGAGCCCGTCGGATCGCCGTCAAATGACATGCCACGGCCCCTTCAAAGGAGTCGCCACCATGAGACTGTTAGCGCGCAAGCGCCCCAAAGCCGACCCGGCCGCACCGACAACGGCGCGCCTTCGCTGCCGCTGTGCGCCCGGTTCTCCTCCGGCCCAGCCACGCCGGCCTCCCACGGACCAATCGCCGGCGGTCGCCCGCGCTTCCAAGAGGGCGCCGCTCCGGTCGGCGCTTGTTCCATTCAAGGTCTCCACAGTCGTCCCGGCGCCACTACAGGCGCCGCCCTCGCTCGAGGTGCCGCCGACGGTGGTCTCGGATTACGCAAAACGAAACCCCGGTACGGCCAAGCACCGGTTCCGCCGGCGTTGGCTAGGCCTCGACATCGGCTCGTCCGCAGTGAAAGTCGTCGAACTGTCTCGCTTGGACGAGTCGTACCGCGTCGAAGCATTCGCCATCGAACCCGTGCCGGCCGGCAGCGTCGTTGCGGGGAATATAAGCGATGCAGGTGCCGTTGGCGAAGCCATCCGTGCCGCGTGTCGACGTGCCGGCGTCAAACCCAGGCATGTGTGCGCTGGCATCCGGAACTCGGCCGTCGTCACCAAGACCCTCGAGATGGATGCGACATTGGATGACCGCGAACTGGAGGCCGAAGTCACGCGTGAAGCCGAACGCCACATCCCCTTCCCCATTGAAGAGGTGGCCATCGACTTCGAACCCTTGCACTTGTCCGCCCGGGATCCCTCGAAGGTCGACGTCCTGCTGGTCGCCTGTCGCATTGAACACGTCGCGCAACGCCAGGAAGCCGCGGACCTCGCCGGGTTGAGTCTCGACGTCGTCGATGTCGAGAGTCACGCCGCGCACCACGCGGTTGTACATGCCGCCGAGAACCGCATGCCCGTGGCTTTCGCCGACATCGGCGTGGCCACGAGTACGGTCATGCTCGTCGACGGGGAGTCCGCCATCACCCGGGAGGAGCAATTCATCCTGCGCCCCGACGCGTTGGACGATCCCCACGCCGGCGGCCCACGCTCCGGCCACGTCGTGGAAACGCCCAATCTCGACTCCCTCCTTGCCCTACTGACCCGGCTCTTGCGCCTTGTTCTCTTGGCAGGTCAGGTGGAGTCGGTGGACCGCCTCCTGCTCGCCGGGGGCGGTGCCGCGATCCCCGGCTTCACGGAGCGGGCGGCGAAACACCTAGGTCTGGCCGTGGAGGTCGCCGATTCATTCCGCGGTATGGCGGTGTCTGCGCGGACCGACCGGGCATCGCTCACCGAACACGCGCCAGCGCTGTTCACCGCCGCCGGATTGGCGGTTCGCGGATTCGCTGAAGTCCGATCATGATCGCCCGCACCAACCTATTGCCATGGCGGCAGCGGCGACGAGACCGGCAACGGCGTGCGTTCGTGGCACAACTCTGCCTCGTCTTCGCGGGTGCCGCCTGCCTGGTGGTCCTGGCAGTCGTCCTGCTCGACGGGCGTGTCGACATGCAGGACGCGCGCAACCGGTTCCTGATCGCCAGCATCGGCGAACTCGAACGCGCCGCAGACGAGATCGAGACCATCCGACGACGTACCGAGGAAACGCTCGGGCGCGTGCAGACACTCTCGAGCCTGCGCCGTGACCGAACCAGCACGGTGCGCATTTTCGAGGAACTCGCACGAACCATCGCGCCGGGTATTCACTACACGTCCCTGGTCATGCGCGGCACGCACATCACCGCGCAGGGCATCGCCCGCTCGAACAACGATGTCTCGGCGCTGATGCGCAGCCTCCAGGAGTCCGAGCGGTTCGAGGCGCCAAGGCTCAAGGGCATCGAGGAAGCCCGTGGCAACGGAGGGACGGAACCCGCCGCCGCCTTCGAACTTGCCTTCAGTACCCCCGTCCCGTTTCCGCAGGTTCACGGCCGATGAACACGGGACTGTCGATGGACTTGACCGATCTCGACATCGGCGAAGTCGGCTCATGGCCGGGCACGGTCAAGGCTCTCTGTTTCGTGCTTCTCGCCACAACGGTCATCGGGCTGGGATACCTTGTCGCCATCGCCGACAAGCGAACCGAGTTCGCTCTTGCGGTACAACGTGAAGCCGACCTGCGCCTCGAATTCGCGGACCGCGCCGCAGCCGCCGCTGGGTTGTCCGCCAGCCGGATCGGGTTCGCCAAGGCAACCGCGGCGCTTGCCGAACTACTCGGTCGCCTGCCGGTCGATACCGAGGTGCCCGGCTTGGTCGAGGACATCACCCGCGCCGCGGTCGACCACGACCTGACCATCGATCGAATCGAGTTGGGTCCCGAACGCGAAGCAGGGTTCTACCGCGAACTGCCCATCGTCATCGACGTTGCCGGCGACTTTCACGACCTCGGGGCTTTCGCGGGCGACATCGCAAGACTTTCCCGGTTGGTGACCCTCCATGACTTCGACCTCGCGCCCCGGACGGGGCCCCGCGACTTAAGCCTTACGATCGAGGCAAGGACCTACCGCTACAACGAGACGCCTTCGCCGCCCCTGTTGCGCGGCGCAACGCACGACCCTGCCCCCAAGGAGCCTCGAACATGATGCGGACGCGTTGGATGGGCGCTCTGTTCGTGCTGACCGTTGCCGGGTGCGGCGGTCGGGACCTGTCGGACCTTGAACGCTTGGTCGTCGAAGCCACCCAACCGTCCCCAGACGCTACGCCCGTGCCAACGCTGGATCACGGATTCGCCTCCGAGTACGACGCCATGTCCGAACGAAGCCCGTTCGAGCCGTTCACCGGGGTTCAGGGAGCGACGGCATCCGAAGCGCCGGATCCCACCCGCCGGCCACAACCGCAGGAACACTTTCCGCTTGGCCAACTGGAGCTGGTGGGTACGCTCGCCGGCCGCGACCGGATTCTCGCGTTGATCCGCGACCCACATGGCATCACCCATCCCCTCGCCGTGGACGACTACCTGGGACGGGACCATGGGCGCATCACGAAGGTGCGCGAGTCCGGCATCGACATCCTCGAACACGTCGAGGACGGCCGGGGTGGCTGGACGGCAAGGACCCGCGCGCTTGAGTTGAGCGTCCCCAACGGTTCGGCGGAACTCGGCAACGGCGGTATCGAAGAGTGAAGCATCGACACGCGCCAGCGGCTTCCCCAACCCGGGTCACCCTCGCGGTCGCATTCGTCGGCGTCTTGGCGACCTGCAGCGCCAACGCGACCGACGACCAGTACCCAGACGGGGCCACCAGTCCTCTCGGCCAAGAGCAACCCGCCGCCTACACCGGGGAACTGATGAGCGTGAATTTCCAGGATGTGGAGGTACGCAGCGTCCTGCAACTGATCGCGGATTTCGCAGGCCTGAACCTGGTCGTTGGCCAAACGGTGGAGGGTCGCATGACGCTGCGCATGGTCGATGTGCCGTGGGACGAAGTCCTGGAGTTCGTGTTAACCATCAACGCCCTCGGCAAGCGCCAGACCGGATCGGTTCTCCTGGTCGCGCCCGCGGTCGAGATCGCCGCGCAGGAACGCCTCGAACTGGAGCGCCTCAAGGCGCGCGCCGACCTGTCGCCGCTGACCCGGGTCTTCATTCGTCTTCACTATGCGGATGCACCCGCACTGGCGCAGTTACTCGGCGGCGACGGGGGTTCGGCACCCCTCTCCGACCGCGGCCGTGTCATGGTCGATGTCCGCACCAACTCCCTGATCGTTACCGACACCGCAGCCAACCTGGCCGAACTGCGCGAGATGGTCCGCGAGCTCGACGTGCCGGTTCGGCAGGTTCAGATCGAAGCGCGGATCGTCAACGCAAACGCCAACTTCACCGAGGAACTCGGCATCCGCTTCGGCGGCGGCGCGTTCACGGCCAACGGTCGGTCCGACGTGACGGTCGCGGGCAACATGCGCGCGCTCGCGCGCATTCGGGACACGTTGGACGGCGACAACGACGGCGCACAAGGCGACGATCTGCTCGTCGATCTCGGCGTCGACGGCGACGGGGCATCCAGTCTTGCGTTGGGGTTCGCCGGCACGGGCTACCGGTTGGACATGGAGCTTTCGGCGCTCGCCGCCGACGGCCGTGCCGAAATCGTGGCCCGACCCAAGGTCATCACCGCCGAGAAGCGTCCTGCAATCATCGAGTCGGGCGTCGAGATTCCCTACCAGCAGGCGACCAAGTCTGGGGCGACCTCCATCGCCTTCAAGGATGCCGTTCTGCAGTTGGAGGTCACCCCGCAGGTCACCCCCGACGAACGCATTGTCATCGACCTCACCGTCAAGCAGGACACCGTGGGCCGGATCTACCACGGCGTGCCTAGTGTCAACACCACCCGTATCACCACCCAGGTCCTGGTCCAAGACGGCCAGACGGTGGTGCTCGGCGGCATCTTCCAGACCGATCGCCACCACGCCACGGTACGCACACCGCTGTTCGGCGATCTACCCGTCGTCGGACGCCTGTTCCGGCGCACGCTGGAACGCGACGACAAGCAGGAGCTGTTCGTCTTCATCACACCTTCGATCGTTCGCGATGTACCGGGCAGCCAAGCGCGCATGGCACCCGGCGAGGAGGCGGGTTAAGGTGCGCGCACGAAGGATTTAGGGACTATGACCACGCGTAACGTGTATCTCGTCGGCATGATGGCCGTGGGCAAGACTACGGTCGGGCGCCACTTGGCGTCACGCCTCGACTTCACCTTCCACGACACTGACCAAGTCATCGAGAGTCGGGCCGGCGCGGACATCTCATGGATCTTCGAACTCGAAGGCGAGGAGCGGTTCCGGGACCGGGAACAACAGGTGATCGAGGAAATGACCCAGAGCGAGAGGGTCGTGCTCGCCACCGGCGGCGGCGCCGTGCTGCGCGAAGCGAACCGCAACCTGCTGCGGGATAGGGGCATCGTGGTCTACCTGCGAAGCGGTGTCGATCTCATCATCGAGCGCACGCGCAGCGACCGTCGGCGTCCGCTCCTGCAGGTGGACGACGTCCGAGAACGGATCGAGACGCTCACCACCGAGCGCGGCCCGCTCTACGAATCCGTCGCCCACCTCGCCATCACGGTGGATCGTCGACCGCCCAAGGCCATCGCCACCGACATCCATCATCTGCTCGAAGGCCTCGATGATCGCAGCGATACCGAAACCGCGACCGAGGTCGACCGGTGCGGGCCGTGAACGATCGGATCGAAGTAGCCCTTCCGGGCGAGCGCAGCTACCCGATTCTGCTCGGCAACGGTCTCCTAGGCACGCCCGGTCTCCTCGATCCGTACACACGCAACCAGGCTTTGGTCGTCACCAATGCCGTCGTCTCCGGTCTCTATCTCGAGGCGGTGCGACGGAGCCTCGTGAGCGTGGACCAGGTCGACATCGCCGAAATCGGCGATGGCGAGACCTTCAAGACCCTCGACACCTACGCCGCCGTTCTCGATGCGCTCGTCGACAAGCGACACAACCGAACGACGACCGTGATCGCCCTTGGCGGCGGCGTGGTCGGCGACGTGGCCGGGTTCGTCGCCGCCACCTATCAGCGCGGTGTGGGCCTGGTGCAGATTCCAACCACGCTGCTCGCCCTGGTGGATTCCTCGGTGGGCGGCAAGACGGCCGTCAACCACCCCGCCGGCAAGAACCTGATCGGGGCGTTCTACCAACCCCGCGCGGTCGTGGCCGACGTGGGCATGCTGGAAACCCTTCCCGAGCGCGAGTTTCGCGCCGGCCTGGCGGAGGTGGTCAAGTACGGGGTCATCGCCGATCAGGCTTTCTTCCAGTGGCTCGAGTCGCATATCGACGATGTACTCACCCGCGACCCGGCATGCCTGGTCCACGCCGTCCGGCGATCCTGCGAGATCAAGGCCGAGGTCGTCGCCGACGACGAGCGCGAGCAAGGCCGCCGCGTGATCCTCAACTTCGGCCATACCTTCGGTCACGCCATCGAGGCCGTCACCGGCTACGAACGATTCCTGCACGGCGAGGCGGTGGCCGCGGGCATGATCATGGCTATGGACCTATCCGTACGTCTAGGCAGAAGCGACGATCGCGACCGACGCAGAGTGCGTCGGCTGATCGAACGTTGTGGACTCCTCACCGAGGCGCTGGAAGTCGACGAGGATGCCTTACTCGACGCGATGGGCATGGACAAGAAAGTGATGGATGGTCGTCTACGCCTCATCGTCTGCGACGGTATCGGTAGCGTATCCGTCACCAGCGACGTCCCGGAGCAGACCCTTAAGGGGGCGATCTCGCATTCCCGCTAGGGCAGTTCGCGCAACGCAAAACGCCTTGTCCGGTCCCAGGCGTTGACGACGGCCCGCGCCTGGGTCGGTCGGCACGCCGAGCCATCGCAGACAACGAAGCCTTCGCCAGCGCGGTCAGCGGCTGGGAGATCGCCATCAAGCGTGCATTGGGCAAGCTGCTGGCGCCCGGCGATATCGAGGGGCACATCAAGGCAGAGGGCTTCAAGCTGCTGCCCATTACCTTTCCGCACACGGCACGGGTAGGAGCGCTACCGAGGCTTCACGACGATCCCTTCGACCGCATGCTCGTCGCCCAGGCCCGTACAGAGGGCCTCGTCCTGGTAACCAACGACGCCCGCATAAGGCAATATGACGTGCAAACCCTCGGCACATAACTGACCGACAAGCGCACGGAGACCCGCATGCCCACAACCAACCGCAAGGTCGTCATGAAGCAGCCGCCCATCGGCGTACCGACGCCGGCGGACTTCGAGATCGTCACCGAATGGTCAGATGTTGCTGAAGACGCGCTGGTTGACGCTCGACCCCTACATGCGATCGGGGTTCATGCTGCAACCGGACAACGTCGGCAAGACGGTGATCGGGGGCACGGTTTCCGAGGTCGTCGAGAGCAAGGCGCCGACGTGGCAGACCGGTGACCTGGTCGTCGGCTTCTACGGTTGGCAGGAATACAGCGTCGGCACCGCATCGGACGTGCAGTGGAACAATCCCAACATGCCCATCCAGAAGTGGGACGGTTCACTCGGGGAACCGTCCACGGCGTTGGGCGTTCTCGGCATGACCGGCCTCACGGCCTACGAGGGGCTCAAGAACGTCGCCAAAGTCCAGCCCGGCGAAACCGTCGTGGTCAGTGCCGCCAGTGGCGCGGTCGGGCAAGTCGTCGGCCAACTCGCGAAGATCCACGGCGCGCGTGCGGTGGGCATCGCGGGCGGCCCGGCCAAATGCGCCTTCTGTGTCGACGAATTCGGCTTCGACGCCTGCGTCGACTACAAGGCCGGAAACCTGGGTGCGGATCTGGCCGGGGCCACGCCCGACGGGATCGACATCTACTTCGAGAACGTCGGCGGCGACGTGTTGGAGGCCGTGATCCCGCGCCTCAATCCCGGCGCCCGCATCCCGATCTGCGGCTTCATCGCCCACTACAACGAAACGCCGACCGCGCGCCGCGTCAATCCCCTGCAGCGGCTACGGGCGGAGGGACTAGAGGTACTCGGCAAGGATGGCAATACGAAGGGCTACACCTTCTTCACCTTCTCCAACTTGTCGTCTCGGCATCCGGATGCCGAAAACGCCCTCGAGATACTCTCCGCGTGGATCAAGTCCGGGCAGCTCAAATACCGGGAGAGTGTCACCGATGGTTCATCGGGATACTGGGCGGCCGGAAATTCGGCAAGACGATGGTGCGTGTCTCCGGCTGACAGCCGGCACTCCCAGTGTTCCGCAACTTCGATCCCAATACCGTCTTCGTCTCGCGGGTGGATCCCAGCCATGCACTAGCGAGTTACTCCAAACACGGTTTCCACCTCGACGACGCCCACTGGCCATCCGTGGAGCACTACTACCAGGCGATGAAGTTCGAGGACGAGGCGATTCGCGAACAGGTTCGCACCGCGCCACATCCGGCCCAGGCCGCCAGGGTCGCACGCAAGCGGCGTCGGCGAATCCGCAAGGGATGGGACAACGTGAAGGAGGTCTACATGACCCGCGGTACGTACGCCAAGTGCAGGATGCACCAAGATGTCGCCGACGCCCTCACGGCCACGGGCGAGAAAACGATTATCGAAACCAGCCAGTACGACTACTACTGGGGCTGTGGCCGCGATACCCGGGGCCGCAACGTCTACGGGCGAGTGCTGACGAACGTACGCAACAGGCTGCTCGAGGAAGCCCGGCAACAGTAGCCAACGCCGCGCGTGCGGCATGCCTCGACCAACATCGGGTGTACGACAAATCCTTGGCAAAAGGAATCGTATGGGCAGCCTTGTCCTCGCCCATGTCCGTAAGACGAGGCCGCCGTGCGGGTCCAGCGGGCGACCACGAGGGTCGCCCGTACGACTCTGCAAAGATCTGCCGTACGCCCACCAACATCAAGGGTCGCGCCACTTGGGCCGTATATACTTCGCGCTCCCTCATCGGCCCTACCGCTGCCCCGGCGGTACTGCCGCCGTTCTCCCTTCGCCGGAGGCCTTGATGCGCCAGCAACGGAGCAATTCGGACGTCAACGAGTACGTCTCGACGAACTCTCGCCATGCTTTGACCGACACTCGGTCGGCCGCAGGCGTCGATCCTACGGGCGCTCACCGTGTTGCCTGCATACGTTCGCGGTTCGGTGTGTTCGTCGGCGCCATCGCGGCGGCGATGTTCGCCGGCTGCGGCCAATCCTCGCTGCCGACCGACGGTGAGCCCTCGGACGCGGCAAGCTTCGACGTCCAAGCCACCGACGGTGCCGTGCCGTGGACCAGCCTCGATCCCAACGACGCGGAACAGGACTTCCATTTCGTCATCGTGAGCGACCGTACCGGGGGCGCGCGCCCCGGGGTTTTTGCGTCCGCGATGCCCAAGGTGAACGTCCTCGAACCCGCATTCGTCGTGAGCGTCGGCGATCTCATCGAGGGCTACACCGAAGACCAAGCCCGGCTCGATGGCGAATGGGACGAGTTCGAAGGCTTCATCGAACAGCTGGAAGTCCCGTTCTTCTACGCTGCGGGCAACCACGATATGAGCAACGCCACCATGGCGGAGACCTGGCAGACACGCTTCGGCCCGTCCTTCTACCGCTTCGTCTACAAGGACGTGCTGTTCCTGGTGTTGAACTCCGAACTCTTCGGCATGGTCAGCAAACCCGACGCCCCCGTGCCTGGGCCCTGGACGCAGGCCGAACAACTCCAGTTCGTCGAGCGCACGCTGGCCGAGGTTCCCGACCCGCGCTGGACCATCGTGATCGTCCACCAGCCGCTGTGGGATTCCGCCCGCGGCCGGCAAGGCGACTGGCCCAAGGTGGAGGGGATGCTTGCCGGCCGCGATCACACCGTGTTCGCCGGCCACTTTCACCACTACGTCAAGATCGTTCGCCAAGACAGCAACTACATCACCCTCGCCACTACCGGCGGCGGCAGCAGTCTGCGCGGCAACCTCTATGGCGAGTTCGATCACGTGGCCCTGGTGACCATGACCGCTAGCGGTCCTCGGATTGCCAACCTGATGCTCGACGGCATCCACGACGAGGATCTCGTGACCGAGGATGTGCGCGACACCATGCGTTGGCTGGACGATGCAGTGCAGTCCGTGTCACCCTTGATGCTCCCCAACGACACCGCCTTCTCGAAGGGCAGCGTATCGTTCCAAGTTGCCAACGCGGGAGATGCGGATCTCACCGTGGCGCTTCATGTCGACCCCGGGCCGGACCTGCACTACGCGGGCTCCGCCGAGACCGCGACGATTCCGGCCAACGGCGTGAACCTGTTCTCCTTTCCCCTTTCCGCCGAGAACCCGATCCCCCATCAAGACGTCCGTCCTGGACGCGTGTTCTGGTCCCTGTCCACCCATACGGGCCAGCATCCCGTCGAGTTGAACGTGGTTTCCGCGCTGCTACCCGTCACGACCCTGCCGATTCCCGGTGGCGATGCCCCGTCCGTCGACGGCGACCTATCGGAGTGGGGAACCCTGCCCTACCTGGCCGACCATCAAGGCGACGTGGCCTCGCCGCCCACCGCCGCCACGGATATCGCGTATTCGTTTGCGGTGCGGGAATCCGACGGCGATCTCTACGTTGCGGTTCGTGTCCGCGATGACAGCCTGTTGGCCGACGAAGCGCGCGGTCTCATGACCCAGGACTCCGTGATGATCGCGGTGGATTCCCGACCCGATCCCGTGCGGTCCGCGAATCTCCGCCTGCACGATTCGACGCGACGAGACCTCGCGCAAATGGCCGTTGGTTTCGTCACGCTCCGTGGGATCGTGGAGGAGAGCTACTACTTGCGCTTCCTGGACGCCTCCCGCGCGGCGGTCACGTCGAAGGCAACCGCCACGGACGCAGGGTACGACGTGGAATTCAAGGTCGACGGACCGTTTCTCGACCAGCACGCCGGGGACACCTGGAAAACAGTACGACTCGCCATCGCGGCGATCGACTGGGATGCCCACGATGACGTGAATGAAATCCCCTGGTACGCGAAGGGATCCGACGGGGTTGCGCTGTACTGGATCCCGGACCGCTTCGGCGAGGCGCCCGTGGCTGCCTCCGGGACGTTCGCCCGGTCGGTTGCCAAGTAAGCGCTTGCCCGGGCGGATACGCCGTGGGACGGGCTTGTCCCGTCCCGGCGCGCCCTTCGGGCGCGTTGCGAGAATGCTTGCGCATTCCCGTGACATCGGACTGACGCCTCGCCTGCCTCGGGACGGGCGACCGCGCGCCCTTACGGGCGCGTTAGGACCGCGCGCCCTTACGGGCGCGTTAGGACCGCGCGCCCTTACGGGCGCGTTAGGACCGCGTGCCCTTACGGGCGCGTCAGGACCGCCCCTACGACCTCTCGCACCCGACCGCCAGTGCCACCATCACATGTCGTTTCGGTCTCGGGGAACAAACGCTAACGCGTTGGCAGGACGCGTGGCGCCACACACTAGCGAACAGGCAGTTCCGTCCGCTTCACCACGGTGCGTAGCGCAAAACTCGAATGTACGCGGTCCACGCCCGGCAACGCCGTCAGGTATTGGCTGTGGATGCGTTCGTAGTCACGGGCGTCGCGGACGATTACCCGTACGAGATAGTCCGCCTCTCCCGACATCACGTAGCACTCCATGACCTCCGGCAGTTCGACGATCGCGCGTTCGAATGCCGCAAGATCGTCGCGTTGCTGGCTCGCCAGCGTAATCTGTACGAAGACGTTGTCCGGATACCCGGCAAGCGATTGGTCCACCAAGCCGACGTAGCCGCGGATCATGCCCGCGTGCTCCAAGCGCTTGAGGCGTCTCAGGCTCGCAGACTCCGACAGGTTGATGCGCTCGGCGAGATCCGCGTTGGTGATCCGTCCGTCATGCTGAATCTCGTGCAGGATCATTCGGTCTCTTTGATCTATTTCGATAGATTCCACGATATAGGCCATGTTTTGTCGTAGATAGTACCAATATGCTCGACGATAGCAGGCGAAAACGCAAACGCATTGCGCTTCGAATTGTCTAACGTCATACAACCAGCCAACGACAAAGGCGAAGGCAATGCGCATAGGCGTTCCGAAGGAGACGAAGGTCCACGAATACCGCGTCGGACTCACCCCCACCGCCGTTGCCGAATTGACCCGCGACGGGCACACGGTCGTCGTCGAGGAGAACGCCGGAGCAGGCATCGGATTCGGTGACGCTGACTACGTCGCTGCCGGTGCTTGCATCGGCTCGGCGACGGATGCCTTCGCCCAGACCCTCGTCGTCAAGGTCAAGGAACCGAATCTCGACGAGTGCGCCATGCTTCACGACGATCAGATTCTCTTCACCTACCTCCACCTGGCCGCCGATCCGGCGTTGACCAACGCGTTGGTGGGTAGCGGCGCCGCCGCGATCGCCTACGAAACCGTCACCGCTCCCGACGGCAGCCTGCCGCTGTTGTCGCCGATGAGCGAGATCGCTGGCCGAATGTCCGTCCAGGTCGGCGCCAACGCGTTGCAGCGAACCACCGGCGGTAGCGGCGTTCTGCTCGGCGGCGTGCCGGGTGTCGCACCCGCCCGCGTCGTGGTAGTCGGTGGCGGCATGGCCGGCGCCAACGCGACCATGATCGCGCTGGGTCTCGGTGCCGATGTAACCATTCTCGACAAGAGCGTTGCCCGACTACGCTGGTTGGCTGACCGGTTCGACGGTCGCGCCAGGACCGTCATGGCAAACGCATCCACCACTCGCGAACACGTCCTCCACGCGGACCTCGTGGTTGGCGCAGTACTGGTACCGGGTGCGAGAGCGCCAAAACTGGTAAGCGCCGACGACGTCCGCGACATGCGCAACGGCTCGGTACTGGTCGACATCTCCATCGACCAGGGCGGTTGTTTCGAAACGAGCCGCCCGACCACCCACGACGATCCGACCTTCGTCCATGACGGCGTGGTCCACTACTGCGTCACGAACATGCCCGGCGTCGTACCGCACACCGCGACGCTGGCACTGAACAACATCACCCTGCCGTATGTCAGAAACATCGCCGAGAAGGGCTGGCGTCAGGCTATCGCCGACGACCCCCACCTCGCAAACGGCGTGAACGTCGCGCGAGGCACCGTTTGGCATGAAGCCGTGGCTCAATCCCTCGATACCCCCCTCCCAGCCACGCAGCCTGACGCCACCCACTCGGCGAACCCTGTAACGACGCTCGTCGAGTTGCCCTATGCGCCGAGTCCCGCGCTAGCGCTGGCGAGCAACGCGTAGGGGACGCCCTTGCGGCGTCCCTCTTGGATTGAACGCCTTTTCAGGGGCGTGGGCAAAGGTCGCACCAGGGTCGCCCCAACGGTTCGGTACCGAAGCAGTCGTCGCTTTTCTCGCCGAGGCCGAGAAATGCGAGTTGGCGGGGATTCCCGGGGAAACAGCCGATCGATATCCGCTGCTGGGAACACAACGGCGTCAAGGTTGGCGATCAACCGTCGATCTACTCGAGCAACCTACGTACATCCGAGGATCCGCCCGTTCGTCCAGACGAGCCTATTGAGATGGACCTTGGCAGCGGTGTCTCCGCCCTTGTACCGACCGCAATCCTCGTCGCCCCGCAAGCGTCCTTCGAAGGGACGCCCATCGAAGCATTGTCCGTCGACGTCGTGCCCGAGCATTGGCGACCGACCGGCGACGACCGTTCAACCCGTCTCGCCGCAGTCGTGCTAGCGTGGAACGTGTTCCAGCATTTCTACCCGTACTTCGACGTGATGGAAGTCGACTGGGAAACCACGTTGCCTCGCTCACTCGTCGCCGCCGCCATCGACGAGGGTGAGGTGGACTTCATCGACACGCTCAAACGGCTGGTGACGGATCTTCGGTCACGTCCAGGGCGTACCGAGAAAGGTCACCGTTGCGCCTGCCGCGAAGACTCCCGCCTCTCCACCCACGTCTCGATCCGGACGACCCGTTGGCTCGGAACGCGCTACCCGTTCAAGGCAACTCCGTCGTTCCCGACAGGAACCGGTCGACCTCTCGCGCCGCCTCGCGGCCCTCGTTGATGGCCCGCACGACCAGCGACTGGCCGCTGCGGCAATCGCCGGCGGCGAACACCTTGGAATTGCTCGTCCGGTAGACGCCTTTCTCCGCCTGGTAGTTCGACCGTTGGTCGAGTTCGAGGCCGAGGGGCTCGCTGACGTAGTGCTCCGGGCTCCGGAATCCCATCGCCAGCAGCACCAAGTCGGCATCGTAGCTACGCTCCGTGCCTTCGACCTTCTGGAACTTCTCGTCGTATTCGGCCGCCGTCAGCGACTTCACGCGACCGTTGCCGTCGCCGTGGAACGCCACCGCCGACGTGCGGTACTCGCGCGGGTCGCGATTGAATTTCGCGGCCGCCTC
>JAGWBM010000037.1:91538-96993 GCA_021295895.1 Pseudomonadales bacterium
GTGCCGATGCAGTCCGTCCCCGTGTCGCCGCCCCCGATGACGATGACGTTTTTGCCCTTGGCGTCGATGTAGTTGTGGTCGGCGTGCCTGCTATCGAGCAGGCTCTTGGTGTTCGCGTGCAGAAATTCCATGGCGAAATGGACACCATCGAGTTCGCGGCCCGGAATGGGCAAATTGTTCGGCACGGTGGCGCCGGTCGCCAGGAGCAGTGCGTCCACCTCGTCCAGCATTTCGGTAACGGACAAAGTGCCATTTGCGCCGTCCCCGATGTCCGCGTCGGTGACGAACTCGATACCCTCCTCCCGCATCACCTCGATGCGCCGCTCGACGACGCCCGTTCGGGATGCCGTACATGAGGAGCCCGCCGATCCGGTCGGCGCGTTCGTAGACGGTAACGGCATGCCCGACCTTGTTGAGTTGCGCCGCCGCCGCGAGTCCCGCCGGTCCCGATCCGACCACGGCGACACGCTTGCCGGTGCGGGCTTCGGGCGGAACCGGTACCACCCAGCCCTCCTCGAAGCCGCGGTCGATGATGGCCATCTCGATGTTCTTTATGGTCACCGGCGGGTCCGTGATACCGAGCACGCACGAGCCCTCGCAGGGCGCCGGACAGACGCGGCCCGTGAACTCGGGAAAGTTGTTGGTCTTGTGGAGGCGGTCCAGGGCGTCGCGCCACTGATCGCGGTAGACCAGGTCGTTCCACTCCGGGATCAAGTTGTGGATCGGGCACCCGCTGCGGCCGTGGACCATGTCCGGCGACTGGCAGAACGGCACCCCGCAGTCCATGCAACGCGCCGCCTGGGTGTTGAGCCGGGCGAGGTCGTGCCCAGTGTATATCTCCCGGAAATCCGCAACGCGTTCCACCGCATTTCGATAGGGGGCCGCGTCGCGAACGTACTCCTTGAATCCGGTTATTTTCTTGCGAGGGGTACCCCCTCGCGCTCCCCGGCTGAGGGCTCCTTTACCCACCGCTAGCCGCCACCTGCGCCACGACGGGCTGCCGCTCCTTTCGCAGCGCGACTTTGCGCTCCTCCAGTACGCGTTTGTAGTCGCGCGGCATGACCTTCACGAACCGGCCGCAAGCCCGGTCCCAGTCGTCGAGCACACGTGCCGCGACCGACGAACCCGTGTACCGCTGATGCTTCTCGACAAGCGAACGCACTTCCTCGACGTCGGCCTTGGCAACCAGGGGCTCCAGGTCGACCATGCCGGGGTTGCATTGCCCTGCGAAAGAATCGTCCTCGTCCAGCACATAGGCGACACCGCCGCTCATCCCCGCAGCGAAGTTGCGCCCGGTCGGGCCGAGGATGATTACGCGGCCGCCGGTCATGTATTCGCAGCCGTGATCGCCAACGCCTTCGATCACCGCGTGTGCGCCGCTGTTACGCACGCAGAATCGCTCGGCCGCGACGCCTCGGAAGAAGCACTCGCCCGACGTCGCACCGTAGAGCACGACGTTGCCGATCAGGATCTGCTCCTCCGGCTTGAACTGGCTCGACTTCGGCGGGTACACGATCAACCGGCCCCCGGAGAGCCCCTTGCCGACGTAGTCGTTGGCATCGCCTTCGACCTCCAGGGTGACACCCTTGGCCAACCACGCACCGAAGCTCTGTCCGGCGCTACCGGTGAACTTGAAGTGGATCGAGCCGTCAGCAAGCATGCCCGGTCCGACTTCCCGGATGATGTGGTTGGACAGCATTCCGCCGACAACGCGGTTGACGTTGACGATCGGCAACTCCCGGTACACGCGCTCGCCCTTCTCGATGGCCGACTTCGCGTACTCGATCAACTGGTTGTCGATGGCATGCGCGAGACCGTGGTCCTGGTCGTGTATCCGGTACACGCCCAGGCAGTTCTCGGGCGCCGTGGCGGGTTCAAGAATGGCGGAGAAGTCGAGTCCCTTCGCCTTCCAATGCGCCACTGCGGCTTCCACCTTGAGCGCGTCGACTCGGCCGATCATCTCGTTGACGGTGCGGAAGCCGAGTTTCGCCATGATGAGACGCAGTTCCTCGGCGATCATGAAGAAGTAGTTGACGACATGCTCCGGGGCGCCGGCAAATTTACGGCGTAGATCCGGATCCTGGGTCGCGATACCCACCGGACAGGTGTTCAGGTGGCATTTGCGCATCATGATGCAGCCCATGGCGACCAGCGGCGCGGTCGCGAAACCGAACTCCTCCGCGCCCAGCAAGGCGGCGATGGCGACGTCTCGACCGGTCTTCAACTGACCATCGGTCTGCAGCGCGACGCGGGAGCGAAGGTTGTTCATAACCAGCGTCTGGTGGGTCTCCGCAATGCCGAGTTCCCAAGGCACACCGGCATGCTTGATCGACGTCAACGGCGATGCCCCCGTGCCGCCGGTATCGCCGGCAATCACCAGGTGATCCGTCCGGGCCTTGACGACGCCCGCCGCCACGGTGCCGACACCGATCTCCGCGCCCAACTTCACGCTGATGCGGGCCTCGGGGTTGCCGTTCTTCAAATCGTGGATGAGTTGCGCGATATCCTCGATGGAGTAGATGTCGTGGTGCGGTGGCGGACTGATCAACCCCACACCGGGCGTCGAGTGACGGATCCGGGCGATGTAGTCGTCGACCTTGCGACCCGGAAGTTCGCCGCCCTCCCCCGGCTTCGCGCCCTGGACGATCTTGATCTGCAGTTCGTCGGCGTTGGTCAGGTAGTTGACCGTCACCCCGAATCGCCCGCTCGCCACCTGCTTGATGGCCGAGCGCTTCGAGTCGCCGTTGGCGAGTGGAATGAACCGCTCGTCGTCTTCGCCGCCTTCGCCCGTATTCGACTTGCCGCCGATACGGTTCATGGCGATGGCCAGGCTCTCGTGGGCTTCCTTGGAGATGGAACCGAAGCTCATCGCCCCGGTGGCGAAGCGCTTGACGATCTCCGATGCCGGTTCCACGTCGTCGGGCGGAACCTCGCCGCCGTTGGCACCTTCGTTGAAGGTCAAGAGTCCGCGCAGGCTCGACCGCTTGGTACTTTCCTCGTTGGCCTGTCTCGCGAACCGCCGGTAGGCTTCTTCGTCATCGCCCCGAGCAGCCACCTGCAGATTGGCGATGGACTCGGGGTCCCACATGTGGGTGTCACCGTGACGACGCCAGTGGAAGTCGCCGGGATTCGGCAGCACCGGCAGCGAGACCACGTCCCGGGGCGGGAAACCGAAGGCGTGGCGACGTTGCATCTCTTCCGCGAGGACGTCGAAGCCGACGCCCTTGACGCGACTCGCGCTGCCCTTGAAGCAGCGTTCCACCACGTCGTCGGCGAGCCCCACGGCTTCGAAGATCTGCGCGCCCTTGTAGGACTGGAGCGTGGAAATGCCCATCTTGGCCATTACCTTGAGCATGCCCTTGCCGACGCCTTTCTTGTACGCGTCCACGACCCCGGCGTCGTCGGTGATGTGATCGGCCTCCACCAGGTAGCCGTTGCGCCGGGCATCCCACAGCGCCTCGAAGGCGAGATAGGGGTTGATGGCGTCCGCGCCGAACCCGATCAGCAGACAGTGGTGATGGACTTCCCGTGCCTCGCCGGTCTCCACGACCAACCCGACCCGCGTCCTGGCCAGCGTACGCACCAAGTGGTGGTGCACGGCACCGGTGGCCGCCAAGGCGCTGATCGGGACGTTGTCCGGACCGATGGCGCGGTCACTCAGGACGATGATCTCGATGCCATCCTCGATCGCGACCGTCGCCTCGTCGCAAATCCGGTCGAAAGCAGCCAACAGGCCGGCCTCGCCGGACGCCCGGGGGAACGCGATGTCGATGGTGCGCGATCGCCAACCTCGATGTCGGATGCTCTTGAGAGCCGCCAATTCGTCGTTCGACAGGATGGGGTGCGGCACACGCAACCGGTGCGCGTGTTCCTCCGTGACGTCGAGCAGGTTGCGTTCCGGGCCGATGGCGCATTCCAGCGCCATGATGACTTCCTCGCGGATGGAGTCGATGGCCGGATTCGTGACCTGCGCGAACAGTTGCTTGAAGTAGTCGTAGAGCATGCGCGGCTTGTCGGACATCACCGCCAGCGCGCTGTCGTTGCCCATGGATCCCAAGGGATCGCGCAACTCGGTCACGAGCGGCTGGAGCATGAACTGCATGGTCTCCGCCGTGTAGCCGAAAGCCTGCATTCGTGGCAGCAGGGTTGCCTTGTCGAAACCGCCGGCCTTGGCACTCGGCAGGTCGTCCAACTCGACGCGCTGACGTTCCAGCCACTCGCCGTAGGGACGGCGGCCGGCCCACTCCGACTTGATCTCCTCGTCCGGGATCAGCCGGCCCGCCTCGAAGTCGATCAGGAAGATCTTGCCGGGCTGCAGGCGCCCCTTGGCAACCACTTTGGCTGGATCGACATCCACGACACCGACTTCGGAGGCCATGATGCACTTGTGGTCTTCTGTGACGTAGTACCGCGAAGGCCTGAGCCCGTTGCGGTCCAGCACGGCGCCGATGTAGGTGCCGTCGGTGAAGGCGATGGACGCCGGACCGTCCCACGGTTCCATCAGGCAGGCGTGGTACTCGTAGAACGCCCGCTTCGCCGGGTCCATGGTCGGGTGCTGCTGCCAGGCTTCCGGGATCATCATGAGCACCGCTTCCTGGAGCGTACGCCCGGTCATCAGCAGGAACTCCAGGACGTTGTCGAAGGTACCGGAGTCCGAGCAATCGGGTTCGACCACCGGGAACAGCTTGGTGAGGTCGTCGCCGAACAAGTCGCTCTCGACCACGCCCTGGCGGGCGTTCATCCAGTTCTTGTTGCCGAGCAGGGTGTTGATCTCGCCGTTGTGGCTCATGAAGCGGTTCGGCTGCGCCCGGTCCCAGGACGGGAAGGTATTGGTGGAGAACCGTGAATGCACCATGGCGAGATGCGACTCGTAGTCGTCGTCCTCCAGGTCCGGGTAGAAGGGGAACAGTTGGTGCGGCGTCAGCATGCCCTTGTAGACGATAACCTTGGCGGACAGGCTGACGAAGAACAGCAACAGCCGCTCGGCAAGGCTCTCGTCGGTGCGCAGGCGGTGCGTGGCCGCCTTGCGAATGAGATAGAGCTTGCGCTCCAAGGCATCGCCTTCGAGGTCGCTGCCGATGAACAGCTGCTCGATCGCCGGCATCGACGCCCGGGCCGCGTTGCCGATATCCGCCTCGTCGGGTCGCGTGGGAACGAGCCGCCACCCCAACAGGCGCTGTCCGGCGTTGGCGATCTCTTCCTCGATCACCGCCTTGCAACGCGCCCGTTCGCCCGTATCGCGCGGCAGGAAGACGATACCGGCCCCGTAGTGGCCCGGTGCGGGTAGATCGATGCCCAGATCGCGCTTCGCCGCCTTGGCGAGAAACTTGTGGGGTAGTCCGGTGAGAAGGCCCGCACCGTCACCGGTGTTCTTCTCGTAGCCGAGGCCGCCCCGATGCACCATGCAGCAGTTCATGTGGCCGGCGGAATCGATGATCTCGCGACTGGCCCGGCC
>JAGWBM010000037.1:97122-98571 GCA_021295895.1 Pseudomonadales bacterium
GAGGCTTGCGCAAAAGACCAGCGCCGCGATGGGGAACTACTGGTAGACATCCTTGCGGTGGCCCACCTTCAATACGATGACGATCAGTGTGGCTGTCGAGACGCTATAGATGACTCGGTAGCTTCCGACGCGGATTCGAAAGACATCGTCGTATCCGGAGAGCTTTCTCGCGCTGCGGGGAAACGGATCATTCGCAAGCGTCAGGATCGCCCGGACCAAGCGCTCTTGGTCGCTGCGGGGAAGTTTCCTCAACTGCCTCTCGGCCGTTCGACTGATCTCGATCTCATAACGTGCCATCGAGTTTGAGATCCTTCAGAACCTCGGACATCGGCCGAGTCGGTTCGTGCCGGATCTGTTTCAAGTCCTCGATGTCCTCGAGTTCCTCCAAGCGATCCAGCAAGGCTTCCTGAATGAAGTGGTTCATCACAATGCCACGCGACCGACAATAGCGCTCCACCGCGATCTTGAGGGTCTCGTCCACCCTGGCGTTGATTTGAACGGTTGCCATCGCCAATACATCCTCGACCTATCAATTGCTATGGAACCATAGCATCTGCTTACCTACGTCGCGAGCCAAGGCTGAGGTCGTGCCTCCCGTATCGAAGGTGCACTCGGCAGACATATACTCTGCGCCGACACGGGTCTTGTCTGGATGCAACGGTTGAGGTTTTGCGTGGAACCCTTGAACGGGCCCTTCGGTGCCGAGGTCCCTCTCACCGACGTGCCACGCCTTGGCGACGCTGCCCTGAAGCGGATTCTCCTGTGCCTCTACGAGCAGCGATTCGTTGTGCTTCGAACCACGGGACTAACCAAACCGCAGTTCGTCGAGTTCGCCCGGCGAGTCGGCGACCCGATCCGTTTGAGCGGCGATCCCGATTTCCCCGAGATCGCCCATATCACCAATGTAGGCATCGACACCGAGACTCGCAGGCTTGGCGCAGCGCACTGGCACACCGATCAGTCGTTTCGGAACAAGGTGTCCTCCATCACCACGTTGTACTCGGTAGAAGCACCCAGGCACGGCGGCGAGACCAGGTTCTGCGACATGGCCGCCGCCTATGCGGCGCTGCCCGAGTCCACGAAGCGCAGGATCGATGACCTGACCGTCATCCACCGCCACGGCGTATCGGTTGCGGCGCGGCCGGATGACCATGTCCCCATTCCGCCGAAGGGATGGGATCAGAGTACGACCGTCACCCATCCGCTGGTGAGGCGCCACCCCGTCACTGGCCAGAAGACCCTGTACGCCATCACCGGGACAAGCCAGGGCATCGTCGGCATGGAAAAAGCGGAAGCAGAAGCGCTTTTGAACGAATTGTGCGAACACGCCTTTGCGGACCGGTTCGTTAGTCGCCACACCTACCGCGTCCACGATCTCATCATGTGGGACAATCCGACGACCATGCACAGTGCGACACCGATGAGCGCCGCAACGGGTCCCGACGACAC
>JAGWBM010000038.1 GCA_021295895.1 Pseudomonadales bacterium
GAACTCCTTGACCGCCGTGGCATATAGTTCGCTCCGCGACATCCCGAGCGCCCTCGCGGTCCGTTCCGCCGCTTCGAAAATCTCG
Source organism: Pseudomonadales bacterium (assembly GCA_021295895.1). Taxonomy (GTDB): domain Bacteria; phylum Pseudomonadota; class Gammaproteobacteria; order Pseudomonadales; family Azotimanducaceae; genus VXYL01. The sequence continues at coordinate 86 of JAGWBM010000038.1, forward strand.
TCCCGGATGGAAATAGCGGTTTTCATCCGCATGAGTATGACAATGGTTATACCCCGCTGCAACCGTTGCGCATCGCAAACGATCACGGTCGACAGTCTTTTGCGGCATCGCGTACACTGCAAGTCGTTGTCGGGGAGCCTTCGGGCTGAGACGCCAGTCTTCCACGAGGACTAAGCGGACCCGCAGAACCTGATCCGGCTAGTACCGGCGTAGGGAACAATGCCCCCGACGCAAGCGTTAAACCAGCGGTGGATGCCCCTTGGCGCCACCGCACCAAGGGGGCTTCGATGGCTTACGTTACCGACGATCTTTCCGCCACGGCGCAGCTTGACCCGGAAATGCGCCGACCACTGACGCGTTCGCACAAGGTCACTGTTGCCGGGGCCCAGCCCGGTGTGGACGTCAAGATGCGGGAAATCACCCTGTCGCCAACGCCGGTGCTCGGCAACGGCGGGCAATCCCGCCTGGAGCCGAACGCGCCGGTACGTGTGTACGACACTTCGGGTCCGTATTCGGATACCGATGTCGAGATCGACATTCGGCGCGGGGTGCCAAGGCTGCGAGAGGCTTGGATCGAAGCCCGGGGTGACACCGAGAAACTCGACGCGTTCACCTCCCGCTATACCCGGGAGCGGAACGGCGACGAGAGCCTCGATCGCCTGCGCTTCCGGGATATTCCCCTGCCGAGGCGCGCCAAGGCCGGCGCCAACGTGAGCCAGATGCACTACGCCAGGAAGGGCATCGTCACGCCGGAGATGGAGTACATCGCCATTCGCGAGAACCTGGCCCGGGCGAACCCCGAGGCCGATTTCAGCCAGCATGGCGGTCAGCACTTCGGCGCCCGGTTGCCGAAGGAGATCACGCCGGAGTTCGTGCGCGACGAAGTGGCGGCCGGGCGCGCCATCATCCCGAGCAATATCAACCACCCGGAGTCCGAGCCGATGATCATCGGCCGCAACTTCCTCGTGAAGGTGAACGCCAATATCGGCAACTCCGCGGTGACGTCGAGCATCTCCGAAGAAGTCGAGAAGATGGTGTGGGGCACGCGCTGGGGGGCCGACACGGTGATGGATCTCTCGACCGGCAAGCACATCCACGAGACGCGCGAGTGGATCGTGCGGAACTCGCCCGTGCCGATCGGCACGGTGCCCATCTACCAGGCGTTGGAGAAGACCAAGGGCGTCGCGGAAGATCTTACCTGGGAGATCTTCCGGGACACGCTGATCGAGCAGGCCGAGCAGGGTGTCGACTACTTCACGATTCACGCCGGTGTGCTGTTGCGCTACGTCCCGCTCACCGCCGAGCGCGTCACCGGCATCGTCAGCCGCGGCGGGTCGATCATGGCGAAGTGGTGTCTGGCGCACCACGAGGAGAGCTTCCTCTATACGCACTTCGAGGAAATCTGCGAGATCATGAAGGCCTACGACGTGTCGTTCTCCCTGGGGGACGGGTTGCGCCCGGGCTCCATTGCCGATGCCAACGACGCGGCTCAGTTCAGCGAGTTGGAAACCCTTGGCGAGCTCACCGAGATTGCCTGGAAGCACGATGTCCAGACGATGATCGAGGGCCCCGGCCACGTGCCGATGCAACTCATCAAGGAGAACATGGACAAGCAACTCGAGGTCTGCAAGGAAGCACCGTTCTACACCCTCGGGCCGCTTACCACCGACATCGCGCCGGGCTACGACCACATTACGTCGGCGATCGGTGCGGCGCAGATCGGCTGGTACGGCTGCGCCATGCTCTGCTACGTGACGCCGAAGGAGCACCTGGGACTTCCCAACAAGGAGGATGTTCGGGAGGGCATCATGGCCTACAAGGTCGCCGCCCACGCCGCCGACCTCGCCAAGGGTCACCCGGGAGCCCAGATCAGGGACAACGCGGTGTCCAAGGCGCGTTTCGAGTTCCGCTGGGAGGATCAGTTCAACCTCGGTCTCGATCCCGACAAGGCACGCGAGTTCCACGACGAGACGCTTCCCAAGGACTCCGCCAAGGTCGCTCACTTCTGCTCGATGTGCGGGCCCAAGTTCTGCTCGATGAAGATCTCGCAGGAGGTTCGCGAAGCCGCCGGCGTCAACTCCGACCGGATCCGCATGGTCGATGTCGAGGCCGAGATGGCTCACAAGGCGGAGGAGTTCAGAGAGCACGGCAGCGAGATATACCAACGGGTATAGGGTTGGTAAGGATTCACTGACATGGACACCGCCATCGTCGGTGCCGGCCTCATGGGACGGCTGCTCGGCTGGCGTCTGACCGAAGCGGGCCATGCCGTGACGCTCTTCGAGCGCAGCGCGCCGGGTGAGCCGGAGAGCGCCGCCCATGTCGCCGCCGCGATGCTTGCGCCGATGAGCGAGTTGCCGGATAGCGATCGCGCCGTCTTCCACATGGGAATGGCGAGCCTCGAGGTCTGGCCACAATGGCTCGCCGCCCTCGACGTGGCCCATGGGTTCGACGGGGCGATTGCCGTCGCGCACCGGTCCGACGATGCGCTGCTCGAGACCTTCGAGCGCGTCCTGCGTAGCCGCAGCGACGAACCGCCCAAACGGCTCGACCGAAATTCGCTTAGTGAACTCGAGCCCGAACTGGGGCCCGCGTTCGCCCGCGGCCTTTTTCTGCCGGGCGAAGGCTGGATCGACAACCGAGCCTTGCTCGATGCGCTGGAGACTCGCTGCGGCGAGATTCGCTACGGCCAACGCGTCGATCTCGAAGGTGACCCGCTCTGGGAACGCCGGCGGGCAAGTTTCGGTGCCTGGGTCGACTGCCGGGGTGCCGATGCCGGCGAGCCGGGTCTGCGTGGTGTCCGCGGCGAGGTCGTCCGCCTGCGGGCCCCGGAAGTCACCCTCACGCGGCCCATTCGGCTTATGCATCCCCGCTACCAGCTTTACGTGGCGCCCCGTGGGAACCACGAGTACGTCGTGGGTGCGACCCAGATCGAGAGCGACAACCGTTCCGGCGTGACCGTGCGTAGTGCGCTGGAGCTGCTTTCCGCCGCCTTTAGCCTCCACACCGGCTTTGCAGAAGCGGAAATCCTCGCGCTCGACGTCGGATTGCGTGCCGCTTTCGACGACAACGTTCCCCGCGTGTACTGGCGCGGGGGTGTCCTTCGCGTCAATGGACTCTACCGACACGGATTTCTTGCCGCGCCCGCCCTCGTCGAGACGGCGATTCAGGCGATCGAACAACCGGAGTTGCGGACATGCGCATCAGCGTCAATGGCGAGCTGACCGAGCTGAACGGGTTGGACGGCGAACCCCCACGGCTCGATCGGGTCCTTGTCGATCTGGGCTACAAGGACCGCAAGGTGGCCGTGGCGGTGAACGAAACGTTCGTGCCCCGGACGTCGTGGGCGGAACGGACCATCGGGACCGGTGATCGGCTCGACGTCGTGGCGCCGATACAGGGCGGGTGACCGTGTCCACCGACCCTTGGATCGTCTACGACGAGACGCTGACCAGCCGGCTGTTCCTCGGCACCGCCCGGTATCCATCGCCAAAGGTGATGGCGGACGCCGTTGAGGCCAGTCGTGCCGAAGTGCTGACCGTCGGCATGCGCCGCCAAGCGCCCAGCGAGGTCGGTGGCGGGTCAATCTGGGATCGCATCGCGGGTCTCGGACGGCGGATCCTCCCCAATACCGCCGGCTGCCATACGGCGACCGAGGCGGTAACCCTTGCCGAAATGGCCCGGGAGATCTTCGACACCGACTGGATCAAGCTCGAAGTCACCGGCGACGACTACAACCTGCAGCCCGATCCGTACGAATTGATCGACGCCTCCCGCCGGCTCATCGAGCGCGGTTTCAAGGTATTTCCCTACAGCACCGACGACCTCGTGGTCTGCACCCGGCTGCGCGACCTCGGCTGCCAGGTCGTGATGCCCTGGGGGTCGCCCATCGGCACCGGCAAGGGCTTGCTCAATCCCTACGCACTCGAGACCCTTCGCGCCCGGCTGCCCGACGTCTCGCTCGTTGTGGACGCCGGTATCGGCCTTCCGTCCCACGCAGCCGGCGCGATGGAACTCGGCTTCGACGGGGTGCTGCTGAATACGGCGGTCGCCCGGGCCGACGACCCGGTGGAAATGGCGAGCGCTTTCGCATACGCCGTGAACGCCGGCCGCATCGCCTACCGCGCCGGTGCGATGGCCGAGTCGGAAACCGCCGAACCTTCGACGCCGGTAGTCGGCACACCGTTCTGGCACGATCGTCGCGCCTGACCTGACGTGACTGATATTGCGTGGACCATCGCGGGGTCCGATAGCGGTGGTGGTGCCGGCATCCAAGCGGACATCCGCACATTCCACGACTTCGGCCTACATGGCGCGAGCGTCGTAACCTGCGTCACGGCCCAAAACACCACTGCGCTCACCGACAACCACGTCATTCCCGCCGCCACGGTCAAAGCGCAGCTTCACGCGCTATGGACCGATCTCCCCGCCGCCGCCATCAAGATCGGCGCCTTGGGCAGTAACGACAACGCCGCCGCCGTCCTGGACTTCGTCGGCGCCTTGCCGACCAAGGGTCGACCGTTCGTAGTATGGGACCCCGTGCGGAATGCCTCGGTAGGCGGTGCTCTTGGAGTGCTACCTGACGATACTATCGCGTCGTTCTTACGGTCCGTCGATGCCGTCACACCCAACGCGGAGGAACTCGCCGGCACCTGGAACATCGACGCGAAGGACCCTGCTCGTGCGACCGGGTTGTTGCGTAATCGGGGTGCCAACCGGGTCTACCTGACCGGTGGTCACGGCGACACGCCGGGTCACGATCACTGGGAATCCGCGCTTCGGTGTTTCTCAATTCAGGGCGACACGCTGCCGGGGCAGGGTGCCCACGGCGGGGGCTGCAGCCTGTCCACCGCGCTGGCCGCCGCAACGGTGCTCGAGGACGAAGACTCCGCTCCCGTCCTCGCGCACATGTACGTCCACCAAGGCCTGCGAGCCATTGCCGGGTGCCGCCTTGGCAAACTCGGCGCGGGACGCCCTGCCCTGCCGCACCTCGGCTGGCCCGCCAACATCCGGGATCTGCCGCGGGTCGTCGATGCCGGCAAGACCCGGGGTCCCGCGTTTCCCGCGTTGTCGCATCCGATCGGGCTCTACGCCGTCGTCGGCTGCGCGGATTGGGTACGACGGTGCGTCGAGATGGGTCTCGACACGGTGCAACTGCGGGTCAAGGACCTGCCGGCACCGGCGCTCCGCGAGGCCGTCGAGCAAAGCGTCGCCGCCACCCAAGGCTCGAACACGCGTCTTTTCATCAATGATTTCTGGCGCGAAGCGATCGACGCCGGTGCCTACGGCGTGCATCTCGGCCAAGAAGATCTCACCGATGCCGACCTGCCCGCCATTGCCCGGGCCGGCATTCGATTGGGCGTCAGCACCCACAGCTACTACGAGATCGCCCGGGCCCACGCCGTTGCACCGAGCTACGTCGCCATCGGCCCGATCTACGCCACCACGACCAAGCCCATGAAATTCGCACCCCAGGGCATCGACCGGCTCCGCCGTTGGGTCGACCTACTCAAGCCCCGCTATCCGCTCACGGCCATCGGCGGCATCAACATCGAGCGGATTCCCGGCGTGATGGCCACCGGCGTCGGCAGCGTGGCGGTTGTCCGCGCTATGACCGAAGCCGCCGACCCCTTCCAAGCCGTCGCCGACCTCCGTGCCGCCATGCACATTGCCTGTCCTTGATGCGCGACGGTCACTTGACGTGCATTAACGATTGTGGCGATCCGCCGCGCCGAGAGTTACCCTGCGCGCGGCCTACACGGATCGAGTCATGAAGATCCTCATCCTCGGCGCCGGTCAGACAGGCGGCACCCTCGCCGAACACCTCGCCAACGAGGCCTTCGACATCACCCTGGTGGACCACGACGGGGTGCGCCTGAAGGATCTCAAGGACCGCCTGGACATCCAGACCATTCATGGTCACGCCTCGCGGCCGGACACGCTGCGGGCCGCCGGTGCCGACGATGCCGATCTGCTGATTGCGGTGACCAACAGCGACGAGGTCAACATGGTCGCCTGCCAGGTTTGCTACTCACTGTTCCAGACGCCCACCAAGATCGCCCGCATCCGCTCCAACGAATACGTCACCGGTTCGAACGGGGACGACGCCGACATCCGCTTCTTCAGCCGCGACCACATGCCCATCGACGTGCTGATCAACCCCGAACGGGTGGTGATGGAACAGATCAAGGAGTTGCTCGAACATCCGGGCGCGCTGCAAGTCGTCGACTTCGCCGAGCGCCGCGTTCAACTGGTCGCCATGCGGGCCTACCACGGCGGACCGCTGGTCCGCCAACAACTGCGCTCGCTGCGCGAACACATACCCAAGGTCGACACCAAGGTGGTCGCCATCTTCCGTGACGGCCGGCCCATCACGCCCACCGCGAAGACGATCATCGAAGTGGACGACGAAGTGTTCTTCATCGCGCCGGCGAAGGACATCAACGCCGTGATGTCGGAATTCAAGCACGAAGAACGGCCCAACAAGCGGGTGATCATCGCCGGTGGCGGCAATATCGGCCTGCAGCTCGCACGGGCCATCCAGGACGACTTCAGCGTCAAGGTCGTCGAGTTCACCGAGTCGCGCGCCGAACTGGTTGCCGAGCGGTTGACCAGCGGCGTGGTGATCCACGGCAACGCCACAGACCGCGATCTTCTGATCCAGGAGAACGTCCACGACACCGACGCGTTCTGTGCGGTTACCAACGACGACGAGGTGAACGTCATGTCGTCGCTGCTCGCCAAGCGCCTCGGGGCACGACGGGTAATCTGCCTGATCGCGAAGCCCGCCTACGTGGACCTGGTACAGGAGACCGACATCGACATCGCGCTGTCTCCCCAGTTGACGACGATCAGCTCGATCCTGTCCCACGTACGGCGCGGTGACGTGGCCCGGGTACACAGCCTGCGCCGCGGTGCCGTGGAGGCGATGGAAGCGGTGGTTCACGGCGACGCCCGGCACAGCCGCGTCGTGGATCGCCGCATCGATCAGATCACGTTCCCTTCGGGGGTAACCGTCGGCGCCATCCTGCGCGAAGACGAGGTGATCGTGGCGCGCGACGATGCCGTCATCCGCAGCGAAGACCACGTCATCCTGTTCCTCGCCGACAAGACCCGAATCCGCGCAGTCGAGCGACTGTTCCAAGTGAGCTTGGGCTTCTTTTAGAAAGCGCGAGCCGCGTCATGCGCCTAACCCCCATCCTGCGTGTCACCGGTGGCCTGCTGATGCTATTCAGCGTCGCCCAACTCGTGCCCGTGGGCGTGGCGTTGATCTACAACGAGTCCACGATCACCCCGTTTCTGGCGGCGTTCGCGATCAGCTTCCTGGTCGGAGGCTTGTTGTGGGTTGCCGGCCGGGGAGAGATCGAACTGCGCAGTCGGGATGGATTCCTGATCACCGTGCTGTTCTACCTGGGGCTGGGTTTCACCGGGTCGGTGCCGTTCCTGCTCGCGCCGTCGGTGGGCGTACCGTTCACCGACGGCGTCTTCGAGTCACTCTCGGGCCTGACCACCACGGGCGCCACCGTGCTCACCGGCCTCGACGACCTGCCGCGGTCGGTGTTGCTGTACCGTCAACTGCTCCAGTGGCTGGGGGGTATGGGCATCATTGTCCTGGCGGTCGCGGTCTTGCCAATGCTTGGCGTCGGCGGCATGCAGCTCTACCGCGCCGAGTCGCCCGGGCCGGTCAAGGACACGAAGCTGACGCCGCGTATCGCGCAAACCGCCAAGGCCCTGTGGTACCTGTACCTCGGGTTGACCGTGGCTTGCGCGCTCGCGTACTGGTTGGGTGGCATGGGCCCGTTCGATGCGATCTGCTACTCGTTCTCGACCGTCGCGATCGGCGGTTTCGCCCCACACGACGCAAGCGTGGGCTATTTCGACAGCGTGGCGATCGAGTCCGTGGCCATCGTGTTCATGGCTCTATCGGGGATGAGCTTCGCGCTTCACTTCACCGTTCTGGCAAGGCGCAGCTTCGCGCCCTATGCCCGGGATAGCGAACTACGTCTCTACGTCTGCGCCCTCGGGGCGGTCGCCGCAATCGTCATCGGCGTCCTGTTGCTCGATGGCATGGCCCCGTCCCAAGCGCTCCGGGATGGTCTGTTCCAAGCGGTATCCATCGCCACGACGACCGGCTACACCACGACGGACTACAGCGTCTGGCCGATGCTTGCACCCGTTCTGATGATCTTCGCCGCGTTCGCGGGCGGTTGCGCGGGTTCCACGGCCGGCGGCCTGAAGATGTACCGGGTTCTGCTGATCTATCGCCAAGGGATACGGGAGATCCGCCGACTGATTCACCCCAACGGCATCTTCCACATCAAACTCGGCGAGCAACTGGTGCCCGACCGGGTCGTCGACGCCGTGTGGGGCTTTTTCGCCGTTTATCTGATCGTCTTCCTGACCATGGTCTGCATCCTGCTCGGCGTATCGGACCTCGACTTCCTCACGGCATTCTCGGCCGTCGCGGCGAATCTCAACAATCTGGGCCCCGGGCTCGGCGACGTGGCATCGAACTATCAGGCGCTTCCGCCGGCGACGAAGTGGGTGCTCATGCTCGCCATGCTTCTCGGCCGCCTGGAGATCTTCACGTTGCTCGTGGTGCTGACACCCGAGTACTGGCGAAGCTAGAGCGACGTCCCGTGTTGGCCCTACGGTCTTTCGTGTTCTATCTGGGCTACGTGGTCTGGTCCGCGGTGTGGTCGTCGCTGTCCGTGCTCATCGGCTGGACACTGCCGTTGAAGCGCCGCTACGAGTTCATCATCGGCGGGTGGACGCGACCCGCACTGTTCTGGCTCGCGGCGACCTGCGGTATTCGCTGGCGGGTGTCCGGGCAGGACAACATCCCGACGGACCCCTGCATCTTTCTCGTCAAACACCAGAGCAATTGGGAAACCCTCTGGACGCAAACGCTCGTGGCGCCGCAGACAACCTTGATCAAACAGGAGCTACTGCGGATACCGCTATGGGGATGGGCCTTCGCCATGGTGAAGCCGATCGCCATCAACCGTTCGAACCCGCGTACCGCCCTGCGCCAGCTTATCGAACAAGGCAGGGATCGCCTCGCGCGGGGGATGTACGTGACGCTGTTCCCGGAAGGGACGCGCTTGGCACCGGGTACGCCCGGCAAGTTCTATCGAGGCGGTGCCGCGCTGGCCGCGGCGACGGGGTTGCCGGTCGTGGTTATCGCCCACAACGCCGGCCATTTCTGGCCCGCGCGGCAGTTCGTCAAGTACCCCGGCACGATCCACGTTGAGATCTCGCGGCCGTTTGCCACAGATGGTAAAACATCTAGGGAAATCAATGCTTTATGTGAGGAATGGCTGAGCCAGGCGATGGGTCGACTGGAACCGGCCTGACGGGGCCCGTAGGGGACGGGCTTGTCCCGTCCCGTTTCTCCAAGCAGCCGCCATGTTCGGCGCGGGCGACCGCAGGGTCGCCCCTACAAATTTGATCATGCAATTCAACGGGCTGGCTTTTCCCGTCACGTGTCGAGCCGGCCCGATACGTCCAACCCGGTCGCCCAATGCGCCCCGTCGGGCACGATAGGGTCGCCCCTAGACGTCGAGATTGGCAACCGCCAGGGCGTTGTTCTCGATGAACTCGCGACGCGGTTCCACCTGGCCCCCCATGAGGGTCGTGAACATCTGGTCCGCCGCGATCGCATCATCCACCGTGACGCGCCACATCTGTCGCGCCTGGGGATCCATCGTCGTCTCCCAGAGTTCCTCGGCATCCATCTCGCCAAGACCCTTGTAACGCTGGATGCCAATTCCCCGATGAGCCTCGTCGAGCATCCAGGTCAGCGCTTCGACGAAGGTCGACACGCCGTGCCGACGCTCCCCTCGCGCCACGTACGCCCCCTCCTGGAGTAGGTCCTGGAAGACTGCGGCCATCTCCTTGACGCTTTCGTACTCGCCGGACGTGAAGAAGTCGTATGCGAGCGTCGCCGATTCGGCAACACCATGGTTTTGCCAGCTAACCTTCGGACAGAAGACGTGATGCTCGCGATCTTCCCGGAGTTCGACGGTATAGGCCGTCTCCGTTGGCAGTACCTTCGCATATTGCTCGACCCAGGCGGTCATGCCATCGCGGTCCGCCAAGTCGGCGGGCGACAGCGACGGTACATCAATCAACGCCTTGGTCAACTCCGCGGGGTATACGCGGTGCAGCGCGTCAAGACGGGCTACCAAGTCCAGATACGACCGGGCAATCCGTTCCAGGACGGCATCGTCGATGGGGGGTGCATCGGCCGCCACGTGGAGCGTGGATCCTTCGAGACCCGTTTGCAGGAAGTAGCCGTCCAACTCTTCGTCGTCCTTGAGATAACGCTCCTGGCGCGACTTGCTCACCTTGTAGAGCGGTGGCAGCGCGATGAAGACGTGACCGGCATCGATCAACTCCGGCATGTGCCGGAAAAAGAACGTCAGCAGGAGCGTGCGAATGTGGGAACCGTCCACATCGGCGTCCGTCATGATGATGACGTGGTGATAACGCAGTTTCTCGATCTCGAAGGCGCCGCGACCGATGCCACACCCAAGCGCCGTCACCAGCGTGCCAACCTCCGGTGACGAGAGCATCTTGTCGAAACGGGCCTTCTCGACGTTCAGGATCTTGCCCTTCAGCGGCAAGATGGCCTGCGTGCGCCGGTCCCGGCCCTGCTTGGCCGATCCGCCGGCGGAGTCGCCCTCAACTAGGAAGACTTCCGACAGCGCCGGGTCCTTTTCCTGACAGTCGGAAAGCTTGCCCGGCAACCCGGCAATGTCCAAGGCTCCCGATCGTCGGCTCATCTCCCGGGCTTTGCGCGCCGCCTCCCGCGCCCGGGCCGCATCGATGATCTTGCTGACCACCTGCTTGGCGTCCCCGGGATGTTCGTCCAGATAGGCCGTCAGATACCGCCCGAGGTCCTGCTCCACCGCGGGCTTCACTTCGCTGGACACCAGCTTGTCCTTGGTTTGCGACGAGAACTTGGGATCCGGCACCTTGACCGAAATCACGCCAGTGAGGCCCTCCCGGGCGTCGTCGCCGGTGGTCGCAATCTGCGCCTTCTTGGCGAATCCCTCCCGTTCCATGTAGGCGTTGAGCGTCCGTGTCATCGCAGCGCGGAAGCCCGCGAGATGGGTACCGCCATCGGATTGCGGAATGTTGTTGGTGTAGGCGAATACCTGCTCTTGGTAGCCGTCGTTCCACTGCAGTGCCACTTCCACGGCAATGCCGTCGTCCCGCGTGTTGGAGAAGTGGAAGATCTCGTTAAGCGTTGTCTTGTTCCGGTTGAGGTAGCCGACAAATGCCTTGAGGCCCCCCTCGTAGAAGAACCGTTCCTTCTTGCCCGTCCGCTCGTCGCTCAGATGGATGGATACACCCGCGTTCAGGAAAGCGAGTTCGCGCAGTTTCTTCGTCAAGACATCGTATTGAAACTCGATGCTCGTGAATGTCTCCCGCGAGGGTCTGAAGTAGCACTCCGTGCCGCGAGAATCGGTCTCGCCGACCACGGCAAGAGGCCCTTCGGGCTCACCGTGGCGGTAGACCTGCTGATAGACCAGGCCCTCGCGGCGTACGACCAGGCGAAAAGTCTCGGACAGCGCGTTGACGACGGATGCGCCGACACCATGCAGGCCTCCGGATACCTTGTACGAACTGCTGTCGAATTTGCCGCCGGCGTGTAGCTGGGTCAGGATGACCTCGGCTGCGGACTTTCCTTCCTCTTCGTGTATGTCAACGGGCATCCCCCGCCCGTTGTCCCTTACCGTGACGGACTCGCCGGGGTGAATGACGACATCGATTTCGTCGCAGTGTCCCGCGAGCGCCTCGTCGATCGCGTTGTCGACCAGTTCCTGGACCATGTGATGCAGCCCGGTACCGTCGTCCGTGTCGCCGATGTACATCCCGGGACGCTTGCGGACGGCCTCCAGGCCCCGCAGGACCTTGATGCTCCGCGAATCGTAGGCGTCCTCGTCCAACCGCGACGGATCATCGTCGGCCGGATCGCCAACACTGTTTTCTTCGTCGGACATCACGGCTCTTCCCGACCCGTTCCGACACCGGCGTATGTCATGCCTGTTCGAAGTGCCCCTGTTTCACGTGAAACGTGCGACCTCCGCGAGACCTCATCAAAACCTCGCCGATCGCTCCTTCGGTGGAAGTTGCGACGATCTGACAATCCATGTCCTCCAACTGGCGGTAATACCGCTCGTTGTGCTCCTCGTCGAGTTCGGCCCCAAGGTCGTCGATGAGAAACAGCGACCGCTTGCCTGCTATTGCCAAGTCCTTCGCTTGTCCAATGCGCAACGCGCTCGCCACGGCCTTTCCTTGGCCGCGGGAGAGTACTTGGGCAGCGCTTTCAGGCCCGCACGTGATGCGCACATCGGCCCGGTGTGGCCCCGCCTGCGTAGCGCCCAATTTTACATCGCGATCCACCTGCTGGCCTAGCACTTCCGCCAAACTATCTGCGCTCCAGCCCGGGAAGTATCCCCATTCCACGACCATATCGGGATCCAGTGCCGCCAAGGAGACAGCGACGTGTTCCATCACGCGGTCGAAGTACCGGTGCCGCGACGCAGCCACGGCTTCTCCAAGCTCGGCAACCTGGCTGGTCCATACCGGGAGCGTCTTCAGGTCCGCGGCGCGCAGGAGCGTGTTCCGATGTCTCAGCGCGCGCAAATACCCGCCAAGTGCCTCTGCATAGTCTTGTTCCACGTGAAACACCCCCCAATCCAGCCACTGCCGGCGTCCCGCGGGGCCACCGAATACCAAGTCCGGCAAGTCGGGCAGCAACAATTGGATGGGAAGCAGCGAGGCAACCCGGGACGCCTGCCGGACAAGTTGACCATCCCGTCGGAGTTCCACCCGCCCGCGTCGTTCCCGGGCATAGCCCAAGCGCACACGGCCTAGCCGCTCGTCCGTCAACAAGGCAGCAACCGACATGCTCTCCTCGCCATGGCGGATCACGCGGTCTGCGCGGGTCGTACGAAAGGAGCGGCCTCGAATGACGAGGTGTACGGCCTCCAGCGCTGATGTCTTGCCCGCGCCGTTCGGCCCTACGAGCAGGTTTGCCCGCGGGTCAAGCTCGAGCCTTTCGGCGTCGATGTTGCGGACGTTACCGATGTCAATCCGTTCAACGATCATCGACCGGATTGCCCGGAGCGTCGGTAGACGATGAGTAGGCCGATTCCTCGCCCGGAAGTCGCTCTGGCGACCTACTGACGCCTTGGCATCACGAGGTAGAGCGAGTCCTCGTCGCCCGCGGCCTCGATCTTGGCAATCTTGTTGTCTTCCGGAAATGACATTTCGACGGACTCGGTATCAACGGCATTGAGTACGTCCTGGACGTAGCTGGCGTTGAAGTTTATCTCCATCGCGTCGCCGTCGTAGTCGACCGCCAGGACCTCCTCGGCTTCCTCCTGCTCATTGTTCGCCGCCCGGATGGTCAACTGCTCGCCTTCGACTTGGAACCCGACGATATTGGACACGATGGCGGCACGTTGCAGGGCCCGGCGCAATGTTTCCCGGTCGCTCGTGATGGACCGGCTTATGTTGCGTGGGATGAGCCCTTCATAGGGCGGGAATTGACCCTCGACCAACCGCGTGGTTAGTGTGTACTCACCTTGAGTGGCTCGCAAATGCGTACGTCCCAAGGAAAATTCCACGTCCAAGTCACTATCGGCAATGAGGCGTTCGAGGTCTTGGATACGCTTGCGGGGAACGATGGCGCGCATCCTGTCCACGCCTTCGGCACCCCGATCAAGGGTATGCATCGCCATGCGCGCGCCGTCGGTCGCCACGGCACGCAGGTTGTTGCCCGTGATCTCGAGCAGCAAACCCCGGAGGAAATAGCGGATGTCCTGGTTCGCCATCGCGAAACTGGTCCGCGCCAGCAGTTTCTGCACCTCCACCCGCGGCAACGTAATGCTGACGTCGCTGTCGGCGGACTCGAAGGGTACGTATTCCTCCGCGGATACGGTCGACAGTTGGAAACGGCTCCGGCCCGATCGCACCGCGACGCGTTCGCCGTCCAGCGAGAACGTCACTTCCGCGCCTTCGGGCAACGACCGCCAGATCTCCGCGAGCTTCTGCGCCGGCACGGTCGTGGCGGCGGATTCGCCCGGTTCGATCTCGACACCCTCGGCGAGTTCAACCACCAGTTCGACTTCGCGATCGGTGCCGCGCAAGGTCAGACAATTCCCGTCGGTCTGCACCAGGATGTTCGAGAGGACGGGAAGCGTATGACGCCGCTCGATCACCCCGTTCAGAATCTGGAGCGGCCGCAGCAGGGTGTCTCGACTCGTTCGGAATTTCATTCATCGCTCCTCAGTTGACGGCGCTCCATCACGCCCTGATCGAGCGGATGGTCAATGGGTCAGCAACCGCGAAAGGATCTTGTAGTCCTCCGCGATGTCGGTACTGCTCTCCCGAAGAGCGTTGATTCTACGATAGGCGTGGAGCACGGTTGTATGGTCACGACCGCCGAATTTCTCGCCGATGTCGGGTAGCGAGTTCTTCGTGAACTCCTTCGCCAGGCACATGGCGATCTGCCGAGGCCGGGCAACCGTCCGGTTCCGCCGCTTCGACAACAGGTCCGATACCTTCATGTTGAAGTAGTCGGCGACCACCTTTTGGATGTTCTCGACAGTGACCTGGCGCCCGTGGATGGCGAGAAGATCATGAAGCGCACGCTTTACGAGGTCGATGGATACTTCCGAGCGACGGAATTGCGCGTGGGCGATGACACGTTGGAGTGCGCCTTCCAGCTCTCGCACGTTGGAGCGAATGTTCTCGGCGATGTGGAACGCAACGTCGTCCGGTACCTCAATCCCTTCGGCTTCGCCCTTCTTCTTCAGAATCGCGACTCTCGTTTCGAGTTCCGGGGGTTCGACTTCGGCCGTCAACCCGCCGACGAACCGCGACTTCAGGCGTTCCTCCAAGCCATCGATCTCGGCCGGGTACTTATCGCACGTGAGCACCATCTGGTGGTTCTGCTCCACCACCGCGTTGAATACGTGGAAGAACTCCTCCTGGGAGCGGAGCTTGTTGGCGAAGAACTGGATGTCATCGATCAATAGGACATCCATGGAGCTGTAGTACTGCATGGTCTGCCGGATCGTACCGGTACCAATCCCCCTGACCATGTCATTGACGAATGCCTGCGAGTGCAGGTACACGACGTTCGCCCCCGGCGCATTGTTCAGCACTTCGTTGCCCACGGCATGCATGAGATGCGTCTTCCCGAGCCCCACCCCGCCGTAGAGCAAAAGCGGGTTGTACGACCGGCCAACATTGGTCGCCACCCGCTGGGATGCCGCCTTGGCGACCTCGTTGGACTTCCCTTCCACGTAGTTCGCAAACACGTGGGAACGATCGATGTTCGGTTCCCGGGTATCCCGCGATCCCTTCCTCGTCCGGTCGACCCGAAGGGGGGTCCCCGCCGATCTTTCCCGGCTGCCGACCGTTAGCTCAAGCTCCTGGATCCCGGCGTGCGCGTCTAGGTCGAAAAGGTGCCACACCAAAGGAAGGTATTCTTCCCGGACCTGCTTCTTGACGTGATCGTTGGGCGCAAGAACGACCAATTTGGTGCCCTGGAGGCGCGCCTGAAGGGGTCGAATGAAGGTATTGAATTGACGGGACGAGTCTAGCCAAGCACTTGCGCCACACCAGAGGGACCCCATCGGGATCCTCTGGCTCCTCCACCCAACTTGGCATGCGCCCCCCTGCATTATCGTTATTCTGTCGCCTGCTTAACGAACTCAGGCGAACAGTGTCATTCTAATGACACCTTGGCACCCTTGGCTACGCGTTTCGCAACAAAAACCCAATGTTTTTGGGGATTTCTCGACAATTCAAAAACTTAACGTCCGAGCCTCAGATCGGAGCTAATCGCCTACCTGTGTGTAAGTTGTGGACATCATGTAGGACGCCTCGAAGAAACCTCTCACGCATCCTCAGAAGCCCCCAAATGCCCCTGGTCTCACCCATGGTGTCAAGCCGATGTCCACAACATCTCGTGTAGGAAATCCGCCATCGATTCCGTAGGTTGATGCCCACGTGCACAGTAAGCCGGTGCCCCAACAACAACAAGGTTAGTTATCTCAAATAGCATCAATCGATATTGAAACGGTGGATCATCACCATCTGATCTAGCCGCGTTGACACCTGTCTCACCGCCCCCCTACAATCGCGCCCCCCTCAGCAACCTGTGCCCTTGGCGCCTGACGAGGTTCCCCGAGAAGCCTATGAAACGGACCTACCAGCCAAGCGTGATCAAGCGCAAGCGAACCCACGGGTTTCGGGCACGCATGGCGACGAAGAACGGTCGCAAGGTGCTGAACGCGCGACGGGCCAAGGGTCGCAAGAGACTGTCGGTCTGATCCGCCGGATGCCCGGCGGTGGACGTGAGGCGTGACTTCGGCCGCGCGAAGCGCCTGCTCCGCAAGAAACAGTTCGACGACGTGCTCCGCCGAGCGTCGGTTCGCGCCGCCCGGGGACCATTACGTCTGGCGGCCCGGGACAACGAGCTTGAAATGGCCCGTTTGGGCCTCATAGTGGGTAAACGGATGCTGCCGCGGGCAGTTGATCGCAATCGGGCCAAGCGAGTGATCAGGGAATCATTCCGTCAGGCGGGCGGACTACCCGCGATGGACATCGTTGTTCGAGTGACGGTTCCGGCTGCAAGGGTCACGGTTGCGGATGCCGACAAACTGTTCGTGACCTTGGCCGACATCGTCGAGCGGCGACGAGGAGCCAGTCCTCGTGCCGGGTGATTGCCGAATGTCCCGGGGTTCGCAGGTAGCGAAACGCTTCCTCGTCGGTGTCATCGAGATCTACCGTCGCTACGTCAGTCCTTGTCTCGGAAGGCATTGCCGATTCCACCCGACCTGCTCCAGGTATGCCGTTGAGGCCTTGTCCGAATACGGCTTCCTGAAAGGCGGCACCTTGGCGGTTCGTCGACTGCTGCGTTGCCATCCGCTACATCCCGGTGGACTCGACCCCGTACCTCCGGCCAACACACCGATCCCGGGGCGCCATGCCCTCGACTGAGGTCCAGCGCATCGTCCTGTTGGTGGCGCTTGGCGTATTGGGCTACGTGCTCGTGTACACCTGGACCCAGGACTTCGGTCCGGGCAGGCAGGAATCGCCGCCGTTCGAGGAAGCCCCGTTGATAGACACGGGCGCGGATCCGGTGATCGCTGAGTTCCCCGGGGAGGAAAGCGGCGTCGCGAGGGAATCCGGCCAGGGTGTGCAAGCTCCCGCACGGGACGACGATGTGCCTGTCGGCATTGCCGCGCCGACAGCGCCGCAGGCGGAGACAGCGCCCGGAGCGGGTGCGTTCGAGAACGACGAGCGGTTGGTGCACGTGCGTACGCCTGTCCACGAGGTGTGGATAGACCGTCGCGGTGGAGACATCGTCAGGCTCAAGCTTCCCCGGTTCTCCGAAGAGGTTGGCGGCGAGGAGACCGTGACCCTCCTCGACCAACGTTACGATCACATCTACGTCGCGCAAAGTGGGCTGATCGGCGCGGACGGTGGGGACAGCAACGGGCGTCCGTTGTACGAAGCCGGCGCCGCGGAATACGTCGTCGAAGAAGGTCAATTCGAACTAACCCTCCGTCACGCCTCCGATGACGTCGTTCTGGCTAAGCGCTTCACGTTCGATGCGGATGACTACCTCATCACGGTGGCGCAAGACGTCGTGAACCGTTCTGCCGAGACCTTCGAGGCCCAGATGTTCGCGCAATTGAAGCGCGATGCGACGAGACCCACGAAGTCGGGTGTGCCGTTTGGCCCCCGGCCGTACGTGGGGGCCGCGTTCACGACGCCGGAAGACCGCTACGACAAGATCGATTTCGAGGATCTTGACGACGGCACCTACCGGGTGGAGGTGACCGGGGGATGGGCCGCGGTGCTGCAGCACTATTTCGTGAGCTCGTGGGTCGGTACACCGGGCGAAGTGAACGCTTACTACGGTCGCAGGCTCAGTGATGGCAACTACGCGGTTGGTTTCGTCGGCCCCCGGTTCGTCGTACCGCCGAATCAGCGCGCGAGTGTGGGTGCCAAGCTCTATGTGGGCCCGAAGGACCAGCGCCGCCTCGAGCAGATTGCGCCGCACCTGAACCTGACGGTGGACTACGGATTCCTCTGGTGGATGTCGGTACCCCTGTTCTACGTCCTCGACGCCATCCACTCGGTGGTCGGTAATTGGGGCGTGGCGATCATCCTGCTGACCTTCTGCGTGAAGTTGCTGCTCTACCCGTTGGCATCTGCCAGCTACCGCTCCATGGCCAAGATGAAGAAGGTCATGCCGCAGGTGAAGCGTCTCCAGGAGCGCCATTCCGACAATCGCCAGAAGCTCTCGCAGGAGATGATGGCGCTCTACAAGAAGGAAGGCGCCAACCCCCTGGGGGGATGTTTGCCGCTCGTGATCCAGATGCCGGTGTTCTTGGCGTTGTACTGGGTGTTAATCGAGAGCGTCGAACTCCGCCAAGCGCCGTTCGTGTTCTGGATCAAGGACTTGGCGGCGATGGACAGCTACTTCGTCCTGCCCCTCCTCTACGGCGTGTCGTTCTACGCGATGCAGCTTCTCAACCCACCGCCGCCGGATCCGATGCAGGCGAAAGTGATGAAAGCCATGCCGATTGTCTTCACGGCGCTGTTCATCTTCTTCCCGGCGGGGTTGGTACTCTACTGGCTGGTCAATAACCTGCTGTCGCTGCTGCAGCAGTGGTATATAACCCGCAAAGTCGAGAAGGCGTCGGCGTAGGGACGACCCTAACGCGCGCGCCGAGGCGCGTGGTCGCCCGTGTCGGATGCCCCGTGGACGCGGCAACGGGACGGGCGGCGGGCGGCCGGCCACGGTCCTCGCGCAAAACGACGGGTCTTGTGGAGCTAGGGTCCATCGCCCGCGAAACAATCGCCGCGATCGCGACGCCGGCGGGCCGCGGCGGCATAGGCATCGTGCGGCTGTCCGGTAGCGGACTTGAGGACATGTTGCGCGGCATCGTGGGCCGCGTTCCCGTACCCAGGCAGGCCGAGTTGGCGAATTTCTCGGACGCCCACGGCAGGGCAATCGATCGCGGCATCGTCATCTACTTTCCGGCGCCGCAGTCCATGACGGGCGAGGACGTCGTCGAACTCCAGGGCCACGGGGGCCCGGTGGTGATGGACCGGCTCCTCGAGCGGTCTTGCGAACTCGGCGCGAGGATCGCTCGACCCGGGGAGTTCACCGAACGCGCATTTCTCAACGACAAGATCGACCTTGCCCAGGCGGAAGGGGTCGCCGACTTGATCGACAGCGCGTCGAAGCGCGCCGCCCGGGCCGCGATGCGATCCCTCGGCGGCGAATTCTCGGCCCGGGTTACGGAGATCGACCGGGCGGTGCTCGATCTGCGCGTCTACCTCGAAGCGGCGATTGATTTCGCGGAAGAGGAGATCGACTTTCTCACCGGGTCGGACGCGGTCGAGAAACTGCAGGCCATTGAGGCGCACATCGAGCAACTCACTGCCGAGTCGCACCGCGGCGAAGCCTTGCGCGAAGGCCTCGACGTGGTGATTGCCGGTCCACCGAATGCGGGCAAATCGAGCCTGATGAACCGGCTGCTCGCCGAGAATCGGGCCATCGTGACCGATGTACCGGGTACAACGCGGGATCTGTTGCGGGCGGACATCGAAATCGAAGGCGTACCGATACGCCTGACGGACACGGCTGGACTGCGCACCGGTGGGGACCGGGTTGAGACCATCGGCGTGGAAAGAGCGCGAACGGCGATCGCCCAAGCCGATCTGGTGCTCGCGGTAGAAGATGCGACCGCGGTGCCGTTGCGCAACGCACCGGCGAACTCCGCCCCGGAACGCGGCAGCGCGGCGGGCCAGACCTTGCGCGTCCGCAACAAGATCGACCTGACCGGCGAGCGTCCGGGGGACGGCGGCGACGTCGTGCGAATCTCGGCACTCAACGGCGACGGCGTCGACGCATTGCGGGCCGCGATCACCAAACTCGCCGGGGTTTCGCCGGGGGAGGGAGCCTACCTGGCCCGAAAACGTCACTTGGTCGCACTCCACGGGGCGTTGGACCGCTGCACCGACGCCCGCAGTCGCCTGAATGAAGGCTTCGGGGACCTTGCGGCCGAGGAATTGCGCCAGGTTCAGGGCCACCTCGGCGAAATCGTGGGAATCACGTCCGTCGACGATCTGCTGGGCGAGATATTCGCCAGCTTCTGCGTTGGGAAGTAGGCCCCCGGGACGGAACAAGCCCGTCCCCTACGATCCATGTTCCCTGCACGTCGGCGCGCCCCGGCGACCGGGGGCGCGGGGCGTATAATCCGCGCCCCGGTGTCCTTGACGCCCGAGCAATCCATGCTGAACCACCCGCGACAGTTCGACGTGATCGTGATCGGCGGCGGCCATGCCGGCACCGAGGCCGCGCTCGCCTCGGCGCGGCTGGGTGCGAACACGCTGCTGCTTACGCAGAGCATCGAGACCATCGGCCAGATGTCCTGCAATCCGGCCATCGGCGGCATCGGCAAGTCGCACCTGGTACGCGAGATCGATGCCTTGGGTGGCGCCATGGCCCTGGCGACCGATCGGGCCGGCATTCAGTTCCGCACGCTGAACTCGCGAAAGGGTCCTGCCGTGCGGGCTACACGGGCCCAGGCCGACCGCGTGCTGTACCGCAATGCGATCCGTGCCACCGTGGAAAACTGCGACAACCTGGCGGTGTTCCAGCAGTCCGTGGTCGACCTCGATATCGACGGCGACCGCGTTCGCGGCGTCGATACCCAGATGGGGCTGCGCTTCAAGGCCCACCACGTCGTTCTTACCACGGGCACGTTTCTGGGCGGGCGGATTCACGTCGGGCTCCAGAACCAACCCGGCGGACGCGCCGGCGACGCGCCGTCCAACGCGCTCGCCGAGCGCCTGCGTGCCCTGCCGCTGCGTGTCGATCGCCTGAAGACGGGCACGCCGCCGCGCATCGACGGGCGCACCGTGGACTTCGGGGTCATGGAGGTGCAGCCGAGCGAAACGCCGCGCCCGACCATGTCGATGCTATCGACCCCGGACGACCATCCGCGCCAGGTGCCATGCCACATCACCCACACGAATGCGCGTACGCACGACATCATCCGCACCGGGCTCGATCGATCGCCGATGTTCACCGGCGCGATCGAAGGCGTCGGCCCGCGCTATTGCCCATCCATCGAGGACAAGGTGGTTCGGTTTGCCGATCGTCCTGCCCACCAGGTATTCGTGGAGCCGGAAGGATTGGAGACCCACGAGCTGTATCCGAACGGCATCTCTACGAGCCTGCCCTTCGATGTGCAGTTGGCCGCGGTACGCAGCATCGCGGGGTTCGAGGGTGCCCACATCACCCGCCCGGGCTACGCCATCGAGTACGACTTCTTCGATCCCCGGGACTTGAAGCCGTCGCTGGAGACCCGTTGCATCGAAGGGCTCTACTTTGCGGGGCAGATCAACGGGACCACGGGCTACGAGGAAGCGGCGGCCCAGGGTCTCGTTGCGGGCCTAAATGCCGCCCGGGCGGCCGCCGGCGAGGACGCGTGGTGTCCGGAGCGCTACGAGGCCTATATCGGGGTGCTGGTGGACGATCTGGTCACGCTCGGGGTCAACGAGCCGTATCGAATGTTCACGAGCCGTGCCGAGTACCGTCTGCGGCTCCGTCAGGACAACGCCGACCAGCGTCTGACGGAGAAAGGCCGCGCCTTGGGACTCGTCGGCGATGCCAGGTGGTCCGTCTACGCCGCGAAGAAGGGCGAACTCGAGCGCGGCGCGGCGGTGCTGGCGGAGATCGTCGCGGTGCCCGGCAATGACATGGCTCGAGCAGTTACCAAGGCCACCGGCGAGCCGGTCGAAAAGCCCGTATCGCTGTTCGAAATCCTCAAGCGCCCGGGCATCGAGGTGGGCGGCTTGGTGGGCGTGCTGCGGTCCCAGGGGATCGCCGTGGAGGAGCCGGTAGTGGCGCAGCTTGCGATCGCTGCCAAATACCAGGGCTACCTGCAACGCCAGGACGAGGAGATCGCGAAGGTCAAAGCCAACGCAGACGTGGTACTTCGACCCGACTTCGACTACCGGGGCGTCTCCGGCCTGTCCAACGAGCTCAAGGACAAGCTCGCGGCACGACAGCCTGGGACCCTCGCCCAAGCGGCCCGGGTACCGGGCGTGACGCCGGCGGCATTGTCGCTGCTCCTCGTGCACGCCAAGCGCGATGCGGGCGAACAACGCCGCGCGTGAGGCCCTCGTTCGATTCCTCGATGAACGGGGCGTCGAGCCGGCTCGAGCGGTCGAGGCCCTCGAAACCTACGAGCAGCTGATTCGGCGTTGGAACGCCCGGGGCAACCTGGTGTCGCGCCGCGATCTCGGCCGGCTGCGCGACCGCCATGTGCTGGATAGCCTCAGCCTGCTTCCCTGGTGGTCCGGCAGCTTGGCGGACGTGGGATCCGGGGCTGGTTTCCCCGGCGTGCCAATGGCTATCGCAAGACCCGAGTCGCCCGTTACGCTCGTGGAGCGCAGTGAACGCAAGTTTCGTTTCCTGCAGCAGGTTGTCATCGAACTCGCACTCGGCAACGTTCGGGTGATCGAAGCCGATGTCGGGCAACCAACCGTGGCCAGTTCTCTCGGCGCACCGGGGTTTGGTACCGTAACGGCTCGGGCACTGGCGCCGCCGGCAGCGACGTGGAGGTTGCTGCGCGGCCTGCTCGTGCCCCAAGGCGTGGCCTTGCTTCAATCCGGCGAACCATTGGACGCTTCCATGTTCGATGGCGGCGAGGTTCGCGCCAGTGAACGCACGGGTAAGTCCTGGGTGACGGTTGTTGGAAATGCCAAGGAGTCGTGCGAGCGGCACGCAGTTAGCGGGCAGCGGATGGATCGATGGCGAGGCGGATAGCGGTAGCGAATCAGAAAGGCGGCGTCGGGAAGACCACGACCAGCGTCAACCTCGCGGCGTCGTTGGGCGCCGACGGTGCCCGCACCCTGCTGGTGGATCTCGACCCCCAGGGCCATGCCACGATGGGTTCGGGGGTCGACAAGAACGACCTGCCGGCAAGCGCCTACGAATGGCTGGTGGACGACCCTCGGTTCGATGGCATCGTCAAGCAATCCTCCGGCGAGTTCTCGCTGGTGCCCGCCAACGCGGATTTGACCGCCGCGGAAGTCGCGCTGCTCTCCGTGGAGGACCGGTCCATGCGGTTACGCCGCCGACTCGATGCCGCACCGGCGTTCGACTTCGTTCTCATCGACTGTCCGCCGTCGCTGAACGTGTTGACGCTGAATGCGCTCATGGCGGCGGACGGCGTGCTGATCCCGATGCAATGCGAGTACTACGCCCTCGAAGGCTTGACGGCGCTGTTGTTGACGATCAGGGGGGTGCGTCAGCGCGGCAACCCGAATCTCGGCATCGAGGGGATCCTGCGGACGATGTACGACCCGCGCAATACCTTGACCCGGGATGTTTCGCGGCAGCTGATGGCGTACTTCGGCCAGGACGTGTTCCGTACCGTGGTGCCGCGCAACGTTCGCCTCGCGGAGGCGCCGAGTCACGGACTGCCGGCGACCGTCTACGACCCGCGGTGCCGAGGTGCCCGGGCCTACCGAGCCCTTGCCGGGGAGCTACGTTCGCGTACCGCCGCGCGCGGCGGTCGGCGGGCTCGCGTCTAGCATTGCTTGCACAATCGCCGGTGTCCGACCAACGGAACGTGGGCTAGCGATTCGACGGATCCGAAGAAAGCTGCGGCAAATGCCGCCCGGTGGTGCTAATTTCGGTTTAACCGACCGAGCGCGGGCGGGGACGAAGAGGGCATCGGTGATCGGCAAGCGAAAAAGCCTCGGCAAGGGCCTCGACGCGCTGCTGCCAGAGCCCATGGCAGAAGTGGCCACGCCGTCGCAAGGCCTGGCGGAGCTACCCGTGGAAACCCTCTACCGCGGCGCCCACCAACCACGCCGGCGAATCAATGAGGAACGCATCGAAGAACTGGCCGCTTCGATCCGCGCCCAGGGGTTGCTGGAACCGGTAATCGTCCGCCCGCGTACCGAAGGGGGCTACGAGATCGTTGCAGGCGAGCGTCGTTGGCGGGCTGCCCAACGGGCCGGGTTGGAGACCATACCGGCATTGGTGCGGGAGTTGGACGACCGCCAGGCTGTGGCCATCGCCTTGATCGAGAACATTCAGCGCGAGGATCTCAATCCCCTGGAGGAAGCCGCCGCCTTGAAACGGCTGCTGGCCGAATACGAAATGACCCACGAGGAGATCGCACGGGCCGCGGTTTCGAACCTGCTTCGGTTGCTGAACTTGGCGCCGGAGGTTCGCCAGATGATCGACAACGGTGCGTTGGAGATGGGGCATGCCCGCGCGCTCCTGGCATTGCCCGTCGACGAACAGGCGACCGCCGGGCGCGACGTCGCGAAGCGATCGCTATCGGTTCGGCAGACCGAGGCGTTGGTCAAGCGGCTGTTGAGTGGCAAGACACCCCTGCCGGAGCCGGATCCCGACACGCGCCGCCTCGAGCGCACGGCCAGTGAGCACTTGGGGGCGCCGGTCACGATCACCACCACCAGCACCAAGG
Source organism: Pseudomonadales bacterium (assembly GCA_021295895.1). Classification (GTDB taxonomy): domain Bacteria; phylum Pseudomonadota; class Gammaproteobacteria; order Pseudomonadales; family Azotimanducaceae; genus VXYL01. Next base: position 24,646 of record JAGWBM010000038.1, read on the forward strand.
GTAAGGGACGGGTGGTGATCCGCTATTCCAGCCTCGACGAGCTTGACGGGATCCTCGCGCGGATGGGAGCGAAGCGAGAGCCCTGACGGGAGTGTGCCCCTCCGGGTGCCGACGCAAAAACGTCTATTAGTGCAACCGGGTTCTAGGTACGGTAGCGCGTTTGAAGACACCCGGAGCCGCCCGTATAATGCGCGCCCTTTGCGAACCCCGGATCGTTGTTGGTCTTTGGCGGCGCGTTGGCGCGGCGCAAGGCGAGCGCGGTCGGTGAACGCGACCGAGCCATCGGGCAACGGTCGACGTTGGGGAACGCCGGTCCGGGTCGTGGCCCTGCAAGCCGCCGTCACCGCTGTCGTGGCGGCGCTGGCGCTAGCTTGGAGCGTGGATGAGGCGAAGTCCGCGTTTCTGGGTGGCCTCGTGGCTCTTCTGCCGAACGCGTACTTCGCGTGGGCGGCGAGTCGCGCCGGACGTGGCGAGCAGGATGCGGCGCAAGAGGCAGTCGTCGAGGGGGGGAAGTTCCTCGGTCGATGGCTGGTGAAGATGGGGCTCATGGTGGCGCTCCTGGTTGTC
>JAGWBM010000143.1 GCA_021295895.1 Pseudomonadales bacterium
GCCCCGGTGCAGCTCTACCGGGACGGCGTGACCACCGACTACCGCTCGATGGAGACCGGCTGGGAGACCAGCTTCGTGCAGGCGACGCGCCACGGCATCGAGGCCCTCCGGCGCGGCGAGCAGCCGCGCCTGTCCGGCCGCGACGCCCGCGAGATCCTGCGCTTCGCGCTCGCCGCGCAGGAGTCCGCCCGCACCGGCGCTGCCGTGCGGTTGGAGCCGGACACGATGGAATCTCAAGCGTGACTCCGGCGAACGATCCGTCTGTCGATTACCGCGCCCTGGTGAGGCGGGGATACGATAGGTCACGGCTATCAGGAAGGGATGCAGCCACCGGAGCGTCACCCGCTGGTTCTGGCCCGAAGAGAGTAACGGGGTAGGCCGGTTGCACCCACGGCGGCGGGAGGGTACAAGTTCCCATGTACACGCCGAAGGCATTCAGCGAGCCCGATGTCGGCGCCAACCTCGACTTCGTCGAGCAACAGGCGTTCGGTGCGCTGATCAGCACCGGCTCGGCAGGGCCAATGATCACGCATGTTCCCGTGCTGATCGACCGCGATCGGGGGCGACTCTGCCTGCTGCGTGCTCATGTGGCCAAGGCGAACGACCACTGGCGCAGCCTCGACGATCGGCCTGCGACCATGGTCTTCAGCGGACCGCATTGCTACATCTCGGCCGGCTGGTATCGCGAGCCGCGAGTCGTTCCTACCTGGAACTACGTCGCTGCGCACCTGCACGGCACGGCGCGGCTGGTTTCAGGAATCGACGAAACGCGTCAGATGGTCGCTGATTTCGTCGATCACTTTGAATCCGAAGTGCACCATCCGTGGACCATCCCGGAGGATGAGCGGGACTACATGGACGGCCTGCTGAGCGGTATCGTGGCGTTCACCATCGATGTCGAACGCATCGACGCCTCCTGGAAGCTGAACCAGAACCACGCGCCCGCCCGCCGCAAGCGGGTGATCGAGGCTCTCCGCGAATCCGGGAGATGCGACGAAGTCGCGATCGCCGATCTCATGCAGCGGCTGGGATAGGTCCGTGGCAGTCCAATACCTGAACGTCGACCTGGAGATCGAGGGTCCCCGCCCGCTCGGCCACATCCTTCAGGAGTTCTCCGAATCGGGCATTTCCTGCCTGGGCTGCTTCGAGACCAGGCGGGGGCACTTCGCGAACTTCGAGGTGACCGCGCTGCCGTCCGATGCGAACAGCATCGTCTCCGAGTTCTGCGACGCGATCGAGGGCTTCCGTAAAGGCGCCGAAGCGACGTGGGCCGGTGCTCATCGCAGGACCTTCGACATGGGTTTCGACAGCGACGGGTCGGCCGGCTGCTCCCGCTTCGAGCTGAAGGCGGATACCGTACGACGAGCGGCCGAGCTTGGAGCGTCATTGGGCATCACCATCTATTCTCTGTCGGATACCCCTGTCGAGTTCGGCAGCCCGCCGGATGAGGAGACCAGGAATGGCAGCACGGTTCATCGGCGTCCAGCTTGAGGTCGAGAGCCCCAAGCCGCTCGGTCACCTGTTCCACTCCTTCTCGGGCGCAGAGGTCGTGTCGGTGGACTACCGGGAATCGGCACGGGGCTTCGCGGCCGCGTTCGAACATGCCGGCAGAGGCGTGAGCACCGGCCCCGACATCCAGATCGCGGAATTCTGCGACACGATCCTGGACTTCGGCGACGACGCACGATCGGTTTGGACCGGCGCCTACCGGAGGACGTTCAACCTCGGATACGAAATCGACGACTCCTCGGAGTGCTTCCGGTCCGAGCTGGCGCCGGAAACGATGGCGAGCATCGCACGGGTCGGTGCGTCCGTGATCGTCGCCATCTATCCGCGCGATTCGGGCGAACCCGCGAGCTGAAGACCGAGCCCGCCGGCCGCGGGCGGGGCTACTCGGGCTCCACGACCACCGCGGTGCCGTAGGACAGGATCTCGGACGCGCCGCTCATGATCGCGGAAGTGGTGAAGCGGATGTCGGTCACCGCGTTGGCGCCGCGCTTCTGGGCGTCGGCGGCCAGGCGGTCCACCGCTTCACCGCGGGCGTCGTCCATCATCTGGGTGTAGGAGACGATCTCGCCGCCCACCATGGTCTTGAAGCCGGCCATGATGTCTCGGCCCATGTGGCGGGAGCGGACCGTGTTGCCGCGGACCAGGCCGACCGTCTTGACGATTCGGTGGCCGGCGATGCTCGCGGCCGTGGTCAGGATCATCGTTCGTCCTCCCTCCGTGGACCCGCAGCATGCGGGCACCAGCGTAGTATACGGAAGTGACCACCCAGCGATTCGTCGACGCCTTCACCCGACGCTGTCACGGCGACCCGTGCACGGAGCACGAGATCACCGCCGCCGTCTGCGTGGTGCTAGGGGGTCCGGACGCCGCCCCGGCGCTCTGCTTCATCAAGCGCTCCGAGCGTGCCGACGATCCATGGTCGGGCCAGATGGCCTTTCCCGGCGGCCGGGTCGCCCGGACCGATGCCAGCCCTCGCGCGGCAGGAATGCGCGAGACGGCCGAGGAGGTGGGGCTCGATCTGCAGCGCTACCGGTACCTGGGCGCCCTGCCGCCCATGCCGATCACCCGCCGGGGCAGGCCACACCTGGGGTGGCTGCAGCCGTTCGTCCATTTCTGCTCTCCCGAGCTGCCGGCGCTGCGCCCACAACCTTCGGAGGTCGCCGCGGCACTCTGGATCCCCGTCGCGCACCTGACCGCCCCGGATCACCGGGCGTCCGTGAAGATCGCCGACGGCACCCGCCGCCTGGTGTTTCCAGGGATCTCCTACGGCGGCGAGATGATCTGGGGCCTCACCTACCGGGTGCTGGGCTCCCTGTTCGAGCTCGTCCAGCCGGAGACGGATCAGCCGCGCAGGTAGCCCTCGACGTCGATCGGCACTCCCCCCCGTTTCGCGGACTCCCAGCCGGCCAGCAGCGGGGCGAGCGTGCGGAGGCCGTCGTGGTAGTCGTTCAGCAGCCCGCTGCCGTCCCCGCTTCTGACCGCTTGGCAGAAACGGCGGTCCAGCTCGAACCAGGGATTGAAGTCCTCCGCCTCGTACACCGTGCGGCCGTTCATCTCGATGCGCTCGTAGCCGTGCACGCCGAGGTAGCCGC
>JAGWBM010000039.1:0-15429 GCA_021295895.1 Pseudomonadales bacterium
CATTGGCTCGCTAATCCCCCGACAGCACCGCCTCGACTTCCTGCAGTAGTACCTCGTTTCTCACGGGCTTCTGCAGGACCCGGTTCGCGGCCCCGGTCTCCGCGAAGCTCTCGGCGAGTCCCGGGCGCTGGTGCATGGCGCCGCCGGACAACGCAATGATGCCGATGTCCGCATTGGTCTTCTTGAGTTCCTCGAGGATCTCGAGTGCCGTCATGCCGGGCATGTTGACGTCGGTGATGATGGCGTCCGGATTCTCCTTCGCCAGTGCGAGCGCCGCGTCGTTGGACGGCGCTTCAAGGACGTGGTAGCCGTTGCTTCGAAGCAGCAGCGCGAGGGCGTAGCGAACGACGGGATCGTCGTCGGCCAGCAAAAGGGTCGCCATGGATCAATCCTCCTTCGCCACGTTGGGGATCAGTATTTCGAAGGTGGCGCCCTCGCCGGGCTCGGACTCCACGGTTGCGTCGCCGCCCCAACCGCGTGCGAGGTTGTACACCACCGAGAGACCGAGGCCGATGGCGTCCGCATCCGCCTTCGTGGTGAAGAAGGCATCGAATGCATGTTGTTTGACGTCCGGCGACATGCCTGGACCGTTGTCGGCGACGGTGATCCGAACATAGTCGCCCGGCACCATCCCCCGGACACGCGCAGATTCGGCGTCGACCTCGACGGTTTCGACGGCAAGCGCGATCTTGCCCGCGTAGTTCACCGCTTCGGCCGCGTTGGTGAGCAGATTGTTCAAGGCCTCGTCGAGTTCCACCCGGTTGACGCGAATCTCGCCACGGCGGGAACCGACGCGGACATCGACCTCGACGTTTGGCCCCACGTTCCGCCTCGCGCGGGCCGCGACCTCACCGAGATAGCCCCAGGGCTCGACGTCGTCGGTCTCGCGGCTCCCGCCGGGTGCCAGCGCCAACGCGTTCTTGACGATCTCGGCACCGCGTTCGGCGGCCCTTAGCACCTGGGTCATTTCCGCCTTGCGCTCCTGTTCGGACACGTGGTCGCGGTCCAAACCGAACTGGGCGAGGGTGATGACGGGTTGCAGCACGTTGTTGAGTTCGTGCGACAAGCCGCCCGCCAAGGTGCCCATCGCCGCCATCTTGTAAGCCTCGCGGAGTTGCTCCTCCATCTCGCGACGACCGGTGATGGCGTCCTCGAGCTCGGCCACGGTCTGGGCCAGTTCGCCGTTGAGTTGCGCGCTCTCGCGCCACCGACGCCAGGCGAACCACGCGGTGACGAGCAGCAGGGCGGGAACGGCCGCGACGATCTCGTCGAGGTTCCAACCTTTCTGGTCGCGGGTCAGGTTGAACCCGACTTCGACGAAGTCGATGACGACGAATAGGGAAGCGATCACGATCAGGGCGACGGCGCCGATGATCATATCCTTGGCGGATGCGGTCATGGGATTTTCCGGTTGTAGGGGATGCCGAACGAGGCCGACATTGTCCCCTACCCGAAACCGAACCTACCACCCCGTCGGACTGATCGGCGATTTCACCGAAAGTCCGACGGGTTGCCAGGGTGGTTCTTGTGGCGCTTTCCGCGACGACGTCCTTCCTGCACTCTATCGCCTTCACCTACCTCGGACGACTTGGATGGGCACCATCGTCGCAATCGGTGGCGGGAGCATTCGCGACCTGGCGACCGAACCGATCGACCGCGAGATCATCGCCATGACGGGTAGGTCTAACCCGCGGGCGCTCTTCGTGCCCACTGCGAGCAGCGACTCCGAGAGCTACTGCGAGCACTTCCACAGCGCCTACCGCGACACCTACGGCTGTGTCACCGATGAGCTACTACTGCTTGACCGTACGCCGGATCCGGCGGCGGTCCGCGACAAGATCGAGGCTGCCGATATCGTCTACGTGGGCGGCGGCAACACCCTCAAGATGATGCGACGTTGGCGTCGTCTCGGCGTGGATGACCTACTTCGCGATGCGTTTGACCGGGGGGCGGTGCTTTGCGGGGTCAGTGCCGGGGCGATTTGCTGGTTCGAGCGGGGCCACAGCGACTCCATGGCCTACTACGACCGAGAACAGTGGGACTACATCGCGGTGACGGGCCTGGGTCTCGTGAGGGGGATGGTCTGCCCGCACTACAACGGTCGCACCTACGGCGTCCCCCGGCGTCGGGACTTTCGCGACATGATGCGTCGCAAGGGCGGGCGTGGCCTAGGGATCGACAACCACTGCGCGGTCGTGATCACGTCGGCCGGATATCGCGTGATCAAGACCAAGGCGCGAGTCGATGCCCACGCGTTGTGGACCCGGGACGGCGAGTTGATCGAACGCAGGCTAGACGTCGTTGCGGAATATCTCCCCGTCGAGTCGATGCACGAATCGGCCCGAGCCTGACCGCGCTGTGGTCGCCGATTGACCGACGCGCACCCATCGCCGCCCGCCCGACGACCGCTGATCGCGGACGGGAACTTTCTGCGCCTGTGGTTCGCCGGTGCCTTCGCGGCCACCGCCCGGTGGCTGGAGATGTTGGCGGTGGGCATCTTCGTCTTCGAAGTCACGGGCTCGGCGTCGCTGGTGGCCGCGATGTTGATGTTGCGCATGCTGCCGATGGGGCTGTTCGGGGCGTTCGGTGGGGAGATCGCCAACCGATTTGACCGCAAGAAGATCCTTCTGACGACGCTCGCGTTGATGTTCTGTGTCGCCGGAGTCCTGGGGAGCCTCGCCTACGTCGACCGGTTGACGGTTTGGCAAGTTGGGGTCGGCGCGTTTGTTGCGGGGCTCGCCTGGGTCGTCGACTTCCCCGTCCGTCGCACCCTGCTTGCCGATGCCGTTGGCAGTGGTCGGCTCGGTGCGGCGATGAGCCTCGACACGGTCGCCAGTTCCGGAACTCGCATGATCGGTCCGCTGTTGGGAGGAACGTTGTACGCCGTGGCCGGCATGGAGGGCGCGTTCCTTTTGACCGCGGCGGCTTACGCCTTGGCGTTTCTGATTCTCCTCGGTCTGCCGCCTATCGCCGGGCACCGGCCCGCGAACGAGGGGAACGTTGCCCACCGTATCCGGGACGGCTTGCGGGTATTGCGCCGGATCCCGGTGCTGCAGGGAGTTCTCGCGGTCACCGTGGTGTTCAATGTCTGGGGCTTTCCGATCATTTCGATGGTGCCGGTGTTCGGCGCCGGCAAGCTGTTCCTGGCACCGTTCGAAGTGGGTGTCCTTGCGAGCATGGAAGGCCTGGGTTCCCTGCTCGGCGCAGTGGCGCTGGCGGCGTTCGCCCGCAACCGCCAGTACCGGTTCCTCTATTTCCTCGGCGTTTTCGTCTACCTGGTTGCGGCGACCATCTTCGCCCACTCGCTGCTGCCGGTCCTCTCGGGCGCAGTGTTATTCCTGCTCGGCGTCTCGATGGCGGCGTTCGCGGCGATGCAAAGCGCACTGGTGCTCCTCAACACCCCGCTCGAGAACAGGCGGCAGATGATGGGGCTCCTGTCCGTATGCATCGGCAGCGGTCCGATCGGCTTGGCCCATCTCGGATTGCTCGCATCCTGGTTTGGCGCCAGCGCGGCCTGCACGATCGTCGCCGTGGAAGGACTATTGGTCTTGGCGGTCGTGGCCATGAAGTGGCCAGGCCTAGTTGCCCGTCAGCCGGAGACGTGATGTTGAATGGGGGCGGTCAGATGGACGTGATACTCGGCGGGAGCACCAAGCATCGGTCATCAATCCTTATCAAATGCACCACAGGCCCCGGGCGGGTAGAACACACGTCCGCTATAGGACAACATCGTCGTCGATCGGAATGAAGAGGCACTGCCGGGGCTCGCCGTCTACCGCCCGGCTGGTATGGCCCTCGCCGTGCGTGTCTTCCGCTAGGAGAATGTCGCCTGGGCCGAGGCGCCGCACGGTGCCGTCGCCTATGGCGATGTCCACTGCGCCCGTCAGGTTCACGACGAATTGGCGGCGCGGGGCGTTATGGAAATCGATGTCGTAGTCGCCACCGACTTCGCGGAACATGACCCCGGGACCGCGGATTAGCTCCGAGATCCGGCCGATGGACCCAGTGTGGGCGAGCGGGATGACGACATCCTCGAAATGGGAGCGGCCATCGTCTCCCGTGTAGACCTTCACAACCTGCATCGCGCTCCTCCAATTCACCCGGTTTGTTGTCCGGGTCGACTCCTCATGTATGCTCGATGAGGAACGACCCGAGGATCAGCAACCATGGCAATCGACTTTACATTCTCCGACGAGGTGGAGGAGGCCCGGCTGCTCGTCAAGCGCTTCATGGGCGATGTTGCCCGGCCGAAGATGGCGGAACTGTCGAGCCGACGGGCCTCCGGCGACGAGTGGCGCCAGGCCATCAAGGACCTGCGCCAGACGGCCCGGGACCAGGGCCTCTGGGCACCCCACATGCCGGAGGAATGGGGCGGCATGGGCCTCGGTGTGACGGCGGTCGCGGCCATGTCGGCGGAAGCGGTGAAGACCAACATGGGGCCGTACCTCATCAACTGTCAGGCGCCCGACGAGGGCAACATGCACACGCTTCTGCACTTCGGCACCGACGAGCAGAAAGAGAAGTGGCTGAAGGCCCTGTGCGAAGGAACCATGCGCTCCTGCTTCTCGATGACCGAGCCGGAGGTCGCGGGCTCGGATCCCACCCAGATCCAGACTAGCGCGGTGCGCGACGGCGACGAGTGGGTCATCAACGGCCACAAGTGGTTCACGTCCGGTGCCCATGGTGCCGACTTCGCTATCGTCATCGCCAAGACCGATCCCGATGCCGAGATCGCCCAGGCGCGCAATAGCGCATTCATCGTGCCCACCGACACGCCCGGTTTCGAGATCGTACGCGACATCTCGACCATGGGCGGTGGTGGCGGCCATCCCGAGATCCGCTACAACGACGTACGCGTGCCCCACGCCAACATGCTCGGCGAGCAAGGCGGTGGCCACAAACTCGGCCAGGTGCGGCTCGGTCCGGCCCGACTCGCCCACTGCATGCGTTGGCTCGGCACTATCGAGCAGGCGCTGGAAATGCTGGTCGACCGTGCCCAGAAGCGTTATGCCCACGGCTCCCTTCTGTCGGAGAAGCAGGGCATTCAGTGGATGATGGCGGAGAGTGCGCTGGAGCTATATTCCTCGAAGCTGATGGTCCTGCACGCCGCCTACAAGATCGAGAATGGCATGGATTTCCGCGCGGAAGTGTCGATGGCCAAGCATCACGTCGCGAACACGTTGTGGAAGACAGTAGACCGGGCGCTTCAGGTCCATGGTGCGCTGGGCTATTCCAACGATTCGCCCTTGGCGCAGATGCTGATCCAGGCGCGTTGGTCCCGTATTGCCGACGGTTCCGACGAGGTCCACCTGATGCGTATCGCGGAGATGGTGATGCGTTCCTACAACGAGACCGGTAGCGTCAACCACGCGGTCGGTGATCTGCCGCTTTGACCCGGGAAGGCAAGCATGTTGATCGTCACTGACAAGGATGGCGTGCGTACGATCGCACTGAACCGGCCCGAAGTGCTGAACGCCTGGGACAATCAGCAATACGACGAGGTTACCGAAGCGCTGTTGGCCGCGGGGTACGAGGACGCTTGCCGGGTACTGGTGCTGACCGGCACCGGTCGGGCGTTCAGCGCGGGCGCCGACCTGTCTCAGTCCGCGCGAACGGCGGTCCCGCCGAAGCACGGTATCCGCGGATTCCTGAGAACCGTCGTGGACTTCCCCAAGCCGTTCGTACTTGCCATCAACGGTCTCGGCGTCGGCTTGGGCGCGACGCTGGCCGGTCTTGCGGACTTGGCCTACATGGCCGAGAGTGCCCAATTGCGGGCGCCGTTTTCCGAGCTTGGGCTGGTCGCGGAAGCCGGCAGCACGGTGACCTTTCCGGCACTCATGGGGCGGCAGCGCGCGATGTGGTTCCTGATGAGTTCGGAGTGGATGAACGCCACCGAGTGCAAGGCGGCCGGACTCGTACTCGATGTCTACGCGGACGATGGCTTTCTTGACACCGTGCAGGCCCAAGCCGCGAAACTCGCTGCGTTGCCGAGCGAATCCCTGGCCGAAGCCAAGCGCCTGATTACCGGACCGGGTCGGGAACACCTCAAGGTCGTGATCGAAACCGAAAACGCCACCATCCGAAAGCTACAGGGCAGGCCTGCCAATCGGGAAGCCGTGGCGGCGTTCCGGGAGAAGCGGAAACCGGATTTCTCGACGCTATAGCGTAGCGGGACGCATGGTCGAATCGACTGGGCGATACCGGTTTCGTGCCACGAGGCGTCGCCCATCGGGATGCCCCGGTTGCCCTCGGCGGCGGGACGGGACAAGCCCGTCCGCTACAGTTTGCTCAACTCTTCCCGGTAATACGCGGCTTTTTCAGAATCCCCCTCGATCCTGTTGAACCGATGGAGCATCAGGCCTACAAGTCGGCGGCCCTCGTGCGATTCGATGATCTGGAACAAGCGCTCTGCCAAATCGGGTCTCTCGATTAGGACGGTAACCGCGGCGGACTCGGCGACCTTGTCTCGCAATCGCCCGGCGGGCAAATCCACCAGTTCGGCCACGGCGGCATCGGGATCCTTGCGGCACCAGGAATACAGCACGCTGTTGGCCAACTCGATGCGGTGGGTCTCGGACTCGAATGACAGCGCCCAGGCAAGCGCCGTCCGGGGGACATCGTCCACTTCGGCATGAAGGACTGTTCTCGCTGCTTCGAGGCGATCCTGACCATGCATCTCGCCGACCAGTCGTTTGGCAAGCTCGCGATCATCCGCCGCCAGGCTGAGAAAGGCACCTTTTACTGCCGCCTGTCGTCGGTCGCCGGTTAGGGACAGCGCCCAGGCAAGAGCACGTTCGGGTTCTCGCTTCGTTAGCGCCATCGAGAGCATCATCGTGAGATCGTTGTCCGGCTCCAGGGTCGAATGCCAGTCGACCACGAGGTCGATGTCTTCGCTGCCGAATGCGGCCGTTGGTGTCAGCAGCGCCTGGGCGAGGCCTTGTTCGGCATGTTCACGGACCCCGTCCGGCATCGACTCAAGTCGCGAGAGCGCACCGGCAACGCTGCCAGTCACGAGCCCGCTCATTACGGCCAACGCTTGATAGCGTAGGGTTGGCGACGGTTCTTGTTGCGATAGCCAAGTGGTCGCACCAGTCGAATCCGTCTCGGTCCAAACGCGGATTGCCTCGCTTTGAACGGCAACCCCGATCAGATCGCCCCCGTCTGCTGCCGCTGTTATCGCTGCGACCGGGTCTTCTTTGGCCCACGCCCGTGCGACTTCACTGAGACGTTCGACGGCCAATCGGAAGGCGGGTTCGTCGAGCGCGTCCAGCCAGATGGCGTGAAAGTCCTCCGCGTCTCCGTAGAGATCGGCGGAGAGCGTTGTTTTCGTCGGGGTTGCTGGAGGGTGTCCCGACTCCGAGGGTGCCGCCACGCGCGTTGCTTCGTCTTTGTGGGTATCCGGGATAGGCGGTTTCTCATCTTGGAACGCCAACCCCACGAGGACGCCGAAACCAACGCCAACGAGTCCGACGAACGCTAACCTGATCCACATGGTCTTGGATTGTGCCGCGCAAGGCCGGGGCCTGCAATCACCTCACCTGGCTAACATCTTGCCTTACCGTTCGGCCAGCGTATCCCGGTAGCGAGCTGCCTTGTCGGGGTCGGTCGTGGCGAACCTCGCGCCCGGAAGGCGCAAAGAGGAAGCGCGTTCCCGCAACGACCCAAGGGTCGTCGCAGGAACGAGCGAGCTGGTCCTATTTGGGCAGCTTGTTGGCGAAGTCGCCGCCCCGGAAGATGGACATCCGGTCGAGGTCGAGGTGACGCTTCAACGCCGCGTTGATGTCCGCCGCGGTGAGCGCCGCGACCGCCGCCTCCCGCTTGGCGATGAACGACATGTCGCGGTCCAGGAACAGGTTGCTGTTCAGGATGCCTGCCACCGTTGAATCGTTTGATCGTTGCCGCTGGGCGGCATCGAGCCAGCCGCGCTTGGCCGCGTCCACCTCCTCCGCGGTGAAGCCTTCTTCCAGAACCTTGGTGACTTCCTCCTTGAAGGCCGCGACCACCTTGTCGCCGTTTTCGGGGGCGAAGATGGCGTAGCCGTTGAAGGTGCCGATCTCGTCGATGGAACCGGCGCTGAAGCCCGAACCCACCCCGTAGGACAGGCCGTCCTGCTGACGGATCCGCGTGGCGAGCCGAGAATTCAGGAATCCACCGCCGAGCATGTAGTTTCCGATCACCATCGCAGGATAGTCTGGGTGGTCGTCGCGCATCTGCATTCGCTGGAATGCGAACATCATGGCGTTGGACTTGTCGGGGGTCTCGATATCGACGATGGCGGCGGGAACGTCGACGTAGGGTCGATCCACCCGGGCGTATGCCTCCTTGGCCTTCCAGTCGCCGAACGCTTCCTCGAGAACCGGCACGATCTCGTCCGGGTCGAAGTCGCCCACGACCGAGATCGTGCCGCCTTCGGCACCGTAGAACGAGGCCCAGAATTCCTTTGCCTGCTCGACGGTGACGTCCTTGTAGCGCTCGATCTGCTCGTCGAACGTCGGCGTGTAGTAGACGTGGTCCTTGTCGTATGCGGCGTTGACGTGCCGGTTCAACGCATTGCTGGCCAGACTCTGCGGGTCGGACATCTGGGATTCGATGCCGGCGAGGTTTTGTTCCCGCAGCAATTCGAACTCCTCGGCGGGGAAGGAGGGCTCGCGCAGGATCTCCGCGGCGAGCCGAATCGCGTCCGGCAGGTTCTCGCGCACGGTGGTCGCCGAACCGCCGACCGAAAGCACACCGCCGTTCACTCCGCCGGCAACCTTCAGGCGGATCAACTCGTCGTTTATCTCCTGGCGCGACCGCTTGGTGGTGCCGCGCATGAGCATCGAGCCCGCTAGTCCAGCCGCGGTGTCCTTACCCATCAGCGACGCCTCCGTGCCGTGGCGGAAGGTGAAGCTCGCGGTCACCGCATCGCCGCGGTTCTCCTTGGGCAGGAGCGCCACCTCGACACCGTTCGACAAGGTGACGATCGTGGTTCGTGCCGCGATGTTCTCGGGCGTGGGTTCGAATGCCTCGCCGGCGGCAACCGCTTCCTTGCCCTTGTAGTCGCCGACCAGGGCGGCGACATCGGGGGTCGGGGGAATCTCGGCCCGGGGCGGCGTTTGCTCGGTGGGGTAGAAGTAGCCAATCGTGCGGTTTGACGGCTTGAGGTACTTCTCCGCGACGGCGACGACGTCCTCGGGTGTCACTTCGGTCAGGCGGTCCCGATGCAGGAACATCAAGCGCCAGTCGCCCATCGCCGCCCAATTGCTGAGCTGCAGGCCGATCGAGTTGGGGTTGTTGAAGCCGAGTTCGAAATTGGCGGCGAAGTTGGACTTGGCGCGCTCCACTTCTTCTTCGGTGGGCGGCTCATCGACCAAGCTGTGCAGAGTGTCGAGCATCGCCTCGGTCGCCTTGACAAGGTCGTCCTCCTGGCGCACCTGTACATTGGCCATGAGCACGCCCGGTTCCCGTTGCTGGAAAGCGAATGCGGACGAACCGGCGGCGAGGCCGGGCTCGACGACGTTCTTGTAGAGCCTTCCCGCCGGTTGGGTGCTGAGCACGTACGCCATGACCTGCAGGGCGGGGTAGTCTTCGTGGGATCCCGCCGGGGTGTGGTACGCGGCGAGCGCGAGTTGGACATCGCCCACGCGTCGGAGCGTGACCGTGCGCTCGCCGTCCTGGGCGGGCTCGGCCGTGTAGGTGGCGAACAGTTGGTTTGGCCCGGTTCGGTCGGGAGGCGGGATCGCGCCGAACTTCTCCTCGACCAACTCGATGGCGCGTTCCGGTTCAAACTTGCCGGCAACCACGAGTACGGCATTGTCCGGCTGGTAGTACTTCCTATAGAACGCCTGCAGCCGGTCGATCGGCACGTTTTCGATGTCGGCCCGGGCACCGATCGGCAGATTGCCGTAGTTGTGCCAGGTGAACGCCGTGGCGAGGACGCGCTTCTGCAGTACGCTGAATGGGCTGTTTTCGCCCCGTTCCCATTCGTTGCGGACCACGGTCATTTCGGACTCGAGGTCCTCGGCGGCGATGAAGGAGTTGATCATCCGGTCCGCCTCGAGATCGAGAGCCCACTCGAGGTTGTCGTCGGTGGCTGGGAACGTCTCGAAGTAATTCGTGCGATCAAAACCGGTCGTGCCGTTGGGCGAAGCGCCGCGTTCGGTAAGTTCGGCCGGAATGTCGGGGTGGTTCGGCGTGCCTTTGAAGACCAGGTGTTCGAGCAGGTGCGCCATGCCGGTCTCGCCGTATCCTTCGTGGCGGGAGCCAACCAGGTAGGTGATGTTGACGGTGATCTGCTGTTTGCCCGGGTCGGGGAAGAGCAGGAACCGCAACCCGTTGTCGAGCTGGTATTCGGTGATGCCTTCCACGCTGGCCACTTGGGTGGCGGTCGACTTGGCGTCGGAGGGTTCTTCGGCGGCGACGGCCGTTGCGTACGCCGCAACGAGGGTGGCGAAGGCGACCGCCGCGAGCGGTTTGATGAGTCTCATGTGCATTGCTCCGGATGCCGGGTTCCCCGGCAGGTCGAAAAAATGAGCGGGCAAGCCTACCACGCGAATTTTTCCGATAGTGTGAGGGCCGTGCATGGCGGCGGTGTTCGAGTTCACCGGCGCGGCGCACAATCGTCAGATTGCGGTAAGGTCAACTGCGGCTAGTGGGCGCGCTATGCTCGCCCGATCGTCTCGGACCACGGAATGGGATGTTCCTAAGCGACATCAAGGTATTGGACATTGGCTCGTATGTGGCCGGCCCTGCGGCCGCGACGGTGATGTCGGACTTCGGCGCGGATGTGGTCAAGGTGGAGCCGTTGGACGGCGATCCCTACCGCACGTTGCTCGGCGGCGTCCTCGCGGAGTACCCGAATTTCTTCTGGGACCAGGACTCGCGCAACAAGCGCAGCCTCGCGATCGATTTCACCAACGCGGCCGGCCGGGATGCCATCGATCGGCTCATCCGGCGCTCGGACGTCGTAGTCACCAACTACCGGCCGGAGTTGCTCGCGCGCCTCAGGCTCGCCTACGCCGATGTCCGCGCCATGAACGAGTCGGTGATATACGGACAGGTCAACTCCTACGGCTTGAACGGCGCGGATGCGAACCGTACCGGCTTCGACGCCACGGGATGGTGGGCTCGAAGCGGGCTCATGGATTTCGTCCGCCAACCCGGGTCACAACCCGCCGTGTCGTCCCCGGGTATGGGCGACCACCCGACCAGCATGTCGCTATTCGGGGGCATCATGGCGGCGCTCTACCGTCGACAGAAGACCGGCGAGGGCGCCCACGTGCATACCTCGCTGCTGGCCAACGGCGCCTGGTCCCACTGCATGATGATCCAGGGGGCACTGATTGGCTTCGACGTGTCGGAGAAGCGATCACCGGAAGACGTGAGCCGCGCGCCGCTGGCCACAACCTACCGAACGAGCGACGACCGCACGATCCTGCTCAGCATTCTCAACCACGAGAAGGAATGGCCGAAGTTCGCGGTTGCCCTCGGCCACCCGGAGTGGATCGACGAGGCGCGTTTCGCGGATCGTGCCGCCCGCTACGAGCACCGGGAGGATCTCTACGATCTGCTGGTCGCGGCGTTCGCCTCGGACACCGTACAAGGCTGGCGCGAGCGACTCGATGCGGCCGGCGTCACCTACTCCGTCGCGCAGACCATGTCGGAAGTCATCAACGACGAGCAGATGTACGCCAACGATGTACTGACCGAGGTCGAACCCGGCGACCACTTCTACGCCTACACGGTCAACAGCCCGTTCGGGATGAGCGGCGCGGAGAAACGCACGCCCCAACTCGCGCCGGGCGTCGGCGAGCACACAACCGAAGTGCTGAGAGACATCGGCTTCAGCGATGCCGAAGTCGCGGCAATGCTCCGCGACGGGATCGCCCGGCAGCGCGAAGAGGAGTGACTGCCCGAGTGGGGAGACGATGACGAGGGCCGTGGATTCCCGCTAGAACACCAACCGCGCTAGGCTCTCGGCAACACAGCAAGGTTTGTCCTGCCCTTCGACCTCCATGACGACCTCGTTCATCGTCTCGATCATGCCGCCCTTGATTTCCACTCGTTTCAAGGTGCTGGTGGTGCGGATGCGGGCGCCCACTGGCACCGGTGACGGGAACCGCACCCGGTCGAAGCCGTAGTTGATGCCCATTTTCTGGCCTTCGAGGCGCGGCGCACTCTCGGCCACCGCCCGCGGCAGGTGGCCCATCAACGACAACGTCAGGTGGCCGTGGGCGATGGTGGTCCTGAACGGCCCGGCCTTGGCGCGTTCCTCGTCGATGTGGATCCACTGGTGATCCAGGGTCACGTCGGCGAAGTCGTTGATGCGCTCCTGGGTGACCTCGAACCAGTCGCTCGGCGTACCGGCCTCCCCGATTCTCGCGGACAGCGCTTGGTAGGCGTTTTGCAGTGCGTCAGCCAAGGGTTCCTCCTATCACTCTGATCGACCTTCATCGGCTCGAAACGCGCCGGGCGTGCATCTCGCCACGAGAGCGCAACCGGCGGTCGACCACAAGGCGTTCGCGTCTTACATCTTGGCGCGGAGCATCTCCGCGATCTGCGCCTTGCCCTTCTTGATGGCCTCGGGGTCCGTCAGGGGAATCTGCAGTGCCGCAGCGATGTCCTCGGTGGTCTGCCAATCGAGTTCGGCAACCCCCAGCGCGTTGGTGCCGTTGTTGTCCATCGCGTGGATGTCGGCCCCCGCCGCAAGCAGCATCTTGGCGATCTCGGCACGGCCCAGGAATGCGGCGACGATCAACGGCGTGCTGCCCATGTCGGGATTCCGCGAATTGACGTCGGCACCGCCGGCGAGGGCGGACTTCACCGCCGCGGCGTCGTCGTTGACGATGGCGAACGCAAGTTCCTCGAATCCACCGCCGGACGAGCCACCGTCGGACCCACTGATCATGGCGATGATCTCGGCGCGTCCCGCCTCCACGGTCTCCCGTTCGACGTCGAGTTGAAGCATGGCCGCGATGTACTCGGTCATGTCCCAGGGGGTCTGGGCCACGTCGACCGCCGAGTTCCCCTCGAAGTCCCGCGCCGCCGTATCGATCCCCGCGTCGATCAGGAGTTTGGCAATCCCGGCCTGTCCGAGAAACGCGGCGGCACTCAGAGCGTTGCCGCCGTTGCCGCTGGTGGCATTCACATTGGCACCGTTGTCGAGGAGCCACTGGGCGGCTTCCAGTTGGCCGGTGACCGCGGCGATGGTAAGCGGGGTGGTCTGTAGCTCGGGGGCTAGGCCGTCGAGATCCGTACCCGCATGCTTGTGGGCCTCGAGTTGGGCGATGTTGCCTTCGCCAGCGGCGGTCCAAACGTCCACGGTGGGGGGATCGGGCTCCGGCGGCGGGGGCGGCGGCTCAGCGGGCTGCGTCGCGCAGGCGGCCAGCACAACGAGCGCCAGGGTTGTCGTGGCGAAGGTCGTGAATCTATGGGCCATTGTTCCTTCCTCTCCGATCAGTGTGCAAACAGCCATTATGCCCCATACTGCGCGGCTTTATGGGCCGTCATGTCAACACCGATGGACATACCCAGCATCCTGAGCCACGTCTCCATTGGCGTGAACGACTTGGACCGCGCGACGGCGTTCTACGATGTCGTACTCGCGACGGTGGACGCGAAGCGCCAACACGAGGTGGTGGGAGCGGCGGTGGCCTACGGCAAGTACTTCCCGGAGTTCTGGGTTCAACGACCCCTCGACGGCGGCCCCGCCAGTCCGGGCAACGGCATCCACTTCAGCTTTATCGCGCCAAGCAAGGAAGCGGTTCACGCGTTCCACGAGGCTGCTCTGGCGGCCGGCGCGCGGGACGACGGTGCGCCGGGCCCCCGTCCGGAATACGGCGACGACTACTACGGATGTTTCGTGGTCGACTTGGACGGCCACAAGATCGAGGCGTCGACGGTGCCGGGAACCTGATCGCTCCCTTCTCATGCTGGAACAGGTCGTCAAGAGGATCCTCGCTTCGCGCGTCTACGACATCGCCGTCGAGACGCCGCTGCAGGACGCTCCCAATATCTCGGCGCGTCTGGATCACCGGGTCGCGCTGAAGCGCGAGGATCTGCAGCCGGTCTTTTCGTTCAAGCTGCGCGGGGCCTACAACAAGATGGCGCGGTTGTCGGCGAGTGATCGAGCACGCGGGGTAGTGGCCGCGTCGGCCGGCAATCACGCCCAGGGCGTTGCGCTCGCGGCGCAGAAACTCGGTATCAAGTCCCACATCGTGATGGGCCGAAATACGCCCAGCATCAAGGTCGACTCGGTGCGCAGCTTGGGTGCCCACATCGTCTTCCAGGGAGACACCTACCAGCAGGCCGCCGACCACGCCGTCAAGCTCGCAAAAAGTCGGGGCTACGTTCTCGTGCATCCGTACGACGACCCGGACGTCATCGCCGGCCAGGGCACGGTCGGCATGGAGATTATGAACCAACACCCCGGGCCGGACGCCATCTTCGTCCCGGTGGGCGGCGGCGGGTTGATCGCGGGAATCGCCGCCTACGTCAAGTATCTGCGCCCCGAAACCAGGATCATCGGTGTCGAGGCCGAAGGGTCCGCCTGCCTGGCGGCCGCCCTCAAGGCGGGACGGCGCGTGCGGTTGCCGCTGGAGACCTTGGACGTATTCGCCGACGGCGTCTCCGTCGCCCAGGCCGGTCTCGCGCCGTTCAGGATCGCGAAGGACTGCGTGGACGAGGTCGCAACGGTCACGACGGACGAGATCTGCGCCGCCATCAAGGACGTCTTCGATGACACCCGATCGATTGCCGAGCCCGCCGGCGCGCTGGCCGTTGCGGGGCTCAAGAAATTCGCGGAGGAACACCCGCGCATCACGGGCAAGCGCTACGTCGCGGTGGTGAGCGGTGCCAATGTCAACTTCGACCGGTTGCGGCACATCTCGGAGCGTGCCGAGCTGGGCGAGCATCGGGAAGCCATCTTCGGCGTCACCATCGACGAACGGAAAGGCAGCTTTCGCCGATTCTGCCGCGCTCTCGGCAAACGCGGCGTGACGGAGTTCAACTACCGTTATGCAACGGATGAGGAAGCCCATGTCTATGTCGGCCTGCAGATCGGGCTGGACGAGACCCGGGATGGCGTGGCGGAGGGTCTGGCAGGCGCCGGCTACCGGGTAACCGATATGACCGACAACGAGGCCGCCAAGCTGCATGTCCGGCACATGGTCGGTGGCCGCGCTTTCGGCCGGAAGCCGGAACTGCTCTACCGGTTCGAGTTCCCCGAGCGACCGGGTGCACTGCTGCGCTTCCTCAACGGGCTGGGCAGCCATTGGAACATCACAATGTTCCATTACCGCAACCACGGCGCCGCCTGGGGCCGGGTGCTCGCCGGTTTCGAGGCACAGCCGGCGGACCGCGCAAGCCTCGCCACGTATCTCGATCGCATCGGCTACCGTTACTGGGAAGAGACGGGCAACCCGGCGGTGGAATTGTTCCTGCGCTAGTGTG
>JAGWBM010000039.1:15634-16232 GCA_021295895.1 Pseudomonadales bacterium
AGCAAAACAAAACCGCGCTTTTGTTTTGCTCCTGATCAAGTCCATGGACGGACTTGATCAGAGGTTACCTAGTGTGCCGTGTCACAAATAGGTTGATGTTTGGGGAGGCGTTGAGAAGCACCTTGGCGATCTCGGCGCGGCACATCAGCGCGGCGAAGATCAGCGGCGTGCTGCCTAAATCGGGATCCCGTGAATTCGGATCGGTGCCCGCGCCAAGCGCCGCTTTCGCCACAGCGGCATCGTCGGTCAGGATCGCATAGGCCAGTTCTTCCTATCCACCGCCGGACCCTTCGCCCGACGAGCCGCCGCCCAGCATGGCGATGATCTTCGCGCGGCCGGACTCCACGGTGTCCCGGTCGACCTCCAGGTGTAGCAATCCCGCGACCGCGGGTCGAACCTGGGTGATGGCGATATACTCGGTGGCATCCAAGTCGAACACTGCGAGATCGGCCGCCGACTGACCCTCCCAGTTCCTAATGGACGTATCGATGCCGCCGTCGATCAGCACCTTGGCGACCGCCGCACGCCCCAGGAATGCCGCGGCATTGAGTGCGGTGCCGCCGTCGCCGTTCAAGGCGTTGACGTTCGCGCCGTTGTC
>JAGWBM010000039.1:16303-17704 GCA_021295895.1 Pseudomonadales bacterium
CCGCATGCTTGTTCGCCGCCAGTTCCGCGATGTTGCCTTGAGCGGCGGCGGTGATGATGTCCATCGTGGGCTCCGGCGGCGGCGGGGGCGCGGCGGTCTGCGTGGTGCAGGCGGTTAGCATGAACATCGCCAGCGCCGTCGCGCCGAAGGTCGCTAGTCTGTAGCCCATCTTTTCCTTCCTTTCCGGTCGGTGTGCCAAACGGCCGTTATGCCCCGTACTGCGCGGCTTCATTCGCCAGCGTCGAGCGCACTGGAACGCGCGGTTTCGCCGGCACGGGACGGGACAAGCCGTCCCCTACGAGGACGCGCTGACCGCCGCCGCGGAGCTTGCCGCGACGACCGCTGCCACGGCGGCTTGCTGCGCCGCGAGGACGGCTTGTTGGGCGGCCGTGCCCGCCATGGTTCCCTCGGTAACGCGCTTGAGATGCCGTTTGCGCCTTCTGAGGTCCTTCCTGTCGAAGTGGATCGGCAGCAGCCCGGTGGCGTTCGCCAGCGCAACCACGATGACCGTCTCGGGATCCAGGGAACGCGAGTCGCTGAACACCGCCGTCCGGAGCCGTTCGACCAGGCGTCGCTCCGGTATGGGATCGATGGTGGGATACAGCTTGCGGGTGAAGACGAGCAGCACCTTGTCCTCGTCGTCGCGCAGGATGCCGCGACGGCAAAGCCCCTGGGCAACCCGGTGCCGCAACCGCTTGACCTGGGAGAAACGCTGCACCCACGTAGTCGCCCGCGCGCGCCGCTTGGCATCGGCGACCTTGGCGAGGCATTCGTCCAGGACCGGTTCGCCGAGGGAAGATCGATCCACCAGGTCGACGAAGGCCTTCTTGTCGGGGCTGATCCGGATTCTATTTGCGAGGCTCAACTCGGCGAGAATCGCCCCGCCCAGGGCATAGGCGTACATCGACGCCTTCGACTCCAGCGTGCCTTTTTCGTCGCGGAGTGCGAGCAGCATCAGTTGTTCGTGCAGGTGCAGTTCCGTTCGATCACTCATACGTCTACTCCAGGCTTGGATTCAATGGAAGGGTCGGTCGCCCTTGACGGTGACGCGCAGGCCGCTGCGGGTCTCGGGGTAGTAGTCCCAGACCGCCATGTGCTGGACGCAGCGGTTGTCCCACATCGCCACGGAGTACGGTTCCCACCGGAACCGGCACTGGTACGCGGGGTTCTTGGCATGCTCAACCAGAAAACCGAGCAGCGCGTCGCTCTCCGGGCGGCGCAACCCCTCGATGCGGCGGGTGAAACCGGCGTTCACGTACAACGCCTTGCGCCCCGTCACCGGATGCGTACGGACCACCGGGTGGGAAGCGCGCGGCCATTCCCGCTGCCCAGGGTGGTCGCCGTAGTAGCCGGCGTAGTTCGACTCGTGTCGGGCCGTTAGACCGTTGAGCAACTCCCGGA
>JAGWBM010000039.1:17820-26078 GCA_021295895.1 Pseudomonadales bacterium
CCGTTGTTGCGCCGCGAGTCCTTGTCGGTGTGGATCACCATCAGTGCCGGGTCGTCGTGGGCATAGGGTGCGGCGGGGTGGATGTGAAGATCTCCGAACCGTCGGCCGAAGGCGAGATGCTGGGCCGGCGACATGTGCTGGTCGCGCATGAACAGCACGAGGTGGCGCATCCACGCATCGTGGATCTCCTGGAACAGTCCGTCGTCCAAGGGGGAGCCGAGGTCGACCCCGTGCACGATGGCACCGATTCCCGGTGTCAGCGGCTCGACCTCGATTCGTCGATAGCTATCAGACATTGTTCGCCTCCACCGCCTCGAGCAGAGCCTCGCGCAGACTATGGGCGGTTCCGGGTTTGTCGGCCATGAGGTTGTCGCGTTCTCCCGGGTCGTTGTCAAGGTCGTAGAGCAAAGCCGACGCCGTGGGTGCGGGATCGAATTCGCCACTGGACGATCGAGGGCCGGATTCGGGGTCGAAGTTGTGCACGTACTTCATCCCGTCTTCGAAAATCGCACGCCAAGCGCCGAGGCCGATCGCTTTCCGCGACGCCAGCGAACCGTTCGTCAATACCTGTCCCTTGCTGCTGGGCGAGCTTGCGCCGGCAAAGTGCAGGATCGTCGCGGCAACGTCCACGAGATCGACCCAGGCGTGGGAGGCGGGTTTCGCTTCGATGTCCGGACCCGAGAACACCAGCGGGATGTGCACGGCAGGCTGGTACGGCACGACCTTTCCCCAACGGTCGTGATCGCCCAGCATTTCGCCGTGGTCCGAGGCGTAGATCACGACCGTGTCGTCGAGGGTGTCCCGACTCGCCAGGAAGTCGAGGTAGCTTCCGAGGTGCGCGTCGATATTCTCGATCATGGCCGCGTAGTTGGCCCGAACCGCGTTGTGCTGCTTCGCATCGTATTCGCTCGAGGCGACGGGTGGCGGAAGATCGGCATCGAGCCAGCGGGATTGCATCGCCGCCGTCACGTCCATGGGCTCGTGGGGACCGTTGAAGTTGACCTGCAGGAACCAGGGCTTGTCATCGCGCGCGGCGTCCAGCAACTTCAGTCCATTGGCAGCGATCCAGTTGTCGCCGTAGGCGAAGTCCGGTAGCGGCGTCGGTGCCGTGTTGATGTAGTTGCTTCGATCACGGTGGGTGCGTTGCTCGTAGTCCCCGAGATGGACATCGAGCAGGTCGTGGTCGCGTAGGAACGCCTGGAAGGGTTCGCTGCGGCCCTTTCTGTGGCCCATGACGAAGTCGTGCTTGCCGGCGTTGTCGATACCGTCGGTGAATCCGAGTTGGCGAATCCGCGCCCCGGCGCCTTCGCCGTGCTGTCCGGATTCCCCCCAGTCCATCGAGCCTTTCAGCAGATCGAACTTGCCGCACCCGAGCACCTGGTAGCCGGCATCGCGCATGGCCTGGTAGAGATTGGGATCGGCCGGGTCCACGTCGTGCTGGTTGTGCTTGACGCCTTGGGCGTCGTAGGGCGCGACCGATGCCATGCAGGCCCGCGCCGGCGAACACAGCGGGGAAGGCGTCAAGGCGTTGCCGAAGACCTGGCCCCGGTCGGCGAGCTTGTCGAGATTCGGGGTCTTCACGCCCGGGGTGCCGAAGTAACCCGTCCAGTCGCCCCGGTGCTGGTCGGGAAAGAAGAACAGGATGTTCGGCTTCGGTCTCACGATTGCACGCAGCGAAACCCGGCGTTGCCGGTCGCGGAATCCGGTGTGTTCGCATAGCGGGCCGCGACACGATAACGGTTGCAGTAGCTGTCGTGGCACAGGTAGGAGCCGCCCTTCAGGACCTTGTGGTCGCCTTTCGGTGGACCGGTTGGATTGTCCCGGGCATGGCTCAAGTGCCAGTCCGCGCTGAACCAGTCGGCGCACCACTCCCAGACGTTGCCGGCCATGTTGTAGAGCCCGTAGCCGTTGGGTCGAAACGACTTGGCGGGCGCCGTGCCGAGGTAGCCGTCGTCCAGCGTGTTGATCTCCGGGAACGTCCCCTGCCAGACGTTGCACCGGTGGTAATTCCCGGGTGTCAACTCATCGCCCCAGGGCAGTCGTCTGCCTGTTAGACCGCCCCGGGAGGCGTATTCCCATTCCGCTTCGGTGGGAAGCCGGGTACCGGCCCACTGGCAGTACGCGTTGGCGTCGTTCCAGGACACGTGCACGACCGGATGGTGAAGCCGGCCTCTCACGTTGGAACCCGGTCCCTCCGGCTTCGCCCAGCTCGCGCCCTCGACCGCGGTCCACCACGGTAAGACCTTGATGTCCCGGCCGGTGAGATTGCGCTGTTTCGCCCTGGGCAACAGGCCGCGGAAGACGTAGGACCACCCGAACGTCTCGGCTTCGGTGCGGTAGCCCGTGGCGTCCACCGTTGGTGACCGTCGTGGGATCGATGCGAAAGGCGTCGACGGTCACTTCTCGCGCCGGGCCTTCGCCGTCCTCCGGTCTGGCATCGGCATCCTCCGAACCCATGAGGAAGGTCCCGCCGGGAAGTTCGACCAGGGCTTTTCCAGGCACGCGACCGGATTCAGCCGGCGGCGAGGCGATGCCCGCTCGCCCAGGCCGTGCGGGTGCGCAGCAGGCTTCAGCCATAACGTGTCCAATAGCTCGAGCCGCGTCCCGTGTAGCCGGCTTCCCAATCGTCTCGGTACCGAAGCAACTCGTTGCGGAGTTCCGCGACGATGTCCCCCGAACCGGGGGCCTCGGCGAGGTTGTGCGTCTCCCACGGATCGTTCTCGAGGTCGAACAACTGGGTCTGCCGCTCGCGGTCGCGGACGGCGTACTCGATCAACTTGTGGGTTCGGTTCTTGACGGCCCGCTGCGAAGATATGTAGGCGAAGTAGAGCGAGTCGCGCACCCCCTCCGCCGGATCGTTCATAGCTGCGACGAGGCTCTGGCCTTCGACGCTCGAGGGTCTCGGCGTGCCGGTCAACTCGCAAAGCGTGGCGTAGATATCGAGCAGGTAGACGTAGGCGTCGCTGCGGCATCCCTCGGGCACGCCGGGACCTGCGAAGACGAGCGGCACGCGGACGCTGTGCTCGTAGCAGTTCTGCTTGCCCATGAGACCGTGCTGCCCGACGGCGAGGATAAGCGTGTTGTCGGTGAGACCTTTCTCGTCCAACGCGTCCAGAACACGGCCGAATTCGTGGTCGAGGTGGCTGATCATCGCGTAGTACTCGGCGATGTGGCGCCGGATCTCCTCGGGCGTGCGGGGAAACTCGGCGAGCACCTCGTCGCGAATGCGCAGGCCGCCGTTGTCGAACGGATGTGCACCTAGGAAGTTCGGCGGCAGCGCGATCTCTTCCGGCGAATACATGGTGCGGAAACGTTCCGGCATGGTTCGGGGGTCATGGGGCGCGAGCAGGGAGACGTACGCGAAGAACGGCACGTCGCCGTCCTGGCGGCCGATGTAGTCCACCGCCGTCGCTGGAATGCCTGCCCGCGTGGATGTGATCGCACTCGCGCCAGGCGATCTCGTTGTTCCCGAACGCCGGCGGGTTGGGAATGTAGGCCAGGCGTGTATCGTAGGCCCCGCTCGGATCGTAGTGATACACGGGCACGTTCCAGTGGTCGGCCATGCCGCCGAACATGATCTCGTCGCCGTCGGCGAAACCCCGGTTGAAGGACTCCCGCCCGTTGTGCCATTTGCCGGTTCCCCAGGTGCGGTAGCCCTGCCCACGCAGTG
The DNA here is from genome assembly GCA_021295895.1 of Pseudomonadales bacterium. Classification (GTDB taxonomy): domain Bacteria; phylum Pseudomonadota; class Gammaproteobacteria; order Pseudomonadales; family Azotimanducaceae; genus VXYL01. The sequence continues at coordinate 21,491 of JAGWBM010000039.1, forward strand.
CTTCGCCGAGCATGGTGTGCTCGGCGGGGATGCTGCTGCCGGAGTCCTGCAGGTGGAACAGCGACCGGCCGGTGTGCAGCATGGCCCGGCTCGGCATGCAGATGGCACCATGGGTGCCGCAGGGGATGTGGGCGTGGGTGAAGGTCGTCCCCCGCGCGATCAGGCGGTCGATATTCGGGGTGTGGATCGCGCTGTTGCCGAGTGCGCGGATGGTGTCGAAGCGTTGGTCGTCGGTGAAGAACAGCAGAATGTTCGGCTTGGCTTGGGACATGCTTGTTTGGGTTCGCTTGGGCTCAACCTGCATTGAACCACACGTGGCCGGGCCCGGTACGCGCCGGGTGGATCGGCTATGCTCATCGGCATGGGAACCGAAGAGCGGAGCGGCCGTGGCTGAAACAGTCCGCATCGTCCCTTGCCCTACCTGCCGCAAACCGGTCAAGTGGGCCAGCGAGAACGGCTATCGCCCGTTCTGTTCGGAACGTTGCCGGTTGATCGATTTCGGCGCCTGGGCGGACGAGCGCTACAAGATTCCGGGTGAGGAGTTCGAGGACATCTCGTCGGACGACATGGAGGAGGATCAATGACCGACGGGGACGGTGAGGTAACGCCGCTAGCGAACGCCGAAACCGCGGTTTTCGCCTTGAGGAGTCTCCCAGGCGACGTCGACGTTCCGGACCCAGGCGTAGCGCGGTCCGTGTCGGCACCATTCGATCAGTCGCTCCACCGCCGGCCGTGGCCCCTCGGCGATCACTTCGACCCGAGTGTCGGGCAGGTTGCGGACCCAGCCGCTAAGACCCAACGAATCGGCTTCGAGGGTGGTCGAGTAGCGGAACCCCACGCCTTGGACTCGACCGCCGATCAGCAGGTGTACACGAAAGGTATTCGAATTCGTCATGTTCGGCGGTGGCAGTTTAGCGTGCGGGGGTTCCTCGGGAGTGCGATGTTGCTGGCCGCGATGGCCAACGCCTATGCGCAGGAGTTGCCGCGCGCTGAAGCGGAGACCGTGGGAATGACGAAGGAAGGCTTGCACGCCGTCGAAGCCGAGATCGATCGGCTGGTGGCCGATGGCGAGTTGGTGGGCATGGCGGCGATGATCGTGCGCCGCGACCGCGTGGTGTTCGAGCACGCTGCGGGCACGCTCGACATGGAGACCGGTGCGCCGATGCGGTTGGACTCGCTGATCCGGATCTACTCCATGACCAAGCCGATCACCAGCGCGGCTGCGCTGATGCTCGTCGACGAAGGAAAGCTCGACCTCGACGCCCCCGTGACCAGGTTCTTCCCGGAGTGGGAGAACCAGACCGCCTACGACGGCGACGAGATCGTTCCCGTTGATCCGCCCGTCACCGCCGAACACCTACTGCTACACACCTCGGGCCTGAGCTACGGATACGTCGGCAACACCGCGGTCGACAAGGCGTATCGCAAAGCCGGCTTGATCGACGACTGGGACTACCTGGTCCGCGACACCGACGTACTCGTCAAGAAACTCGCCGACATTCCGCTTCTCTTCCAGCCCGGGACACGCTGGCACTACAGCTTCTCGACGGACGTTCTCGGGCAACTCATCGAACGGGTGAGCGGGCAGCCGCTGGACGAATATCTCGATCAGCGAATGTTTCGCCCCCTCGGCATGAAAGACGTCTATTTCGATGTTCCCGCCGATGTCGTTCACCGGTTCGGCACCGATCACGAATTCAAGGACGGCAAGTTCGTCGTCCAGGACACGCCCCGGGACGATCCGGAGTTCATCGGCGTCACGTTTCTATCCGGCGGGGGCGGCCTGGTGATGCCCACGGAGAGCTACGTGCGCTTCTGCCAGATGATCCTGAACGGCGGAACCCTCGACGGCACCCGCGTGCTCGAACCGGAGACGGTCGCGCTGATGACCACCGACCAATTGCCCCCGGGGATATGGCCGAACAGCGGATTCGGACTGGGCTTTGCGGTCGTGACCCAGGACGGCGGCGCCACGCCCCGCGGATCCTATTCCTGGGGCGGCGCGGCCGGCACCTTCTTCTGGATCGATCCCGGCAACGAACTCATCGGCGTGTTCATGCCGCAGTACATCGACATGCCTGACGCGATTCAGGAGAAGCTCAAGGGCCTCGTCTACGCCGCGATCACCCCTTAGGGGACGCTCACGCGCCCGCACGGCGCGCCGTCGCCCGCGGCGGCGGACCCGGCCGTCGTTTTGTCGCCGCAGGACGCCACAAGGGTGTCCCCAGGGTTTCCTTGTCGTCGCCCGCGCCACCACTCCGTCCCTGGGTTGACACCCTCTTCGTCAACCCGTGGCGGGTCGCGGAACATGGGCGCGGGACGCCGCAAGGGCGTCCCCTACGACGGTCTAAGCCCGGTGTTCGAACCCTTCGCGAAGCTTCGGTTTCACCTTGGCGACCGTTAACAGCGACTCCACGCAGTCCCGCAGCGACTCGTCGAAGGGTCGGAACTCGACACCCGTCACGGCCTTGATGCGGTCGTTGCGCAACTGGACCCCGGCCCAGATGCCGCGATACTTGGTTTCGCGGTCCCGGATATAGTGGGGGAAGTCGTCGGTCACTTCGGGCGTGTCGTGGCCTAGTTCGGGCAGCAGCCGGTCGATGCCGGCGCAGATGTCTTCCACGTTCACGGCATCGGTTGACCAGGCGATGTAGCGCTCCCCGTTCTTGACGTGGACGCTCTCGAGCAACCCGATGTGGCAGTCTGCATCGTCGCGCACATCGACGGTCATCCACGGCCGGTATGCACCGCTCTGGGAGCACTCCCCGAGCAGCATCATCTCGATGTTGTGCTGCCAGGGGCCCCTGTTCTTCTGATGCGCGGATTGGATGGGGCCGACGTTGTCCGCGGGGCAGCAGGTGATGGCCTCCCAGTCGCCGTTTTTCTCGGCCGCATCGGCGAACGCGTTCTCCGCGATGATCTTGGCCATGGAATAGCCCTGTCGCTCCGGCGTTCGCTTCGGGTTGAACTCGTCCGGGTAGCGGTCTTCGTAGAACACCGGACGGCGGACGAACTCGTTCATGTCGGCATCGGACATCACCGCGGCGACGCTTGATGTCACGACCACCCGGCGCACCGTTTGCGCCTTGTTGACGCTTTCGATGATGTGGTTGCACACCCGGTTGACGTACTCGTGATCGCTGTAGGTCGACACGTGCGAAACGTGGGCGACGCCGTGGCAGCCGCGGAAGATGTCGTCGAAGCAGCCGTCTTCGTCCAGGTCGGCCGAATGGATGGTGAGCCGGCCGGAGGCGTATCCCGGCATCGCGCGCAGGAAATCGGTGCGTTCCGGGTCGTTGGTGTCGCGGACGCAGGCTCTCACCCGGTAGCCCTTGTCCAGCAACCGCCGCACGACCCAGCCGCCGATGAATCCGGCGGCGCCCGTCACCGCGACCGTTCCGCCCTTGGGAATAGGGCCCATGTGTCACCTCGCATTGGTTGGATTGGCAAGCTGGCGAGCATAGTTCGATCAACGGAGACGGCACAACAGGGAGCCTTGTTTGTCCAGCTTGTCCAGGCTTGTCCAGTGAGAAGTGAGACCGAAGGGCGGGGCTGATTCCAAGGAGAAGCCTGAAGCGGTGGGTTGGGATCACCACTAGAGGCTCGGATCGGGAACTCCATTCGGAAGGACCGCCACGCTCACAGTTCGGCGCCCCGTGGGTCAAAACCATTTGGCCATCAGAAGCCCGACCAAGATGCCGATCGTGGTGCCGAACACGCACAGAAGCAAGATCGCCGACCACGAGAGCCCGCTTTGCAACAGCTTGCGCTTCTGGTCGGCGAACTCGTCGTCTGTCAGCAGCCCCCGCTCACGCAGCTCAGACAGCCGTTCCAACTCCTCGGCCATCTCCTCTACGCCGGTCTTGTCCTTCGCTTCACTTCGCATACCGTTCCTCCACCATGATCGCCTCAGCGGAGTTTCCGCCGCACAAGATGCCGAAGCAACTCCGAAATGTCCCCTTGACCTCCAGGATCCTTCGGCGGTTAGCACATGGCGTAAGGGTGACCCAAGAACCGGCGGGAGTTTTGGGGATACTCCGATTTCGACCCGTGCGTCCCGTCCTCTATCATCTGTGGGTGTCCCCTCGCCGCACTGGAGTGCCGACGGCGTTGCCGTTCGCGGAACGTCGGCGTGGACATATGCCAACCACCAAAGTTGAAATGATTAGGGGTCGAGGACCTAGCTACATGATCAATACGAACATCCTGCCGATCAATACGCGCAAGGCCACGCTTGAAGTGGCGGGCGGCAAGGGCCGCTCTCTCGCGGAAATGGCGAATGCCGGGCTCGCCGTGCCCGGCGGCTTCTATGTGACGACCGCGGCCTACCGGCGCTTCGTCGCCGACAACGACCTGCAGGCAAGGATCCTTGAACTGGCCAAACCGGAGATCGGCGAGTTCACGCTGTCCTTCGACCAGGCCTCCGAGGCGATCCAGGCGCTGTTCCAGTCCGACGCCATGTCCGCAGCGATGGCAGCGGAGATCACTGCCGCGTATGAAGCAATCGAGGGCGACAACCCGGCGGTGGCGGTGCGCTCGTCGGCCAACGCCGAGGACCTGCCCGACATGTCCTTCGCCGGCCAGCAGG
>JAGWBM010000040.1:0-382 GCA_021295895.1 Pseudomonadales bacterium
GACTCGACGATGAGCCGGTGCCCGCGTTTCACGCCCAACCGAACTGCCCCGTGGTCGGCATCGCCGCACGGAACGAACAACCCGTTCCCGAGGCACCCGATGTCGTCGACGTTGTCGTGGCACCGCAAGAAGCGGCAACCGTCACCGACGCGATTGATCGCAATCCCGTCGCCGCCGGGGTCCTGGTGCGCCTGCTCCGGCACAACGACCGGGTCGGCGCCTCGGATTCCGGTTTCGCCGAATCCCTGGCGTACTCCGCCCTGCAACACGGGTCGGAGTTCCGGGCCTGGCTTGCCAGCCGCCTGGCCCGCTCGCCCCGCCCCGAGCCGGACGCGCCGGTGGTGCGGATCGAACGTGACGACGACGCGTTGCACATTACCCT
>JAGWBM010000040.1:402-27516 GCA_021295895.1 Pseudomonadales bacterium
CGCGACGGCTTGTGCGAAGCGCTGGGGCTCGCGATGGCCGATGACTCGATTCGCCGGGTCGTGCTGGCCGGTGCCGGTTCCTGCTTCAGTGCCGGCGGTGACCTCGACGAGTTCGGCGAGGCGACGGACGCCGGTCTCGCCCATGCCTCCCGGATGGCGCGCAACGCCGGTGCGCTTATCGACTGCCTGCGCGACCGCGTGGAAGCAAGGCTGCATGGCGCGTGCATCGGAGCGGGCATCGAGTTGCCGGCCTTCGCACAACGGGTCGTGGCCCGGAAAGATGCGTTCTTTCAGCTTCCGGAAGTCGGCATGGGGCTCATTCCCGGCGCCGGTGGCACGACCAGTATTCTGCGCCGGATCGGCAGGCGTCGACTGGCCTACATGGCATTGTCGGGGGCGCGAATCGACGTCCGCACGGCCCTCGACTGGGGATTGATCGACGCCGTGGAGGAGCGCGACGGCCTATAGGTCTACGTCGTCTCGAACGGGATGCTCGAAGCAAAGGGAGCGCCCGTCCGGATCGCGAACCTCCAGTTGCTTCATGCCATAGAACGCGACGAATGGCGGTTCCGACTCCACCCCGTTCGCCGTGAACCGCTCGTGCAGCACATCGACATCCTCGCAAAGGAAATACAGGGCGATATCGCTTTGGTTTCCGGCCAACCCCTCCAAGCGCTCCGACTCGGTCTGCTCCAGCATGATCCGTGCACCTTCCATGGCGAGCATGCACCAGGCCAGTTTGCCGTCGGGGTCGTAGCGGTTCGTCAACGTGAATCCGAGTTGATCGCAATAGAACGCCCGCGAACGCTCGATATCGCGGGTGAACAGCAGCGGCAAGGGCGCGTGGACGTTTTCCTTCGGGGAGGTCAGCTTTGCCTTGACCACACGCCGCAGCAGCTTTCCGGTCTCGTTGTACGGCAGTTCGCTCCAGAACTCGATGACCTCGGGTACGCGCGAGGAACGCATGTGATCCTTGACCCAATCTTTCAATTCCCGGGCCAGTAGTTCGTTGGCGGGCGTATCGCTTTTGACGACCACCGCACTTACGACCGCCTCTCCCCACTCTTCGCTGGGGATGCCGACCACCGCCGCGTCGTTCACGGCCTCGTGGGTGATCAACACGTCCTCGATTTCGCCGGGGGACATGTTTTCGCCACCGCGGACGATGACGTCGTCGGCGCGGCCGTCGAGAAACAGGTAACCGTCGACATCCATGAAGCCGGCATCGCGGGTCGGAAACCAGCCGGCGGTATCCACCAGGCTGCCGCGATCCTCGTATTCGCCCGACACCTGCTCGCCGCGGACGTGGATCTCGCCGCGTTCTTCGGGACCGAGCACCGTCCCTTCCTCGTCGCGGATCTCGATCTCGATTCCGGGCAGGGGAATGCCGACGGAGACAAGCCGTCGTCGCGCTTCGGGATCTTCGCTCCTCGCCGCAAGGCGGTGCTCGTCGGGACCGAGGACGGTGATGGTGGAACTGGTTTCGGTAAGCCCGTAGGCGTTGGTGAAATCGGTGTCGGGAAACAGCGCCATGGCTTTTTCGATGACCGCGAGGGGCATCTTGCCGCCGCCGTAGGACAGGGATTGAAGGTGGTCCATGCCCGCGGTCTTTTCGCCTTCGAGGGCGTCGACGATGCGCGACAGCATCGTAGGCACCACGAAGGCGGTGGTGATGCGCTCATGACGCGCGGTTTCGATCCAGGCATCGGCGCTGAAGTTGGCGAGTTGCACGACCCTTCGCCCGGCGTAGACCGAACTCAACGCCGCCGCGATGCCGGCGATATGGTAGGGCGGCACGCAAACCAACGCCGCTTCGTCCTCGTCGGCGGACATGAACTCCACCGAACTGACGATGTACGAGACGAGGTGTTTGTGGCGCAGCACGGCCGCCTTGGGCACGCCGGTGGTGCCGCTGGTGAAGAGCAGCACGCCGACGTCGTCGGGATCCATCGAGCGCTGCTCGCTGTCGCCGCCGCCGGCACGGGCAAGGCCGAGGAAGGACTGCCGGGAAACCGCCTCGATGCCTTCGCGATCCTGGAAGTTGGCCAGCCGATCATCTTCGGTGACGAGGTAGGCGGGCTGAACGCGGGCGAGGAGGGCGTCGATCTCCTCGCCCGTGAGTCGGTAGTTGATGGGGACATAGGGCACGTTTGCCCATCCGCTCGCGAACAACGCGATGGGTACCGCCAGGTTGCTGACGTCCAGCATGGCGACGCGGGACGCCCCGGACTCGCGGATGCGGTGCGCGGCGGCGCCGGCGGCATCGTAGAGTTCCTGGTAGGTGATCGACGCGCCTTCTGCGGGATCCGTGAAGGCAATACGATGGCCGAACCCGGACGTGGCCATCTCAAGGAGCATCATGGTGTTCACGGGCAGGCTCCGTGGCCGAGGGGGGGCGAGGCGGTCAGTCGGTTTTCGGTAGCTTCTTGGCGTCCTTGACGTTTAGCGCGGCCTCGCCCGACGACAACGAGCCGTCACCGGCTTTGACGCATAGCACTTCCAATGACCCGTCCGCGTTCACGTAACGCTTGCCGATCGACGAACCGCCGGCATGGTCCGGGTCCACGGCACCACCGTTTGCGCCGTCTCCTTCGACCATCGGCGAACCTCCGCAGGACAGTTCGACATCGCCATCCGGTGCCGTGATCACCATGATCTCCGTCGTGCAGACGGCGCTCTTCAAGCGTTTACCGGCGGACAAGGTCGGCATAACTCACCCCTTAAGGAATCTCTCGTTGGTTCGCGAAAACGCAGCATTGTACCCAAAACCAAATCGGGTACGCTGTGCCTTCCGCGCCGGAAGCCGGTTCAGCCCCGTCGCGCCCCGCGGCAACCGGAAACCGCTCTATCCCGAACGCGCGCCACTCGGGGGCGGAGGATTCGCGCACGGGCCGGAGTGGTGATGAAACAATCTCATCTCGCCCTGTTCCGCGATGAAGCCATTGGTGGCGGCGCAGATCGACCCGGGCAGTTCCTCGTAGCAGGTCACCATCACGACGTCGCCGATCGCGGTCGCCTTGGCGTTGTAGAAATCGATTCCTGGCTGCTCGGGGTTGCCCAGGATCCGCCGCCAGCTTTCGAGTATTTGGCGACGGCCCGATATCGTCGGCCACCCCGGGTGCACGCAGAAGGTCGCATGATCCGCAGCCCACAAACGCTCCATGGCCTGGACGTCCTTTTGGGCGAATGCCATGTAGAACGTGTCGTTGGCGAACAGCGCATGCTCCTCGGCGTTCATGCAAGCAGCCGGGTGGCGTAGGCGATCGTGCCCCTGGTCAGTGCGTGTCGTTGTCGGAAGTTCTCACTGGCCGTCGTGGGCGGTGTGCGCGATGCCTGCCACGAGTTGAGACCGTCGTACCAGGTGCATAGCAACATTCGACCCGTCGCGGCACTTGTGTCCTGCTGCCGGAACAGTCCCTGCGGCTCCGCCTGGTAGGCGTCGACGTTCTCGAACGTCTTCCAGGCCTCGAACGACAGGGCGGCGATCTCATCGACGTCCTTGTGGTCCACCTCGAAGAACCGGAACACATACAACCCCTCCCGGGTCCGCGGCGCGTGCTCCGTCGGGCGGACCGTCGGCTCAAGTAACAACGTGCGAGCGGCTTCGACTTCGTCCAGGCCCGAAATGGCGTCGTGAACGCCATCGACGTCGCCGTAGGTGACGACGAACAACTCGTTGGAGGCGACCCCGAACAAACCGTGGAACAGGCCCCAGACGTCGGCCGGTCCCAATCCGTTGTCCTTCAAGACTCCGTGGGCGGACCCGTAGTCGCGGCTGCGGGCGGTGAGCCGCGTAAGTGCATACGCCATGGGGTTCCTCGTGATTCGGGACGCGGACGATCGAGTATATGGCAAACTTGCTGCCCTTTGAGCCGAGGAGGCGCGCGGTGAACGGTGCCGAGAGTGTTGTTCGAACCCTCATGGCCCACGGTGTGGACACCTGTTTCGCGAACCCGGGCACTTCCGAGATGCACCTGGTCCAGGCCATCGATGCCGTTCCCGATTCCCGGGCGATCCTGTGCCTGTTCGAGGGCGTCTGCACCGGTGCGGCGGACGGCTACGGGCGCATGAAGGGCGTACCCGCAACGACGCTGCTGCACCTCGGCGCCGGCCTCGGCAACGGCATCGCCAACCTGCACAACTGTCGCCGTGCGGGCACGCCGCTCGTCAATGTCATCGGCGACCACGCCATCCATCACGTCGCCTACGACGCGCCGTTGACTTCGGACATCGAAGCGGTCGCGAAGCCGGTGTCGAATTGGATCCGTACTTCCCGGACCAGCGATGGCGCGGGCCTCGACGCCGCGGATGCCGTCCGCGCCGCGTTGGCACCCAATCCCGACCCCCGTGGCGGCATCTCGACGCTGATCCTGCCCGCCGATTGCGCCTGGGGCCCAGGACGGGTTGCCGCGAAGGCCAGCGGCTTTGATGCCGCGGTTGCCAAGGCGCGAGTTCCGACGGAGGTGATCGAATCGGCGGCGCAGCGGATTGATGCCGACACGGTATTGTTCGTGGACGGCAACGGCCTCGGCGTGTCCGGCGTCTTGGCGGCGGGCCGCATCGCCGCGAAAACGGGTTGCGCGGTGTACTCGCCCACCTTTCCCGCACGGGTGGAGGCCGGTCCGGACCTGCCGTTGGTCAACCGGCTGCCGTACTTCCCGGAGCAGATTCTTAAGCGACTGGCGACAGTCCCGCGGCTCGTCCTCGTCGGCGCCGAGCGCCCCGTGAGTTTCTTCGCTTACCCAAACCTGCCGAGCGACCTGGTCCCGGACAGCTGCGAGGTGATTCGCGTCGCCCACCGGCACGAGGATGTGGCCGGTGCGCTTGCCGACATCGCCGAAGCGCTTGACGCGCCCGCAGGCGAAGTGCCCGGCGGCCAACGACCCGAGGTTCCCACCGGTCGTCTGAGCGTGCGCAACACCGCCGCGATTGTTGCGGCTCGCGCCCCCGAGAACTGTATCGTCGCGGTGGATTCGGGGGGTGGTGGAGCGGCCTACGGCGTGATGCAGCGTTGCGTGCGACATACGTGGCTGAACCTGACGGGCGGGTCCATCGGCCAGGGCGGACCGGCGGCCGTTGGCGCCGCGGTGGCCTGTCCCGACCGGCCGGTGCTGGCACTGCTTGGCGATGGCGGTGCCATGTACACCAATCAGTTTCTGTGGACCGCTGCCCGGGAGAATCTCGATCTGGTTGCGGTGATCTTCTCGAACCGCCAGTACAACATCCTGGAAGTGGAGTACCGGCGTTTGGGCGTCAACGAGATCGGCGAGCGGGCCGCCAGCCTGTTCGACCTCTCTCGACCGGAACTGGATTGGGTGGCGCTCGCCAAGGCGCAGGGCGTCGAGGGACATCGGGCGGAGTCCTCGGAGGCGTTCGACACGGCCCTGTCGACGGCGTTGGCGCAAGGCGGGCCGCACCTGATCGAAGCGGTTCTGTAGGCCCCGAGTTCGCTGCGTCGCCAGTTGACGGCGATAGATGAGTGCATAGACGCACACTTCCTCGAAGTCGGAGCCGTCGTAGGGGCGACGCTTGTCGTCGCCCGCATTGGAGCGCGCGGTTTCGCCGACAACGGGACGGGACAAGCCCGTCCCCTACGATTCGGCGTTCCCTGGACGTCCGACAGGCTACTAGCCTGGCTTGCCGCCCCGCCGTATCGGCGCGTCACCGGACGTCCATCGGGCAAGCGCGACGCCGGCGACGATCAACGCGAGCCCTGCCGCGGCGCTCGGATGTATCTCCTCGCGGAGCACGGCGGCGATCATTGCCAAGGATGCCAGAGGCGCAAGGAAGATGAGTACGCCGAGGCGGCTGGCTTGTGTTGTGAGCGCCATCGCCCGCTGCCACAACAGGAAGGCGACCCCGGTCTCCACGAGGCCCACCCAGGCGCCGTAACCCACGGTTTCGAGACTCAGAGCGGGCAACCCGACGGTGGCCCAGCAGACCACCGCGACGAAACAGGTGGCGACCGCGAACCCGTTCAGCATGAGCGGTACCGGGTGGATGCCGAGGCGTACCGTCATGACCCAGTACCAGGCCCAGATCAAAGCGCTGCCAAGCGCCAGGGCCACACCGAGCGGGTCGAAGTGGTCGAGGCCGTGGAACGTTCCCTTGGTCAGGATCACCACCACCCCGACGTACCCGATAACGATGCCGATCCAGCCCGGCGGGGATAGTCGTTGCCGCAGGAGCGGAATGGCCAACAACGCCAGCGCGATCGCCCAGGTGAAGTTGAGCGGCTGCGCGATCTGCGCGGGGAGCCGATCATAGGCTTCGAACAGGATCAGGTAGTAGGCGAACGGGTTGACCAGGCCCAGGGCTGCGGCGGCGAGGTGCTGGCGGCGGCTCAACGTCGCGCGCACGAACGGCCGGCAGACGGCGAAGAGGGCGAGTGCGACCACGCAGCCAAGCAGCAGCAGTTGCACCGGCGCCATCTCGCGAAGGCCAAGCTTGAATCCTGTGGCCACGGTGGACCACAGGGCGACGCTTGTCAGTGCGTAGAGAAGGGCGCGACGTTCCCGCGCAACGACGTCCATGGGCCGTCGTCGGTCTCGACGCCCTAGGCGAATTCCTCCACGATTTGGTCGCCGGCGGAGACTTGCCCCGAGGCGACAACCTGCGCACGTATCCCGGCGCTATGGGTAAACGCCTTCACGACTTCGTGGGGCCGGACGGAGGCGGTTGCCAGGCGGCCGCCCAGCACTAGACACGGTTCGCAGAGTTCGAAGCCCTTGAGGACCGCCTCGCCGATCCGGAAGGTTCGACCCACCAGGTCGTTGAGGCGGATCCCTCGGGTGACCACGTTGCGACCCGTCTCGTCCGGTGACACGGTGAGGCCGGTGGTCACGTTGAACGCATCGACGGCCTCGGCCTCGATGATGGACACGATGCCGTGGCCCGCATAGCGGTCGCCGATCAATCCGACCTTGGCGCGTAGCTCGGCCTGGGGGATGGAGACCTTTGGCTCGCCGTGTTTGGCGGAAACGTAGATGGCTTCGATGCTGCCGGCCATGGGAAAGCCTGTCTGCCCGGGAGGAGGTACGTTAGCACGCCCCGACGAGGGTCGCGGGCCGGTGTGGACATGGACACGCCGTGCACGGCATCGATCCGTCACGGTCTGTGCAGTAAACTCGGTCCCTTTCCGACCCACTTACTAAGGAACGAGCATGGCGATTCAAGAAGGCGATAGGCTACCGGAGGCAACGCTGCACGTGATGCAGGACGGCCGACCGACAGCGGTCACCACCGGTGAACTGTTTGGCGGCAAGAAGGTGGTCCTGTTCGCGGTTCCCGGCGCTTTCACGCCGACCTGCTCCCTGGCGCACCTGCCGGGCTTCGTTGCCAACGCCGACAATATCAAGGCCAAGGGCGTCGACAGCATCGTGTGTGTCGCGGTCAACGACGCATTCGTGATGGATGCCTGGGGCGCGGATCGGAACGCCGACGAGTTGGTCATGGCCGGTGACGGCAATGGTGAATTCACCGCGGCGATCGGGCTCGAAATGGACGGTCGCGGGTTCGGCCTCGGCACCCGTTCGGAACGCTACGCCATGATCGTCGACGACGGCGTTGTGACGAAGCTCGCGGTGGAAGCACCCGGCGCGTTCGAGGTGAGCAAGGCGGAAGCGATTCTCGAAGCGCTCTAGGGATTGTCCGGTACGGACCGGCCACTCATGGTTCGTTTGCACGGCGAGACCCGCATGCGGCGTGGGCACGCGCTGAAGAGCGCGATCAGTGTTTGCTTCTTGGTGGGGGCGCTCGTCGGCGTGACGCTGCACGATGCCGATCACGCATTCGGCGAAGGCGATGCCCCGTGCGCGGTGTGTCTCCACGCCGAGCGTCTGGACGGCACGGCCCCGACTGCGCCGTCCATCCCGGGGACGCATTACCCGGACGCCATTGTCGATATCCGTCAGGCCGCCGTGGCGGTTCCCGCAAGGATTGTTCAGGACTACAGACCGCGCGCGCCTCCGTCCACCGGGTGACCGACGTCGGTTTCAAGCCGACACCCCAAGTCACCATACGGAGGCAATCCATGACAAATCGCACAACAGTCGGTGCCATGGCGCTCATGGTCGGCCTTGGCGTCGACGCAGCCGAGACCCACGACACCCACGAACACGGCCACGCCGTCCTGAAGCTGGCCCAGGAAGGCACGGAGGTCGTCGTCCACTTCGAGAGTCCACTCGAGTCCATCGTCGGCTTCGAACATGCGCCAGCGAACGACGCGCACCGCGCTGCGCTTGAAGAGGCGATGGAACTCCTTGCAGTCTCGGAGAACATCCTCCGTCTGCCTGCGGGTTGCAGGTCTACCGGCGAACCCGTGGTCGACATCCCACACGTTGCCGATGATCGCGACGACGACCACGACGGGACGGGTAAAGACGCCGGCGCGGTCCACGCCGACCACGAGGCCACCGCGGAAGCCGGGGATGATCACGACCCCCACGGAGATGGCGAGGTACACGCCGACCTCGAAGCCACCTTCAGATACCACTGCGAGTCGGGCCCCGAGTGGCTGGAGGCAACCGCGTTCGCGACCTTCGACGGCTTGGAGGAAGTCGAGCTTCAAGCCGTGGGTCCGGATGCCGCCGTCGTCGAGACCCTGACCGCGGCATCGCCACGGACAGTGTTGACGGGCTTCTAGCGGAAGGCCTGACCACATGGCAACGCCTGACACGCCCGCGATTCGTCTGGCCGACGTCGAGTTCGCATATGCCGGTGGGGCGCGCGTTGTCGAGATTGCCGAACTGGAGGTCGCGCAGGGTGAGCGCCTTTTCGTCGAAGGACCGAGCGGCAGCGGCAAGAGTACGCTGCTATGCCTCGTCGCCGGGATCCTGACACCGACGGGGGGAACGGTGGACGTCCTCGGCGAATCGGTGTCAGCGTTGGGGGCGGCGGCGCGGGACCGCTTTAGGGCGGAGAAGATCGGCTTCGTGTTCCAGATGTTCAACCTGCTGCCGTACCTGTCGCTCATCGACAATGTCGTACTGCCGTGTCACTTCTCGCGGGCCAGGGCGGCGCTGGCGCTGGGGAACTCGGGGTCGCTTCGCGACGAGGCGGTTCGGTTGCTCGAACGCCTCGGCCTCGGGGCGAACGCCCTGCGCGGGCGTCGGGTCACGGAACTCAGCATCGGTCAACAGCAACGTGTCGCCGTGGCGCGGGCATTGATCGGTCGACCGCCGCTGGTGGTGGCCGACGAGCCGACCTCGGCGATGGATGCGACCGCACGCCTCGCCTTCGTGAAACTGCTCCTGGAGGAGTGTGCGATTGCGGGCAGCACGGTGGTATTCGTCAGCCACGATCCGTCGCTCGCGGCGTCGTTCGAGCGCAGCGTTTCGATGACGCAGATCAACGCCGCGCCGATGGAGGGGGTGGTGGCGAATGCCAGCAACATTTCGGATGCCTAATAGCGAATCCGTGAGAAATGCGCGCTAGTACGATCCTCTTTTCGTTGGCGGCGAAGAGCTTGCTCAACCGACGCCTGACGGCGGGACTCACCGTGCTCTCGGTGGCGGTCAGCGTCGCGCTCTTGATCGGCGTCGACCGGGTTCGCACCGAAGCCCGGACCAGTTTCACGAACACGATCTCCGGCGCCGACCTCATCGTCGGGGCACGCAGTGGTCCGATCAACCTGCTGCTGTATTCGGTGTTCCGCATCGGCGACGCCACCAACAACATCGGCTGGGACAGCTACCAGGAGATTCGAGAGCGGCCGGAAGTCGCCTGGACGATTCCGATCTCGCTGGGTGATTCGCACAGGGGCTTTCGGGTGATGGGCACCGACGACGGCTACTTCGAGCACTACCGGTTCGCAAGGGGCCGCGCGCTCGCCTTCGCCGACGGCAGGCTGTTCGTGAACGTCAACGATGCGGTTCTCGGCGCCGACGTGGCGGCGTCCCTGGGCTACGCGGTGGGCGAAGCCATCATCGTCTCGCACGGCATCGGCGACGTCAGTTTCAAGGACCACGGCGAACTGCCGTTCAAGGTGACCGGCATCCTCGCCAGGACCGGCACCCCGGTGGACCGCACGGTGCATGTCACGTTGGCGGGCATCGAAGCCATTCATTCGGGTTGGGCCACGACGCCGCGGGCCCGGGAGAGCGTGGTTGCCGCCCACGCCCTAGCGGAGGAGCTCAAACCGGACGCGATAACGGCGTGCATCGTGGGCCTCCAGTCGAAGCTGATGCTGTTCGGCCTGCAGCGGTTCGTGAACGAGTACACGGCCGAACCGCTGATGGCGATCGTTCCGGGTGTCGCGCTCCAGCAACTTTGGGAACTGCTGGGCGCCGCGGAGGCGGCGCTCTTGGTGGTCAGCATCCTGGTCGTGGCCGCGGGGCTCGTCGGCATGTTGACGACGCTCTTGACCAGCCTCTCGGAGCGTCGTCGGGAAATGGCCGTGCTGCGTTCGATGGGCGCCGGTGCGCGCCTCGTGTTTGGCCTACTCCTCGCTGAGGCGGTTCTACTGGCGGCGGTGGCGGCGCTGCTGGGCGTTGTCGTCGTCCACCTCGCCATGTTCGCGGCGCGGCCGATGGTGCTCGCCAACTTCGGTTTCTACCTCCATGCGGGCTTGCCGGGCCAATTCGACCTGATCGTGGTCGCCGCGGTCACCGGTGCCGCCAGCCTGTTGGCGGTTGTGCCGGCTTGGCGTGCCTTTCGCCTTTCCCTGGCGGACGGGCTCACGGTGCGGACGTAGATGATCGCCCAGGGTGGCGAAGGAGAGCCGAGGTCGCTATGGTTCGGATCGTGTGGCCCGTTTGGGGAAGCGTCATGGAACTGAATCACACCATCGTACCCTCCCGCGACAAGGAGGCTGCCGCCCGGTTCTTCGCCGACATCATGGGTCTCGACTATCTCGGCCCGGCCGGTCACTTCGCCCCGGTTGCGGTCAACAGCGCGCTCACCATGGATTTCGACAACGCCGCGGAGTTCAAGAGCCACCACTACGCCTTCAAGGTCACCGACGAGGAGTTCGACGGTATCTTCGCGCGCATCGAAGCCGCCGGTGTGACCTACGGCTCGGGTCCGTTCTCCTGGGACGACGGCAAGATCAATGCACGGCATGGCGGCCGCGGCTTCTATTGGCGCGATATCGACGGCCACTTGATGGAGGTTCTGACCCGGGACGAGTGAAGGCCTGGCTGATCGGGTGGAAGAGGAGGAACCGAGCTGATCACGAAACGATTTGTCGCCCTACTGGTCGTCGTATGCCCAATCTGGGCGTTCGGTGACGAGGCAGAGCAAGAGCGGGAAGAGGAACCTCGTGAACTGACCTGGGACGACCTGCTGCCGGAAGGCGTGACGCCGGCGCCACCGGTCGTGGACCATTCCTCCTTGGCGTTGTTCGACGACTTCCCGTTGACAACCGTGGATGGCGTCGTGCCCGAGCTCAATGGCGAGAACGTGAAGCTGCCCGGTTTCGTCGTGCCCCTCGACGTGGTGGGTGACAAGGTGGCGAGTTTCCTGTTGGTGCCGTATTTCGGCGCCTGTATTCACGTCCCGCCCCCGCCGCCGAATCAGATCGTCTACGTGGAGTTCGAGGAACCGGTGAAGCTTGAGTCCATGTACGACCCGGTATGGGTAACCGGGGAGCTCGGCTTGGAAGGCCATGCGAGCAGCCTGGCAAGGGCCGGATACTCGATGAAGGGTACGGCGCTCGAGAAGTACCGGTACTGACGCCCGATCGGGACTATTCGGGAAGTTGCTCGGCGCGCGCTATGGCCGCCTGCAGCGACGCCAGGGACCGAACCCAAAGCCCGTCTGCGCTGATCCGTTCCGGCAGGCTCCGAGCAGCGCGCTCCGCTGTTTCGCGATCCGTGTAGATTCCGGCCAACAGGGCGTAGAACCGTTCGCCGTCCTTCTCGACGGCCGCACCCGACATCGCCGGCAGGTTGTTGTCGGCGATGAACTGCGCCAGATCCTCCTTGGAGGAAAGCGCAATCAACTGGATCGTGTAGAAGCTGCCCGGCAGATCGGTCAGGGCCGTGGGTCGATCCGGTTGATAGGCAAGCTCCTGGTATAGGGGAATCAATGGGTCCGCTGGTGCGTCTTGAACCGGGCTAACCGACGGTTGTCGAGGGGGCTCGCTGGGCGGGGATGGCGGGCGCGGTGCTTGCTCGGTGGTGGCGGGTAGCGCAAAAAGCGGTTTGGGTAGACGTAGGGGACGAGGATTCGCCACCCGTTCCGGATCCTGGACGCAGTCCCAGCCACCGTCTTCGGCAGGCTCGCAGAACCAGTCGTCCGCAGCCGTCCGTTCGTCGACCAGCCACATGTCGGGGGAGTCATCCGGGGAGGTGGTACTCGCGCAGCCCCACAACACCACGACAAGAGGTGCCGCGAAGGCAACTGCTCTCAGTACTACCATGCCGAGACTAAACCAGATGTCCGGCCCATAGGCAAATGCGCCCAAGGGCGCGCCGGGGCCGGACAAGCCCGTCCGCTACGGGGCGTCGCAGCCGGGCTTCCATGGAATCGCTTGGTCGGCGGGCACGGGAATCGAGACCGTGCCGCCGCAGTAGGGCATGGCGCGCATGCCGGTGGCATAGTCGATCGTCACGGTCGCGGCCTCGTTGGCCAGTGCGGGAACGATGTCGGCCCGGGCCATGAGCGAGTTCCAAACCCGAAGCGCGCCTCGGGATCCGGACAGGCCGTGGGGTTGGTTGTCGTCGCGGCCGACCCAAACGACGGCCAGCGAGTTGGCGTCGTAGCCGGCGAACCAACTGTCGCGGTAGTTGTCGGAGGTGCCGGTTTTGCCGGCGACGCCAGAGTCCGCCACCGGCGAGGACTTGCCGGTGCCACGTTCCATGGCGATCTGCAAGGCGCGTGTCAGGGTCGCGACGTCCCTCGCCTCCGCTGCCTGCTCGACATCGATTGGGTAGCGCTTGATGGTCTCGCCGTAGGCGTCCACGACAGCGGTGACGGCTTTGGCCGGCGTCCTGAAGCCGCCGCTCGCGAACATCGCATAGATCTCGGAGACCTCGAAGGGTGACGCGTCGTAGGCACCGAGCAACAGCGACGCGTAGGGGCGCGGATACCTCCCGGTAACCTCCCCGAGACGCCCGGCAATCTCGCCGATACCGACGTCGAGGCCGACGCGGACAGAGGCCACGTTCAGCGAGTCGCCCAGGGCGCGCACCAAGGGAACGATGCCGTGGAATTCGCCGTCGTGGTTGGTCGGGGCGTAGTCGTTGAATTCGGGCAGGACCAACGGCCTGTCCTCGACCGGCGTCGCGAGGTTGTAGCGTCCCGACTCCAGGGCGGCCAGGTACACCAACGGCTTGATCAACGACCCAATGGGCCGTTTCGCGTTCAGGGCGCGGTTGAATCCTTGCCGGCCGGGCTCACGTCCGCCCACCGCGGCGTGGATGTCGCCGGTTTGGCCGGCGCGCACGACCATGGCGACTTGCAGCGTGCCGGGAGCGATTCCACGGGCGCGCTCGATGGCGGCCAACGTGCCCTTGGCCGCCGCCTCGGCTGTCTGCTGAAGACGGGGATCCAAGGTCGTGTGAATGGCCAGCCCGTGTGCCGACAGGGTGTCGCGGTCGTAGTCCGTGGCGAGCTCGAGTCGGACCAGGTCCATGAACGCGGGATAGTAGCGCCCCCCTTCCCGGGTCTGGGTAAGCGCGAGAGGTTGTCGTACGGCACGCTCGTAGGCGCTCCGGTCGAGCAGTGCCACCTCCCGCATCGTGGCCAAGACCAGGTTTCGTCGCTGTTTGGCGCGCTCCGGGTGACGGAATGGATTGTAGTAGGAGGGTCCGTTGATCACCGCGACGAGGAGGGCGATCTCCTGCGCATCGAGTTCAAGGAGCGGCTTGTTGAAGTAGAAGTAGCTGCCGAGCCCGAAACCGTGGATCGCCCGTGCGCCGTCCTGGCCGAGGAATATCTCGTTCACGTAGGCGTTCATCAGGTCCGCTTTCTCGAAGCGCGCGTCGAGGATGACGGCGAAGGCGATTTCCTTGAGCTTGCGTGTGATCGTGGGGCGGTTGTCGAGGTAGTAGGAGCGCACCAGTTGCTGGGTCAGCGTACTGCCGCCCTGCTCGATCTCGCCGGCGCGCACATTGGCCCATAGGGCACGCAACATGCCCTTGATGTCGAATCCCAGATGGGTGTCGAAGTTGCGGTCCTCCACGGCCTTGAGG
This sequence comes from Pseudomonadales bacterium, assembly GCA_021295895.1. Classification (GTDB taxonomy): domain Bacteria; phylum Pseudomonadota; class Gammaproteobacteria; order Pseudomonadales; family Azotimanducaceae; genus VXYL01. The sequence continues at coordinate 14,538 of JAGWBM010000040.1, forward strand.
GTCTCGATCAGTAGCGGCGGCGTGTCCTCCGGCGCCACCACCAGCCGGTCTTCGCCGTGCGATGCGAAGAAACTGCCAATGACCGGCGGTTCCAGACGCGCATAGCGCAGCGGACCGGATGCCCCGGTGACGCTGGCAACGCGACCCTCTTCGAACCGCACGTCGATAGGCAGGGCCGGCCGCTCGGCATCGGCAAACCGGAACGGTCGCAGCGTGGCTCGAATTCGGCCACCCGTCACCAGGTAGCGACCGATGCCGAGGTCGCCCCGGGTACGCGCCTCGCGATAACCGAGCCGCTGGAGTTCGCCAATCAGTTCGTCCGGTGCTAGCGCAAGACCGGCGTAGATCGCCAGCGGTGCGGCGTATACCCGCGCCGGCAACGACCACCGGCGACCCTCGAAACGATGCGTGATCTCCCGGTCGAGTACGACGAGGTATGCACCGATGCCGATCGCCGCGAGAGCGAATACCAGCACCACCCACTTCGAGGCGGTAACCAGCCAATTGCGGCGCCCGCGCGATCTGCGACGCCGGGAGCGGCGCCTGGTCCGTCTAGCCGGCATGCCAAGTGGTTGTCAAGGCCGTGCATGACCAGGGCGGTCCAGGCTCCTTGAGCAGCCGTGATGTTTGCACGTAGGTGGCATTTGGCAAGACGGTTGGGGTCGCTCTTGGACGGCTCGCGTACTCGCGAGACGCGCTAGCGTTTCTGCGTGTCACCTCGATGCGGTGTCCACAAACGCCGTCTAGTCGTGGCTGCGTTTTGCCAGGAGTTCCTCGACGAGATCGTCTGTCACGGCGAGGGCGCGTTTGCGGCCAATATCCATGTTGATGAGGTACTTGTCGTCCACCACGAGCGCGGGGACGCTGGTCAGCCCCAGGGCAACGAAACGGCGTTCGCCGGCACCCACCTCCCGGGCCGTACGAGGCGACGTCAGCGTCTGCAGAAATGCCTCCTGGTCGACGCCGAAACCGTCGACGAACTGGGCGAGCGCGGTTGGTGTGGCGAACCGTCGGTTGCGATCCTGGATGGCGCGGAACAGGCGGCGGTGATTGGCTTCGATCGCATCGTGACGCAGCAGGGCGCGGTGCGCCTTGGCAAGCAGTCGATTCGACGACGAATAGGCGACGTGCACACGTTTGAAGACCACGCCGTCGGGCAAGGCGGATTCCCACCCATCGACGAGATCGTCGAATCGACGGCAATGGGGGCACTCGTAGGAGAAGTACTCGACCACTTCGATTGTGCCGGTGCCGTCGGGTTTGTCGAGCGCGAAATACGGCTCCAGGCTGTAGTAGAGACCGAGGCCGACGACGAGCAGGATCAATGCCCCCACCGCGGCGAGAATGCCGGTGCGGATCTCGGTGATATTGTCCTTGCGCTTTGCCACTTCTTCTTACGAAATACCAAGATGGAGCGGGCTCGTGGCCCCGGGTCTATTGCGCCTGCCAAGATGTCGGGCCAGCGCGACCTCGCGGCTGCGTTGGAGTCTCGCCTACCGCGAACTCCTACGGCGCCACCTCCTGGAGCCCAATCGTACCGGATTTCCGGGTCCGCTTGAGTTTCGACAGCGCTTCATTGATGCTTCACCGCCTACACGGAATCAGACGCGTCGTTCATTGCTTGGCGGCCGGTACCGCCTCGCCGGCGCGCCCTTGCGGGCGCGTTGAGATTTCGCGCAGCGATCGCGTCTCGCATTGGGGGAGGGTAACCGATGGCCTTGGAGGACTTCCGCGCCGAAGCCCGCGATTGGCTCGAAGATAACTGTCCGCCCGGAGCCCGGGCCGGCGGTCGTGGCAAACGCGACGACTCCCGGGTATGGCGGGAGCGCCTCATCGAGAAGGGTTGGTCGGCACCGGCATGGCCCACCGAATACGGGGGTGGTGGCCTCGACAACGAGCAATACATGGTGCTGATCCAGGAGCTGCGCCGGATTCGCGCCTCGATTCCGTTCGGCGGTATGGGACTGTCGCTGATCGGCCCCACGCTCCTGGAGTTGGGCACACCGGATCAGAAGCGTCGTCACATTCCGCCGATCGTGCGCGGCGAGGTCAACTGGTGCCAGGGCTACAGCGAACCAAGTTCCGGGTCCGACTTGGCCAGCCTGCGCACCCGGGCGGTGGACAGCGGCGACCATTTCGTCATCAACGGTCAGAAGATCTGGACATCCGGCGCGCAATTCGCGGACTGGATGTTCGCCTTGGTGCGCACCGATCCCGACGTGCCCAAGCACGAAGGCATCAGCTTTGTGCTTCTGACGATGCATCAGCCCGGCGTGACGGTGAAACCGATCCGGTTGATCAGCGGTAGCTCGCCTTTCTGCGAGACCTTCTTCGACGATGCCATCGCCAAGAAGGAGGATCTGGTCGGCGAACTCAACAAGGGCTGGACGATTGGCAAACGGCTCTTGCAGTTCGAGCGCGGCAGCATGGCGTCCCTGGTCGGCGGCGCGGCGGTTCGAGAAGCCGGCCCCACGCTCGAGGGCCGGGCGAAGGAATATGCCGGCGAGCAGGACGGTCGCATCGCGGACGACGACCTGCGAATGCGAGTCGTCGAACACAACATCAACAACCAGGCATATCGCCTCACCCAGCGGCGAACGGTGGAGGAAGCCAAGGATGGTCGAACGCCGGGACCCGCGACCTCGATCTTCAAGATGTACGGCACGGAACTGCAGCAGGACAAATCCTCCCTGCTCGTGGAGATGCGCGGAACCCGGGGCATCGGATGGGACGGCGACGGCTTTGACAACGCGGAGATCGGGGATACACGCGCGTTTCTCGCGAACCGCGCGGCGTCGATCTACAGCGGCAGCAACGAGATCCAGCGCAACATCATCGCCAAGCGGGTTCTCGGGCTCCCCGATTGACGCCCGCCCATAGGTCTTGGTCGGTTGTCTCGTCGATTGCCGTTGCGACGGTGTTGGCCGCCGGCTGTGCCGAAGTGAAGTCATCCCAGCCGGTGCCGCCGGTCGCGCAGGCGCGTCCGCATTCGTATACCGTGCACGGCATCACGGTCGAAGACCCCTACCACTGGCTGAAGGACCAGAGCTATCCGAAGGTGGACGATCCGGACGTGCTCGCCTACCTCGAAGCGGAGAACGCCTACTTCGACGCGGTCATGGCACCGCACAGGGAACTCGCCGATACGCTCTTCGCCGAGATCAAGGCGCGCCAGAAGCCCGATGACGCCAACGTCCCCGTGAAGGAGGGCGACTACTTCTACCAGTGGCGTTTCGAGGCCGAGGGTCAGTATCGAGTCTGGTCGCGTTGGCCGGCGACCGAGCGGGGGGCGGACGAGGGACCCAGCGCGCAAGCGCAGGTGATACTCGACGAACCCGCGCTCGCCAAGGATGTGGACTACTTCCGACTCGGTGCGCTCTCGGTTTCCAACAACGGACGGCTGATGGCGTACAGCACGGACACGACGGGTGCGGAACGATTCACGTTGCGCGTCAAGGGCCTCGATACCGGCGAACTGCTAGGCGAAGTCATCGAGAACACGTCCGGCAACCCGGTGTGGCCGGCCGACGATGGATCGTTCTTCTACACCGTCGTCGACGACAACTGGCGTCCGTACCAGGTCCGTCGCCACGTTCTCGGCACACCCGTGGCGGACGACACGGTCGTCTACGAGGAGAGTGATCCGGGCTTTTTCGTTGCCGTGTCGTCGACGTCTTCGAAGCGGTACGTGGTCATATCGTCGGGGGACCACGTGACGGCCGAGGTCTACGTCGTAGCCGCCGACGCCCCGGCGAGCGCCCCGCTCCTGGTCGCGGCCCGGCGGCAAGAGCACGACTACAGCCTCGACCATCAAGGCGACCGATTTGTCATCCGCACCAACGACACGCACAAGAACAACCGCTTGGTCACGGCACCGGATGGCGACCCCTCGGAGGGTGCGTGGGAGACTCTCGTCGCCGGGTCCGACGAGCGTTACATCCTGGGGTTCCAACCGTTCGCCGACTTCCTGGCGGTGGAAGAGCGCATCGACGGTCTCGATCAGATCCGTCTCATCGACCGCGCCGGCCAAACCACCTATATCGAGTTTCCCGAGGCGGCCTACCGCGTCGGCATCGGGGCCAACGAAGAGTTCGAAAGTCGAACCCTGCGCTTGGGCTACGAGTCCATGGTGACGCCGGACAGCGTGTTCGACTACGACCTCGATACGGCCGGGCTGCGCACACGGAAGGTTCAGGAGATCCCGAGTGGCTACGACGCTGCGGGCTACGTCACCGAACGCGTGATGGCGCCGGCCCGGGACGGCGTACGCGTGCCGGTGTCGATCGTCTACCGCAAGGGAACGCCGATGGACGGCAGCGCGCCGCTCTATCTATACGGCTACGGCGCCTACGGCAGCGGCATGTCGCCGAGTTTCTCGACGACACGGCTCTCGCTGTTGGACCGCGGCTTCATCTACGCCATCGCCCACATCCGGGGCGGGGACGAACTCGGCTACCACTGGTACGAGGCAGGCAAACTCGATAGGCGCACCAACACGTTCAACGATTTCGTGGACGTCGCGCGCCACCTGATCGCCGAAGGCTTCACGGGGCAGGGTCGCATCGCCATCGCGGGCGGCAGCGCCGGCGGCGAACTCATGGGCGCGGTGGTCAACCAGGCCCCGGAGCTCTGGGGTGCCGTGGCCGCTCACGTGCCCTTCGTCGACGTGCTGAACACCATGCTCGACACGTCGTTGCCGCTGACCCCCATCGAGTGGCCGGAGTGGGGCAACCCCATCGAAGACAAAGCGGTATTCGAGTACATTCGCTCGTACTCGCCATACGATCAGCTCGGGCCCGGCCACTACCCCCCGATGTTGGTCACCGCGGGCCTGAATGATCCGCGCGTGACCTATTGGGAACCCGCCAAGTACGTCGCGAAGCTTCGAACACTCAAGCAGGACGACAATCCGCTCCTGATGAAGACCAACATGGGCGCCGGACACGGCGGCAAGTCCGGTCGCTTCGATTCGCTCTACGAAGTGGCGGAGGAATACGCGTTCATGCTCTGGTCAATAGCGGGAGACGAGTAGGGGCGCCCCCGCAAACGACAACGTGCAACCTCGGTCCCAATCCTGTGCCGGATCGCGATTTGGCGCTTGTTTCATGGGAGCGCTTTGGTCATTATTGCGCGCTGTTTTTGGCCGTAGCCGGCTAGTCGAGGAGAGCGATGCTGGCAACGCTCGACAGCTACGATCGCGTACCGCGGATCCTGCGGCTCAATCTCTCGGGTCAACCGGTGGACTGGGCGACCTGGCAGGAAGCCGTGTGCCTCTATGCGCGCAACCTCGTGGTCTGGAAGCGCGGCGAGTCGATCCTTCGGCTTCGCGGTGGCCGGTCGAGGTTCGACGGCAGCCGGACGACGATGGATGTGCACAGCATCATCGCCTGCGGCGGGCGCGTCGCCAGGCACGGTCGCAGCGTGCCGCCCCTCACCAACCACGCGCTGTTCGGTCGCGACCGCAACCTGTGCCTGTATTGCGGTGGCTTGTTCCCGGACGCCTCGCTGACGCGGGACCACGTGGTTCCCAAGTCGCGCGGCGGTTCCGATGTCTGGGACAACGTCGTCGCGGCCTGCAAGCGCTGCAACCACCGCAAGGGCAACCGGCTTGCCCACGAGTGCGGCATGGAACTGCTCGCACTGCCTTATGTGCCGAACATCGCCGAGTACCTGGCGCTCATCAACTCCGGGCGGATCCTCGGCGACCAGATGGACTTCCTGGCCAGCCAGTTCGGGCGCGCCAGCAAGGAACGCGACAGCCTCCTCATGTAGAGGCGGCCCTAACGCCCCCGTAGAGCACGAACGTCCGTGCTCGCGGCGGCGAACCGGGGGCTCGTACGGGCGACCCTATCGCGCCCGTAGGGCGCGCCGTCGCCCGCGCCGCTAACGGCTGTGGGATGGTCGGCACGGGACGCCACAAGGGCGTCCCCTACGGACTAGGCTTCTGCTTGGCCAAAGCAGCGAGTGCGTGAGCCATGCAGGCGGTCACGTGCTTGCCGGTGGCGATATCCAGGAACTCGTTCGGTCCGTGGGCGTTCGACTTGGGGCCCAATACGCCCGTGACGGCAAACTGCACGTCCGGGAATCGGTCGCCGAGCATCTTCATGAACGGAATCGTGCCGCCCGTGCCCATGGATTTTACCGGCGCGCCGAAGTGATCCCGCGATGCCTTCTCGAGCGCCGCGGTGAGCCACGGTGCGCGGTCCGGAGCACACCAGCCGGTCAGCGGATGTTCAAGTTCGTAGGACACCTGTGCGCCGTGTGGCGGGCTGGCCTCGAGCAGTGCCTTGACACGCTCGCCGGCTACCTCGGCGTCGAGCGTGGGCGGCAAACGGAATACGAGCTTGGCGGCAGTCGAAGGGCGCAACGTATTGCCGGCGTCGGCGAGGGCCGGGGCACCTCCCAAGCCGACCACGGCCAGGCTCGAACGCCAGGTATTGGCGAGGACGAGTTCCCCAGGCGATACGTTGCCGGGATGCGTCCCGCCCGCCCATGGGAAGCGATCCACGGCGAGTGGACCCAAGGTCGCCGCGACATCCGCGGCTTGGTGGCGCGCCCAATCCGGAATCGGTACCGTTAGCGCTTCCACGAGTTCGCCGGTGACGGCGTTCTCGACGCGCTCGATGAGTTGGCGGAGTAGGCGAAAGCTCGACGGTACGATCCCGCCGGCGGCACCGGAATGAACACCTTCCGTCAGCACTTGGACGTTGAGCGTTCCCGGCAGCATGCCGCGCAGGGATGTCGTGAGCCAAAGCTGGTCGTAGTTTCCGCATTCGGCATCGAGGCAGACCACGAGATCGGGCGTGCCGATCTCGTCGGCGAGGGCGTCCATGTAGAAGGGTAGGTCGTAGCTGCCGCTCTCCTCGCAGCCTTCGATGAGCACCACGCAGCGCGGGTGGGGGACCCCCTGGTCCTGCAGGGCGGCGATGGCCGCGAGTGATCCGAACACGGCATAGCCGTCGTCGGCGCCGCCCCGGCCGTAGAGCCGTCCGTCGCGGATTACCGGCTTCCACGGTGCCAGGCCGTCGGCCCACCCCTCGAACTCCGGCTGCTTGTCGTAGTGACCGTAGAGCAAGACGGTACCGGGTGCGCTACCGGCCACTTCGCACAATAGGACCGGGGTTCGGTCCGGGAGGGTGACGATACGGTGCTGGAGGCCGCGAACATCGTACCCGGAGACCCATCGCTTTAGATGTTCGACGGCGTCGCGCATGTAGCCGAGTTCGGCCCAGTTCGGCTCGAACTGCGGCGACTTGTTGGGAATCCGGATGTACTCCTCGAGGGTCGGGACGATGCTGTCGTCCCACACCTCGGCGACATAGCGACTCAGTCGCGGCGAATCCATGGCTACGCCCTTCGCCAACGCGTGCCGTCCCGCCCATCCTCCAACTGCACGCCGGCCGCGGCGAGTTCATCGCGGATGGCGTCCGCGCGGGCGAAGTCCCTGGCATCGCGAGCGGCGTCGCGTTCCTCGACGAGCGCTTCGATGACGTGTGGCTGCAGGGCGTCGGATTCGCGGACCCCTTGGAAGTACTCGGCCGCGGGTTTGGTCAGTATGCCGAGGAGCCAGCCGCCCGCGAGCAGTTTCGCCCGCAATACGCGCACGGATTCGGGGTCCGCCGTTCGACGGACCTCTGCTGCGAGGGCATGCATTGCGGCCAATGCTTGAGGGGTGTTCAAGTCGTTGCACAACGCCTCCACGACCTCCGAAGGGAACGCGTCGATCGCTGCGTCGGCGTAGCCCGCCGCGGTCTCGTTGCTGCCGTCGTCGGTGTCGCGCAGTGCTTGGTAGAGCGTGTCGAGGCTGCCTTGCGCGTGGGCAAGGCTCTCGTCCCACATCAGTTGCTGGCGATAGTGGCCGGACAGCAGCGCGTAGCGCAGCACCTCGCCGTCGTGTCGACCAAGTAGGTCGCGGATGGTCACGATGTTGCCGACGCTCTTCGACATCTTGCCCGACCCCATGGTCAGCATGCCGTTGTGCAGCCAGTAGCGAACACTCGGGTGCCCGCCGTTGACGCAGCGGCTTTGGGCGGACTCGTTTTCGTGGTGCGGGAAAGTCAGGTCGCTGCCGCCACCGTGGATATCGATGACGGGGCCCAGGTGCTTGCGGATCATCGCCGAGCATTCGATATGCCAGCCCGGCCGACCACGCCCCCACGGGCTCGCCCAGCCGGGAAGTTCCGGCGTCGACGGTTTCCACAGCACGAAGTCCTTCGGGTCCTTCTTGTACGGCGCGACTTCGACCCGGGCACCGTCAAGCATGTCCTCGAGGCTGCGCCTGGCAAGCGAGCCGTAGGCCGGGTCCGACGGGACGTGGAACAGCACATGGCCCTCGGCTTCGTAGGCATGGCCGCCGCCGATCAGCGCCTCGATCATCTCGATGATCTCGGCGATGTGGCCGGTGGCGCGCGGCTCCACGTCGGGTGGAATGACCCCCAGGGCGGCAATGTCGTCCCGGTACTCCTTGGCATAGCGTTGTGCGAGTTCGCCGATCGGGCGACCCGTGGCGATCCCCGCGGCGTTGATCTTGTCGTCGACGTCGGTGATGTTGCGGACGAACGTCACCTTCGGGTACTCGAGGCGCAGCAACCGCACGAGTACATCGAAGGCGACCGCCGGGACGGCGTTGCCGATGTGTGCGAAGTCGTAGACCGTCGGACCGCAGACGTAGATGCTCACTTCGCCGGGAACGAGGGGTTCGAACCGTTCCCGCTTGCCGGATTGGGTGTTGTGAAAGGTGATGTCCATGGTGCCGCTCTCCTGATTGCCGATGGGCGTCGACGTTCATGGGGGCATGCGCGCCCCCGCCGTCGCATCAACAACGACGACAACAGGGCCGGGGCTTGGGGCGGAGGGTTTCCATGGCGGCGGCGATTATACGCTGATGGCACGATGGCGAGATTGGCTATCCTCGGTTTGCGCAGCGGTGTCGGTGATACGATTCGCCACGAGGAACGCAACCCTAGGAGTTAGCTGATGGCAACGGCAAGCGGAAAGCGTTACATCGAGGACCTCGATCCCGTCGAGTTCATGGCCGTGCTCGACGAGGGCGGGCGCAAGTTCAACGAGGAATGCGACCGGTTGGGCATTTCGCGCGTGATTGAGATTGACGGGCAGGCGGTTCTCTACCACCCGGACGGGACGCACACGCCCTTGCCCAAGGATCGCGCGGGGATGGATGCGCTTTTTAAGAAGTACAAGGTGTTTTCGGATGAACAGCAGTGTCCATAGTCGTCCCTGCTTCACCATCTTCGGGGGACCCAACGGTTCTGGCAAGTCGACGGCCTATGATCGGTTTCTTCAAGCAGGATTCGACTCGGGGGAGTACCTGAATCCGGATGAGATCGCCAAGTCCTTTAACGCGGGGTCCACGGGCGGGCCAGCCGTTGACTTGCGTGCCGGCCGGGAAGTAGTGCAGCGTACCCGGTCGTTGATGGAAGCAGGTCGATCCCTGGTCCGAGAATCCACGCTAACGAGCCGGGAGATCGTCCGCAGTGCGGAACGCGCCAAGGCGGCCGGCTATCGCCTCGTCATGGTGTTCGTGGCGGTGTCTTCCACGGATACGACCCAGGGACGAGTTGCCATCCGCGTCGCGAAGGGAGGCCACGACATCCCCGCCGAAGCCCAGGAACGGCGCTTTCCCCGATCATTTGAGAACGCGCCAAAGGTCGCGCGGCTGGTTGACGCAGCCTACTTCTTGGACAACGCCGGGTTCCAGCACAAGCTGGTCGCGACGGTTACGAGCGGAATGATCAACTTCCTCGATCTGCAAGAGGCGGGATGGGTCGAGCGCGCCACGACGGGCTTGCCACAGGCGACAACGCTCAAGTCACGGGATGAGGCGTTGGCCGATTTGCGGCAGGCGGAGGGATTGTCGGAGGAACTTCAGGTTCGGGAACATCGCGCCGGCTACGCGACCGTTTAGGAGGCGAGCGTCCGCCAGTCTAGGCTGGAACCCGCGCAACCGCCTTCGCCAGTTCATCGGCCCGATAGCTAGACCGAACCAGGGGTCCGGAGGCGACCTCGCGGAAGCCAGTGGCCAAGCCCCAACGCCGGTATTCGTCGAACTCGTCGGGATGCACCCAGCGGTCCACCTTGAGATGGTTCCGGGTTGGCTGCAGGTACTGGCCGAGGGTCAACAGGTCGACGCCGTGCCCGCGCAGGTCGGCCATTGCTTCCCGTATCTCGTCGTCGGTTTCGCCCAGGCCCAGCATCAGGCTGCTCTTGGCGATCACCCCCCGCGATGCGGCGTGGGCAAGCACGTCGAGGGTCTGCTGGTAGCCGGCACGCGGATCCCGGGCAACATGGGTCAGCCGACGCACGGTCTCCAGGTTCTGGGCGAACACGTCGACATCCGAGTCCACCACGACGTCCACCGCCGCCTTATCGCCCTGGAAATCGGGGGTCAGCGCTTCGACCGTGGTCCCTGGGCATTTCGCCTTGATGGCGCGAACGCAGGCCGCGTAGTGCCCGGCGCCGCCGTCCGGAAGATCGTCCCGATCGACGGATGTCAGCACGACGTACCTGAGTTCCATGAGGGCCACCGACTGCGCCGCGTTCTCCGGTTCGTCCCTGTCAAGCCAGCCCCGGGGGTTGCCGGTATCGACGGCGCAGAACCGGCAAGCCCGGGTGCATACCCCGCCCATCAGCATGAGCGTCGCGGTGCCCGCGTTCCAGCACTCGCCGATGTTGGGGCAGTGGGACTCTTCGCAGACCGTCGCGAGGCGATGTTCGCGGACGGTGCGCAGGACATTCCCGTACTCGCCGTTGCCACCGACACGCACCCGCAGCCACGGCGGCTTGCGCAACGGCGGCTCGGCGGTCTCGAGGTTGACCACCTTGATGCCGTCCTTGATGGCGCTGAAACCCTGCGCCGTCCGGTACTTCGTGCCGCTCTCAGGCATGGCCGTATCTTACGCTCCCGGCGACTGTCGGGCGGTGACGTCGTTTGACCCGAACGGCGGGTTCGTGTTCAGAACGAGGCGTTGTTCGGTACCCGCGGAAACGGGATCGCGTCGCGGATGTTCTCCATGCCGGTGACGTACAGAACAAGGCGTTCGAGGCCGAGGCCGAATCCCGCGTGGGGGACGGAGCCGTAGCGGCGGAGATCCCGGTACCACCACAGTTCCTCCTTGACGGCGTCCGTCATGCGGGAGTCCAGCACGTCGAGTCGCTCCTCGCGTTGGCTGCCGCCGATGATCTCGCCGACACCCGGCACCAGCACGTCCATCGCGGCGACGGTCCGGTCGTCGTCGTTCAAGCGCATGTAGAACGCCTTGATGTCCTTCGGGTAGTTGACGACCACCACCGGACCGCCGGCGTGCTCCTCGGTGAGGTAGCGCTCGTGTTCGGACTGCAGGTCGCGGCCCCACTCGACGGGAAACTCGAACACTTTGCCCGACGCCTTCAGGATTTCCACCGCTTCCGCGTAGTCGAGCCGCAGGAAGGTGGATTCGATGACGTTTTCGAGCCGCTCGATGACGGATGAGTCGATCCGGTCGCGAAAGAACGCCATGTCGTCGGGATGGCGACGCAGAACCTCGGCGAAAATGCCCTTCAGGAAGTCCTCGGCCAGCTCGGCAAGGTCGTTCAGGTCCGCGAAGGCGATCTCCGGTTCGATCATCCAGAACTCGGCGAGATGGCGGCTGGTATTCGAGTTCTCGGCGCGGAACGTGGGCCCGAAGGTGTAGACCTTGCTCATGGACAGGCAATAGGGCTCGACGTTGAGTTGGCCGGATACGGTGAGGAACGTCTCCCGTCCGAAAAAGTTCGACGGCGGCGGAGTCGTCACCCGGAACAGTTCACCGGCACCCTCGCAGTCGCTGGCGGTGATGATCGGCGTATTCACCCACATGAAGCCGTTGTCGTCGAAGTAGCGGTGCACGGCCTGGGCGACGGTGTTGCGCACCCGGGAGATGGCCCCGAAGGTGTTGGTGCGCGGCCTAAGGTGGGCGACGGTGCGCAGGTATTCGAAGGTGTGGCGCTTCTTGGCGATCGGGTACGTCTCGGGGTCGTCGACGCCGCCGACGATGTCGACGGTGCTCGCTTGGACCTCGCGGTCCTGCCCCTTGCCCGGGGATTCGGCCACGACGCCGGTGACATTCAGGGCGCATCCGGCGCCGAGTTCGACGATGTCGTCGTAGTTGGCCAGCGCCTGGTCGGCCACGACCTGCAGATCGGCGAAGCACGAACCGTCGTTGATGGCGATGAACGAAAATCCGGCGCGCGAGGTCCGCCGGGACTTCACCCACCCGCTGACGGTGACCTCGGTACCCGGATGCTGCCGAAAGACGGCCTTGATGGGGCAACGACTCATGCGCCGTAATGTAAACCATCGGCAGCGGAATGACGCCGCCAACTCGACTCAACCGTTGTTCAAGGCCTCATGGCCGTCGAAGTCCACCTTCACCCTGAACGGCGAGTGGCGCTCCTCGATGTAGGTGATGTCCTCCCGTACGTACTGTCGCTCGTCGGCGAGGTAACGCTGGACTGCCGTTCGCAACCGCGGATCGCTGATCCAGTGCGCCGAGTACGTGGGTTTCGGCATGTAGCCCCTAGCGAGCTTGTGACCGCCTTGGGCGCCGGCCTCCACACGCTTCAGACCCCGCTCGATGGCGAAGTCGATGGCCTGGTAGTAGCAGGTTTCGAAGTGCAGGAACCGGTGATCCTCGACGCAGCCCCAGTTGCGTCCGTAGAGCGTCTCGCTGCCGATGAAGTTGATGGCGCCGGCGATGTAGCGGCCCGCGCGCTTGCACATCACGAGCAGTATCTGCTCGCCCATGGTCTCGCCGACGCGGCTGAAGAACTCGCGGTTGAGATACGCCGTACCCCACTTGCGGCCACCCGTATCGACGTAGAACGCGTAGAACGCATCCCACTGCGCCTCGCTGATGTCCCCGGTCAGCCACTCGATCTCGATACCGTTCGCCAAGGCATCCCGGCGTTCCCGACGGATGTTCTTGCGCTTCTTGTAGGCGAG
>JAGWBM010000040.1:27549-27928 GCA_021295895.1 Pseudomonadales bacterium
TCGATGCGCTGCAGGCAACCGAGTTTGCCGGCGCGTTGCCACTGGCCTTCGGGCATGAACGTGAAGTGGACGGAACTCACCTCGAGTTGTCGGGCGACCTGGACCGTCGCGCCGAGCAGCATGTTCTCCACCTCGGCTGCGTCATCTGCTGCATCCGCGACTAGCAACCGTCGCCCGGTGGCGGGGGTGAAAGGGACACTCACCTGCAGCTTGGGGTAGTAGCGACCGCCGGCCTGGTAGAAGGCGTGCGCCCAACCCGAGTCGAAGACGTATTCGCCGTGGGAGTGGGATTTCAGGTACATCGGCACGACCCCGATGGCGTCGTTCACGCCGCCGTCGCCCTCCGAGAGCACGACATGAAACGGCTGCCAGCCGGTCT
>JAGWBM010000040.1:28160-31052 GCA_021295895.1 Pseudomonadales bacterium
GTCCGGGCACTCTTGGACCAATCTTCGTGTCTGGCCCACCAGGTAGAGCGGGAGCGACAACAGGCGGTAGTGGATCGACGACCCGTCCGCGAGTTGCCGGGTGTCGTGAAGCAGGCTCGGCACGTCTGCATTGAAACGGACGGCGAAGTCGCAGCGCTTCTCCGCCACGAACTGATGAAGGGAACGGAGCGAACCGGTGGTCCCGGCCTTTATCTCAATGGGCACCGTGCGCTGCCGGATCGCCAGTACGTAGTCGACCTCGGCCGCTGCGTTTCGCGCTTCGCGTGCCCAGTAGTGCAACGTTGGCGGTTCGTACGGTGGTCCGCTGGTAAGCAGGTGCTGCCCCACGAACTGCTCGGCGAGGGCGCCATCGCTTACAAGCACGGGATCCTCTCTGCCGAGATTGATGATGTCGAGTTGCAGGGCAGCGCACATCATCCCGACGTCCATGGTAAGGCATTTGAAGTAGCGCTCATTGACTTCCGCCCCCAAGGGTAGGCCGTTGGCGGCGGTGCGATGAACCTTCCATGCGACGCGGGCCATGCAGAGATGCGCGAGAGCGTCCGCCAGTTCCGCCGCCCGGTGGTCGCGACTCACCCCGACGTACTTGAACTTTCGACCGACCATGGCGGGCAACCGATCGAACACCAACTGCATCCTCTCGCGCAGGCGGCCGTGGCTGTACTTGTTGAAGTCGTCGCGATAGGTCGCGAGGACGTTTTGCTGGACGCGCGCAACCTGTGCGTAGTTGCCGGGTTGGTGTTCGCTGGTCGACACGTAGGCCGAGATCGCCTCGGGGAGTCCGCCGACAACCCAGTACTCCCGGAGAGGACGCCGGGAATCGGTTCGTGTGCAAGTGTGAACGCTTTGAGGTGCTCGGCAAGTTGTGGCTGTCCGAGGGCGGCCAGGAAATCCTCGAACACCATCGGCCCGAGGTGGCAGTACTCGACGCGCCCCACCGGCATCGAGAACCCCTCCTCGCCAAGCGCGAGTTCCATGAGTGATCCCGCCGCGACGACGTGCAGATCGGGCATCTCCTCGTAGAAGTAGCGCAGCGATGCCAGTGCGCTCGGCGTCGCCTGAATCTCGTCCAGGAACAGCAGGCTCTCGCCAGGGGTGATGGCCTCGCCCGTCATCAAGGCGAGGGTGGAGAGGATTCGCGGGGGCTCGTTGCTAGCGAAGGCTTGGCCCAGTTCGGGATTGCGTTCGAGGTTGATCTCCACAAGCGGCATGTCCAAGACGCGCGCCAACTCGCGAACGAGCGTCGACTTGCCCACTTGACGGGCGCCGCGTAGCACGAGCGGTTTGCGGTTGACACCGGTTGCCCACTTGCGCAGGTGTCGCAGTTCGCGACGTTCAAGGATCTTCGGCATCTGAACCAGCCCGCCCGGCCCGTCGGTTGATCTATTTACTTTGGATATTCACATCAGAGTTGATAAAACACAAGGTAATTATGTCAATGTAGGTGATATTTTATGGCGATACAGTGGCCAGCTTGGTTTCAGTGATCGCCGGCCAGCAGCACGCCGTCGCGTAGTAGCAGTCGGGTGGCTTCGAGTAGCGGGGGCTGGACTCGCTCGGGCGGCACGCCGTTCTGCACCGCAATGTCCCGGGCCATTTGAGACACGGTTGCCGTCCCCCGATGCCGTTCGACATGTCTTACCAGGTGCCCGATCAACGGGCTCACCGGCAGATCCACCCGATTGTCGCCGCGGATCACGTGGCCGCGTTCGAAGCGACCGTCGCCGAGCACGGCGGTGTTGACCAGGGCGAGCCCGGCTGCGAGCCTTGGTCGGACATCGGCGACATCGGCTGTCGAGTTTTTCGGTCGTGCTGACTGAAGTGCCTTTTCGAAGTTTCCGGGGAGTTCGGCGCGACTCAGCACCGATCGTTCATACCCGGCGGCGGCTTGCCCCGACACCGCGCGGACGAACGCTTCACGGGGTGGCCGTTGCTCGCGTGTGATGCGTCGCGCTTCCCAGAAGTACGAGTCGACACTGCGGTTTCCGGCGTAGAACAGTCGGGCCAGTTCGTGAAAGTGCTCGTACTGGGTGCGGTACATGCGTTCGAAGGAGGCCGACGCCTCGTCGGCGAGGTCAGGATCGGACAGCGCCGAGACGACGTAGGCGGCCCCGATGTGGGCGGCGGTCACGGCGAGGTGGACGCCCGTCGAGAACAGGGGGTCGACGAAACAGGCGGCATCGCCCAGGAGAACCCAACCGGGCCCGGTCATCGACGAGGCCGAGTACGACCAGTCCCTGACCGCCTTGGGCGGCGAGTGGATCGTGGCGTCGCCGACCATCGCAGCGCTTCGTGGCGAGGCCGAGATCTGGTCCTTAAGGAAGGTGTGCAACCCGGAAGCCCGAATCGACGACGCGCCGAAGTCCCGATCCACCACCGCCCCGATGCTGGACACGCCATTGGCCAGCGGAATCTTCCACAGCCAGCCGTTGGCGTAGGACTCGATGAAGATGTTGCCGTCATCGGGTGGGTGGAGATGGGTGCAGTCGCGGAAGTAGCCGTAGACGGCGAGGTTTCGGAACTCCGCGAGCGTTGTCGCGCGATCAGCGAGGACTGACCGCTGGCATCGACGACCATCGCCGCACGGATGCTTTCGCCGCCATCGAGTTCGATGCCCGTCGCCCGGTCGCCGTCGAACAGCACGCGTTTGACGCCGGTGCCTTCGTGGACATCGACTCCGCAGGAGCGGCTGTGATCGAGCAGAATCTGGTCGAAGCGCGGTCGCCAGACCTGGTAGGCGTGGGGAAAGCGTTTATTGGTCTCGCGGAAGTACCAGGTCCACGGCTCGGAGTCGCGCCCCCAACACATGGTGGCACCCAATTTTCGCTTGAACCCCGCGGCGCGAATGGCGTCCAATACTCCGATGCCGTC
>JAGWBM010000040.1:31078-33138 GCA_021295895.1 Pseudomonadales bacterium
GCGGAAAACGCTCGCGCTCGAACAGCCGGACATTGAGACCGGCGCGGGCGAGAAGCGTGGCCGCCGTGCTCCCGGCAGGTCCCCCGCCGACAACGACGACGTCCGCATCTTCGCGCGCATTGGCTCGCCGAACGGGCATCCCCGACACTCTAGCAGTCTGGCGTCGGCGGTTGCTGCCAGGTCGGGGGTGGATCCGGTTCTCGGCAAGTTCGTCGACCCCTACCGGACGCTCGACGGCAAACCGCGCGCCCGCGTGGCTCTCGATCGATTGCGCACGCTCTGGTTCAACACAGGCACCCTGTGCAACCTCCAATGCGGACACTGCTCGAGCCCGCGCAACGATCGGCTGGTCTACCTAGACCGCCTCGAGGTGCGACGTTACTTGGAGGAGATCTCGGCACTGGGGCTCGATACCGAAGAGATCGGCTTCACCGGCGGCGAGCCGTTCATGAATCCCGACCTGCCGGCCATGCTCGAGGACAGCTTGGCCAGGGGTTTCCGGGTGCTCGTGCTGACCAACGCGATGCGCCCGATGATGAAATGCGCCCCCGAGCTTCTCGCCCTGCGCGACTGGTACGGATCCCGGCTGACCCTGCGCGTCTCCATCGATCACTACCGCCCGGAACTTCACGAGGAGGAACGGGGGCCGCGCACCTGGGCGCCGACGCTCAAGGGAATCAAGTGGCTCTCCGACAACGGCTTCGCGGTCGCCGTCGCGGGCCGCCGCCGCTGGGGCGACGAAGAGGCATCGCTCCGCGCCGGTTTCGCTCGACTGTTCCAGGCCGAGGGCATCAACGTCGATACGGCGTCACCCACGGACCTCGTGCTGTTTCCGGAAATGGACCCCGACGCCGACACTCCCGAGATCACCACGGAATGCTGGGACATTCTCGGCGTGCGGCCAGTGGACGTGATGTGTGCCTCCTCGCGCATGGTGATCAAGCGCAAGGGTGCCGATATACCGGAGGTGGCAAGCTGCACGCTGCTGCCCTACGACGAGGCGTTCAGTCTGGGCGAACGACTAGGCGACAGCCTGGGCGACGTGGTGCTCAATCACCCGCATTGCTCGCGGTTCTGCGTGCTTGGCGGGGGTCGCTGCTCGCAATAGTCGTCAGACCGGATCCACCACCCACAGGGGCTCTTCGCCCCGGGCGATCCGCTCGGCGTTCGCGACGGCGTTGCGCACCGCGTTGACACCGCATTCGACGGCACGACCGCCCAGGTGCGGCGTGATCACGACGTTGGGCAGCGTGATCAGTTCGCTCTCGGGATCGATGGGTTCGACTTCCGTGACGTCCGCGCCGAAACCGAAGATCTGACCTGCCTTGAGAGCCGCGGTCAGCGCGGACTCGTCCACCACCGGTCCCCGGCACGTGTTGATGAGCACCGCCGTCGATTTCATCGCTTCGAACTGGCCGGTGCTCATCATGCCCCGCGTGTTCGCCTCCAGGGGAACGTGCAGCGTGATGATGTCGGAAGTGGCGAGCAGTTCGTCGAACGGGACGCGCTTTGCCCCCGCCCTCGCTTCGTGTTCGGGGTCGTAGTCGACAACGTCGTGGTAGACGACCTCGCAATCCCAACCGCCCAGCCGTCGGGCGACCTGCGTGCCGATGTTCCCCAGACCCACGATGCCGACCCGTTTGTCGGCCAGGGTCCGGAACTCCTCGATGCCCCCGTGTACGTCGGCCGCCCAATGTCCGGCTCGCACGCTCGCGATCTGCAGATCGAGCTTGTGGTAGATCGTGACGATCAGCCAGACCGCGAGTTCGGCGACGCACACGGCGTTGGCACCGCCGTTGTTGGCGACGCGCACCCCGTGGCTCAGGAGCCGGGCCTTGTCCAGGCCCTCGGTGCCGGCGCTCATGGTCTGGACGAGCTTGAGACCGGGGATTCGGCAAGCGAGTTCGGCGGTGCGGGGGTGGGCGGGTGCCATGAGTACCGAGGCGCCAGCGCAGGCGGCGACGATTGCATCGTCGTCATCGCGGGTGTCGACGAGCTTGAACGAAAGATCCGTCTCCCGGGATTGCCGATGCAACTCGGCGATTCGGTGTTCGCCGTGC
>JAGWBM010000041.1:0-7258 GCA_021295895.1 Pseudomonadales bacterium
TTCACCGCCGCCGCCATCGGCTACGGCCTCGGGCACAAGGACTTCGAGGTGCCCAACGCCCTGCGCCTGACCCTCGGAAAGTGTGCCGACCTGCCGCTGGCCACCGACTCCGAGATCAACATCGAGGTCGAGTGCAATATCGACGATATGACCCCGGAGGCATTCGGCCCACTTACCGAGAGCCTGTTCGCCACGGGGGCGAAGGATGTCTTCCTGACGCCGATCATGATGAAGAAATCCCGGCCGGGCACCAAGCTGTCGCTGCTCGTCGACGAAGCACGTCTCGATGCCGTGCTCGCCGAGTTGTTCGCGGGTTCCACCACCATCGGCGTCCGGACCAGGCAGGTTACCAAGCGAATGTTGCCGCGGGAGGAGCGCACGGTGACCACGTCGCTCGGAGACGTTCGGGTGAAGATAGTCACCCTACCTGGCGGATCGCGTCGCTGGAAACCCGAGCACGACGACATCGCCGCGATTGCCGAACGGCAGGGTGCCGACTACCTCACCACCAAGGCCGCGCTGTCGCGGGAAGTCGATTCGGTGATCGAATGAGCGCCGTCGACGACATCCTGGACCGCTTCGCCACCGGCGACATCGATCGCGCAGAGGCGGCGGCCGCCCTCAACAGCGCCTACTTCGAGAACCTGGGCCACAGCACCATCGACCATGACCGGGCACGGCGCACCGGTTCCCCGGAAGTCATCTACGGGGAACACAAGACGCCGGCCCAGGTCGCCGCCACCTTCAAGGCCGTCGCCGACAGGGGCCACAACGCGCTTGCGACGCGCGTGAGCGAAGCCGCCGCCGTCGCCGCCATCGAAGCCGTTCCGGGTGCCACGCACCACCCCGAGGCACGGTTGGTGACATTCAAGCAGCAGGACCCGGAGCCGGTGGAAACGCAGGTCGCCGTGGTCACGGCAGGCACGTCCGACCGGGCCGTCGCCGAAGAGGCGGCACTCACCGCCGAGTTCTACGACAGTCCCGTTCTGCGTGTCAGCGACGTCGGCGTTGCGGGCGTCCATCGGCTGCTGGCCCGGGTCGATGAGATTCGAAGCACCAAGGTTGTCGTGGTCGTGGCCGGCATGGAGGGAGCACTTCCGAGCGTAGTCGGGGGCCTGATCGACAAACCCGTGATCGCCGTGCCGACCAGCGTCGGCTACGGCGCTTCGTTCAACGGCGTCGCCGCGTTGCTGGGAATGCTCAACAGCTGCGCCTCCGGGGTCTCGGTGGTCAATATCGACAACGGCTTCGGCGCGGGCTATCTTGCCAACATGATCAATCGCCTATGAAGGCCATGGACGCAGCCCTCGCCGCCAAGTACGCGACGCTCAAATCGAACATCGAGGATCTCGGCCGTGTCATCGTCGCGTTCTCCGGCGGCGTCGACAGTTCACTCGTCGCCTACGTTGCCGCCGAAACGCTAGGCGACGACGCGCTTGCCGTCACTTCGGGCTCGAAGAGCCTCAAGCGCAGCGACCTGGCGCTCGCCGGCGAACTCGCCGACAAGTGGGGCATGCACCACCGGATCATTGTGACCGACGAGGTACTCAAGCCGGAATACCGTGCCAACCCCGTAAACCGCTGTTTTCATTGCAAGACCTCGCTGTACGAGGCCTTGGAACAGATCGCTGCCGACGAGGCATACGATCACGTCCTGAACGGCACCAATACCGACGATTTGGGCGATCACCGCCCGGGATTGATCGCCGCGCGCAACTACGCAGTCGTCTCGCCCTTGGTGGATGCTGGTTTTGCCAAGCCGGACATACGTGCGCTCGCCGCGGCACTCGGCCTGGAGAATGCACAGAAACCCCAGGCGGCCTGCCTGTCGAGTCGGTTCCCCTACGGGTCGCACATTACCGAGGCACGCCTCGCGCAGGTCGAAGCAGCGGAAGACGCTCTTGCCGAACTTGGGTTCTCGCAGTTTCGCGTTCGCCACCACGAAGACGTCGCCCGGATCGAAATCGTCGCCGAGGAACTGTCCCGCGCCATCGATCTGCGCGAAGAGATCCAGGTCCGCGTCAAGGCGACGGGCTACCGATTCGTCGCCGTGGACCTCGGCGGTTTCCGCAGCGGGTCCTTGAACGAGGGCTTGATCGACGCGGTGCAGCTTTCGCCCTAGCTTGAGCCGATGCGAGCGGTAGGTTGAACGGGCACCAAACGGCGATCACCCATCCACTGCTCGGTCTCTGGCTGGCATGTCTTGTCCCCTGCGTCACCCATGCCGAGACCCCCTCGACCGCTCTCCCAACGGACGCCGACGAACTGGTCGCCGCCCTCGAGTCGCAACTCGAGATCGGCGAGTTCGAGGACGTGTCGATTCAAGCCGAGCAATGGCTCGAGACCCAGGACAACGACGGCTACGACCTGTCGCTGGCAAAGCCCTTCATGTTGCTCGGCGACGCCCGGATGGGAATGCGGGATCCCGTCGGGGCGATTGAGGCCTACGACCGGGCAAGGCACATCACGCGGTTGGCCACGGGCATCCAGGGCGCCGATCAACTGCCCATCCTCTATCGCGAAGCGGACGCCTTCTCGGCGCTAGGCGACGACGTCACCGCCAACGACCGCCAGGAGTTCGCCTTCGACATCAGCCGTCGCGAGTATGGACCCAACGACCCACGCCACATGATCGGCACCTACCGATTGATCCACTGGTATCGCCATCACTACAAGTACCTCTCGGCCCACGTGCTGTTCGAGCAGCTATTGGAAGTCAGTCGGGAACATCTGCCGCACGGCGATCCCTTGCATTTGAGGATGCTCCGGGAACACGCCCAACTGTTCCGGCACCGGGTCTTCGGTCGTCGCACCATCGGCCGGGGCCGCTTCCTGGCGTCGCCGCCGGGACTCCTTCCGCATCGCTACCGGCAGAACGCCTCGTCGTTCCGAGAAGGTCGCAATGCACTCGGCGAGGTTGTCGATATCCAAGAGAACAACACGCTCGCGACCGACGGCGAATTGGCGACCGCTCTGCTCGATTTCGCCGACTGGCACCTGATGTTCGGCGACTATCCCATCGCAGTGCGTCACTACCGGCGTATCTGGCAGCTGTTGGAGTCCGACCCGGAACGTCGACTCGGCCTCTTCGGCGATCCCACGCCGCTGTTTCTACCGCTTCCCTCCGACCCGGGCTACCGGTTGCGTCGGGTCGGCATGCACCGCGACGGCGTCGTGCACCTGGCACTCACCGTGACGCACCGGGGTCACGTCATCGGCAGCAAGTCACTGGAAGTCGCCCCGAGGAACATCATGGAGTTCAAGGTCCGCAAGGCCGCGAAACGCGCGCGCTTCCGACCTGCCTTCCGCGAGGGACAGCCCGTCAAGGTTCGGGGCCATCCGTTGCGGTACGTCTACTCGTACTGACGCGTATCCCGGCTACGGACTGGCTTTGAGCGGGATGTCGAACTGACTTCCGTTCGGGAAAGTGATGCTGATCGTGAAACTGTCGCCGTCACGGGTGTAGCGAAGTTTGTCGAACGCGGCACCTTCTTCCCCTTCGAAAGCAACGGTGTTCTCGCCCATCTCGGCAAGGGTCATCACCGACGGTGCCTCGGTGCGCGGGTTCATGCCGGGGTTCCATTGCTGCAGGCGGAGTCGGAGCGTGCCTTCCTCCTCCTCGATGACGATGAGCTCGACCATGCTTGTGCCACTCGGCCCGGTGCTGCGCACAAGGGACTGAATCGAGCCGGCCTTGGGCACCGTCCAGTTCTCTTCCAGGACTTCACCACCCAGGGGACCCGACCAGGTCCCGGTCATCCAGGCGAGATCCATCACCGAGGCCGCGGGCGTTTCGTCCGTTGCGGTGGCGAAGTTGGCCGCGAGCAGCAACGCAGCCGCAGCAACAGGAAGGGAGAGTGGTCGCGTCATTGGATTCGTCCTATGCAAAACGCCGATGAGCATGGCGCATTCACGACCGCGCCACAACTGCGCTTGCATCGATGGGCTTACACGCTGCCTGGATGCGTCGATCCGTTCTCGGGAAGGACCTGCCCGTCCCCTACGGTCGGACCCGGTCGCGCGACTGGTTCCGATCGAGTCGTAGGGGCGACCCTTGCGGTCGCCCGCCGGGCGACGCGGCAAACCGGGGCGGGACACGCCGTCCCCGATGCTCACCACCTGTATTGGATTCGCAGGGCGAAATGGCGCGGCAACTCGGGGAGCACGACGACGCTGCCGAACAGGTTGGGAAAGTTGGCTCGGAATCTCCGGTGACGTAAGGGACCAACCCAATCGGCATTGTGTAGCTCATGCTCAACGCACAGGACAGGCCACGGGTCTCGTCGTCCGCCTGCTCTTCGACGCACGACGAGTCCGGACAGAAGTTGTTCGCGCTTGGCAACAGTAGCTTGTCCACCGGTTGACGACTTCGGAGGTCATGCGGTCGTAGCGGGTGCCGGCCATCAGGTTTAGATTTCCCCAATCCACATCGACCAGCACGGCAAGGCCGAGATCGACGTAGCGTCCGATGTAGTACTCGGTGTAGTCGTCATCGATCCGCGTTGCGAGCAGCCGCCGGTCCAGGCTGCTCGCAGGCCGCGTCAGGTCCCGGCGGTCGAAGTACTCGTTGGTGTAGTCGTTGCCGTGATGGAAGTCGGTGCGCCGCAATGATCGGCAGCGGAGTTTACCGAACCCACGCCGACGCCCGAGACGGCCAGATCGACGGCTCCGCCCCACGGCGGGTTCGGCGCAGGTGCTATGCTCCCCCGCTGCGCTCCTGCGGTGTCGCCTTCGCACACCACTGCGAAGGCCTATGGATTCGACCCTCGCCCGTATCGATCACGTTATCCGCCCGCGCGGTTACGTCTTTCACGGCTGGTGGATCGCAGCCGGCGCCGCGGGCATCCAATTCCTCTCCGGCGTACTCTGGATGCAGTCCTTCGGTGCGTACAACGCGCTCCTGCAGGCCGACTTCGGTTGGAGCAGCGCGGTAATCGGCGGCGCTTTCGCCCTGACCCGGATGGAGAGCGGCTTGTTGGGACCGTTGCAGGGCTGGCTGGTGGACCGGTTCGGACCCCGCCTGATTCTGCGCATCGGGCTCGTGGTGTTCGCGGCGGGGTTCGTGCTGTTCGGCTTCATCAACACGATCTTGATGTTCTACCTCGCGTTCGCGCTTATCGCCCTCGGTTCGAGCCTGGGCGGGTTCGCGACGCTGATGGTGTCCATCGTGAACTGGTTCAGCCGGCATCGGTCCAAGGCGGTTGCCGTCTCCCAGCTCGGTTATTCCTTCGGCGGCTTGTGCGTCCCCGTCGTCGTGCTCTCGCTGGAGTTGTTCGGGTGGCGGGCCACGGCGATCGGCTCCGGCGTGGTAATCCTTCTGATCGGGATGCCGTTGGTGGAACTCGTACACCACCGTCCGGATTCGAAAGGCGAACGGCCCGACGGCATCGCCGAACCGGCCCATGCCGTCACCACCCACGGCCACGAGGGTCCCGACTTCACGCCGACGCAGGCCATGAGAACCCGGGCGTTCTGGTTCATGTCCATCGGGCACGCCCTGGCGCTGTTGACGGTGTCCACGGTGATGGTGCACATGGTGCCCCACCTCACCGCCGGCGACGGCCTCGACTTCAGCCTTGCCGAGGCAGGCCTCGTGGTTGCCCTGATGACCGCGTGCCAGATGGGCGGCCAACTCGCCGGCGGCTGGCTGGGCGATCACGTCGAAAAACGCCTGGTGTGCGTCGGCTGCATGATCGCCCACGGCACGGGCTTCCTGTTCCTCGCCTTCGCCTCGAATCTCGGCATGGTCGTCGCCTTCGCTGTCCTGCACGGCCTCGGCTGGGGCGTCCGAGGGCCCTTGATGGTAGCCCTGCGCGCCGACTACTTCGGCGCCACCTCGTTCGGCACGATCATGGGGCTGTCATCCCTGATCGTGATGCTGGGCATGATGGTCGGACCGGTCGTCGCCGGCTTCATGGCAGACTACACTGGCAACCATGTGGCGGGATTCGCGATGCTGGCCTGCGGCTCTCTGCTGGGGGCGTTCCTGTTCGCAGGGGCGACGCGACCCGAGCCCCCCGCGCGACATTCTTCACGCATGGCAGTGACCGCCTAGGGGTTGCCCGGATGGGAACGCACGCACCGGCACCGCGCCGCATCGTCAGCTGGAACGTGAACGGCCTCAGGGCCTGTATCAAGAAAGGCTTCCTCGCGTTTCTGGAATCCAGCGGCGCCGACGTCGTCGGTGTCCAGGAACTACGCGCCATGCCCGAGCAATTGCCGCCCGAGGGTCGTGCGCCGGCCGGTTGGCACGCTTTCTTCTCACCGGCCGTCCGCAAGGGGTACAGCGGCGTCGCGATATACACGCGGCAAGCCCCCACACGCATCGAGACGTCGTTGGGAATCGATGCGTACGACATCGAGGGACGGCTGATCATCGCCCACTTCGGACGGTTTGCCATCGCCAACGCCTATTTCCCCAAGGGCAGCGGCAAAGACCGCGACAACAGCCGCGTGCCGTACAAGCTCGGGTTCTACCAAGCCCTGTTCGAACGTCTCCAGCGTCTGCGGCGACGAGGACCGGTCCTGATCATGGGCGACTACAACACGGCGCACACGGAACTGGACCTGGCGCGACCCAGGACCAACGCCAAGACCAGCGGCTTCCTGCCGGAGGAGCGCGCCGAGATCACGCGCTGGATCGACGCGGGCTGGTCCGACACCTTCCGCAAGCAGCATCCCGGGCAAGGCGGCCACTACACGTGGTGGCGGCAATGGGGAAATGCCCGGGCGGACAACGTGGGGTGGCGGATCGACTACGTGCTGGCGTCGCCGTCTGCCCGGCGCCGGGTCGCGGACGCGTTCATCTGGCCCGAGGTGACCGGGTCGGATCACTGCCCAGTGGGCGTTGACGTGCGGCTGTAGGGGACGGGCTTGTCCCGTGTTGGTGCCAAGCCGTCCCGCCACCCTGTCTGCTAGCGCGTCTCGCGAGTACGCGAGCCGTCCAAGAGCGATCCCAAGCGTTGTTCGAAATGCAACCTGCGTGTGCACATACCTAGCGCCACAAATGCCGTCGCCTTCCGGCGCCGCCTTTCGCCCCAGCCCAAGCCGTCCCAACACCCTGTCTGTTAGGCTCGAGGTTGATCCGCCCAATTCCCAAAATCCCAATGGACAATACTCGCAACCACCTACTCTGGGTTCTGACGGCCGTTGCCTTCCTCGGCGCATGCGCCGGCCTCTGGCTAGCGCGTCTCCGGAGTACCGGAGCCGTTCAAGAGCGGTTCGAAGCGCATTTCCATTTGCAACCTGTGTGTGAACC
>JAGWBM010000041.1:7439-10439 GCA_021295895.1 Pseudomonadales bacterium
GGAGATTCACACGCGTTGTAAAACGCCCGGATTCGTAGCAGTCTATGCGGCTGACGCCCGCACAAGGAGACAGCCCCGTGGCGCAACCCCAAACCAACCGCCGTTCGTTCCTCGAATTCCTCACCATGGTGGGCGTCGGCAGCCAAGTCCTGCTGCAGACGCGCAACGTCCAGGCCGCGACCGCGGCAGCGCAGGAATCCACCGACTCGGAACCCTGGCCCGGGATGACGTACCGTACGCTCGGGCGAACGGGCTTTCGTGCCAGCCGCCTCGTCTACGGTTGCGGCGCCGCGCTGTCCGGCCGGCCCAACGACCGACTACTGAACATCGCGTTCGAAGCCGGCGTGAACGTCTACGACGTGGGCTACAGCGGCTACTACCGCAACGCGGAGAAGAATCTCGCGGATTTCGCGAGCGCACACCGCGACGAGATCTTTCTCATCTCGAAAGCGCCGGCACCGGTCGGCGCCGACGACAAGGTCGATGCGGAAACGGCGCAACGCGCCGCCAGAGCGTGGACGATGTTGCTCGACAAGAGTTTGGGCGAATTGGGCACCGAGCATGTCGATGCCTACTACCAGATGGCGGCCAACAACCCGGGCGTGGTCCGCGCCGAGGAAATGTACCGTGCGTTCGAGGATGCCAAGGCCGCGGGCAAGGTGAGCTACCTAGGACTCTCCACCCATGAAAATGCACAGGAGTGCCTGGAAGCGGCGATCGAGACGGGCTGGTACGACCTCGCCATGATCGCCATCACCCCGGCCGGTTGGTACGACTGGAACAAGCGGTCGATTCTCGAAGGCAGCTCCGACATGACCCACCTGGCACCCCTGCTCGAGCGCGCCAGGGAAGCGGGAATCGGGCTCGTCGCCATGAAGACCGGCCGGCTGCTCGCCGGACGTCGCTGGGGCGGTGGGGAAAACGGCAAGGTCTTCGACCAATTCTACGACCAATCCGTGCTGGATCAGAACCTGACCGACTTCCAGCGCAGCTACGCCTACGTCCTGGCGCACGGCATGGACGTGGTCAACGCCGATATCCAGAACTACGGTATCCTCAAGGAGAACTTCATCGCAGCGGCGACCGCGGACAAGGTATTCGCGTCGACCGCGTAGAAGACCGTCGGGGGCAAGAGGCGCTGTCGTGAGGCAGCGGCTTTCGACAGGTTAGGATTTGAGAGGGCCAGGGGCCGCTTCGCGCGGGGCGGCTCCGCTAATGGGGGAAGGCGACGCGGGCGAGAGCGATTCCGCTTTCGCCCGCGACCGCGTACAACAGGTACACGTCGTCCCGTTCTTCGTACACCGCCGGATCCCGTAGTTGGTTGACCATGCCGTAGGCGACGCTGCGCACCGAGGGCTCGAGTGGCGCATCGGCCCCCTCCCAGGATCTTTCGGGACGTAGCACCTCCACCGGTTCCGACGCCTGCCACGCCATCCAATCGCCGCGAAGGTCGACGGTGGACAGCAGGATGCGCTCCGGCGTGTCACCCACCTGCGTCCAGAATACGTAGAGCATGTCCCCGCGGAGCATGACCGCAGCGTGTCGCATGTCGGGATTGAATAGCCGCGGTCCTTCCTCGAAACCGCCCAACGGGTCCGTAGATCGGTAGAACAGGCCGGGCATGGCCAACGCGTGGGTCATGTCCCGGTAACGGAACACGCGCATGTAGGTGCGACCGAGGATCTCCGTGCCCGACTCGAACACCAGACCGTCGCCGGAAACGGCGACGCGCGAAACCTGCCGTCCCGCGCTTTCGAGGCCATGGTAGTACATGACGAACCGACGCGTGGCGGCGTCGACGTGGACATCCGGCGACGCGATATGCGGAGTGGTCATCTCGTAGGCCGCACTGTGGAGGATCGGTCCGTCGGAAGCCTGCCGAAGTTCCTCCGCGTTGTGCACCTGTTCCGTCGACACCGTCGGAGGTTCGTGCGGAAACGGCGTGTCTTCGAGATGCAGCGCACCCGGGACATGCACCGTCCAGGGTCCCGTGAGTCGGTCCGCATACGCCAGGCGGATATAGCGACCCTTGTGATCGGCGAAATACAGGTAGTAGCGCCCGAGCGGTGACTCGACCCAATCCGGGACGCGCACCAGCGACGGTCCCTGGATGTTGGCCCCGATGCTCGGATGCGATGCCGGGGATACGATGGGGCCGTCGACGAGACGTTCGACACTCGGCTTGTTCGGGGGTGCGAGGGTCATCTTGCCGCCTCAGCCCATCCGTGCCGCCACGTCCGTGCGGTCGATCCCGTGACGCTCGAGAAAGGCCGCGACCGGGACGTCGCGCTCCCCGCAAACAGCCCACAGCGCATCGAGGGTGCTGGCCCGGTCGCGTTTGCACGATCGCGCCTTGGCGACCGCCATCTGCATGACACGGTTGAACGTGCGCGTGGGCTGCGACGCTTCGTCGTCACCCGCGACGACCGATGTCGCATCGTTGAATGCGCCGAGTTCTTCGTGCAACTCGTCCTTCCCGGCGTCCAGGGATCCAAGCACACCGTCGACGTGCGCGTCGGCGAGCAGAGCCAGGAGAAGAAGCTCGACGGACAGATACCTCAACCGGTCCTGACGCGCTCTCGCGAACGCGGCGTGTGACGCTCGCTCCAGAGCTTCGTCCAAGACCGAGGCACCCGGTTCCTGTCCTTCGACCGCAACGCTCGGAATGCCGTGCGTCACGTAGTTCACCACGTCCCGCTGGCGGACGCCCCTCTCGCCCAGCAATCCCGCCAGCAGATTCGCCGCGTTGGTCCCTTCACGGCCAAGCGCACCGATGAAGTTCGCCCGGTATACCGCCCCGCACACCGTTTTGGAAACCACACCGTGGCCGACCGCTACTTCGGGCGTTTGCGTGTCTACCAGTTCGTTCAGTTCGGATCGCAGCGCATCGGTATCGACGCCCACGCATTTCATGGCATGGGCGGCAATCGTGTTGTCCAACAGCGCAAGCAACAGGTGTTCACCCGAGAAGGTCGCCAGGTCGTCCCTCGCCCTGTGTCC
>JAGWBM010000041.1:10467-12462 GCA_021295895.1 Pseudomonadales bacterium
CAGGTCATCCGTGAAGTCTTCCGCGAATTCGATCAGTTGTTCCATCGTGAATGTCGCGCCGTAGCGAGCCTTGACCCTGTCGTGGAAGCCGTCCACGCGCTCCGTACCGCCTCGCATGTCGAAGACGGGTTTCCAGGCAACGTGGGCCTCGAGATTCCGCCAATTCTCGAACCCGTGTTCCCGCGCCGTTGCGAGACGCGCCACGTCGAGATCAACGGCGTCGTTCGAGCCCGTTAGCGTCGCGCCCCGTCGACGGGTCGCGGCGTCCGCCCGTGCCGCGCCAAGAAGGTTCCATGCCAAGCCGTTGACGTACTCGAAGCTCGCGTTGCCCGGCAGCGCCAGGATGGATTCTTCGGACTCGCCCGCGTCGTAGCGGACCGTCAATTTCGCCGAACACGGGTTTTCTTGATCGAAGTTCTGCACCGCAAGCGACCAGTGCCGGTGCCCCAGCGCTTGAATGGCCCCTTCACCGATGTTGGCGGCGATGGTCATGGTCTCGCCGTCCTCGGCATCCACCCGGGTCGCATGCAACATCACCGCGTTGGAACCCGTGTGCTCCAAGGTGGCCGCGAATGCCGTCGGTCGCTCGAAGCGGAAGTAGAACCTGCGGAAGCACGCGCTTTGTGCTGCGGTCGGCTCCAGATCGAACCGTACCGTACCCGGCGGATGAATCTGCCGTTCCACGATGATCGGATTGAGTTCCTCCACGGGACGCCGGGCGAGCGCAACCGCCACACCCGCCATCAAGGCGCGGTATTGTTCCGACCACTCGTCCGGATGCGCTCGAACACCCGCGAACACGAAGTTGGCATGACGCATGACCACGGCGCATTGCTCGAGTTTCTCGGCAACGAGGATGTAGTCGACCTCCGGACGGTACTCGGAGACGTTGCCCGAGCAGAAATAGACAATTGGGGTTTGGGCCGTCCACTCCGCCGATGGCGCATCCTGGATCTTCTCGAACGGGCGTATGGGATCCGTCTCCAACCGCTTCCCCAATAGCTCGCTGTCCACGGCCAGCATCGTCAAGTCCCCCGTCACGTTGCTGCCGCGAAACTCTATTTCGTCGAGTTGCGCACACAACCAGTCGGCGCCGGGCGCCATGGCGATGATCCTGCGCTTGCCAAGCGACGCAACCCGTTCGGGGGAGAGTTTCTCGTCGTCCCGCCGACCCAGGTTGAGAATCAGCACGTCCGCCTCGCCGTCGAGGGCGTCGTCCAGGCTTTCCGCCATGTCGACTTCCGCCGTTGATCCTTCGCGAAGCAACTTGGCGAAACCCTCGGCCCAGCCTGGACTGTTCGCATCGGAGAAGATGGTAAACGTCGGTTCCCGCACTGAGCTCGCTCGCTACTGCTCGACCGGGCCGAGAGGGTACCAGCGGATCGCATCCGCGATCACCGCGTCTGCATCGCTGCGGTCGGACACCGTCAGGGCAACCTCGCCGGCGACCAGGTCGAACACACCGATTTCGTTCCAACCCGGCTTGGCCTCGTCGGCCGCGAAGCTGAGAACGATCTCTCCCTGGCTCGTCCGAAGCAGCATCGCGTAGGCACCGAGCGCGTCGTTCCCTTCCACTTCGGGCATGTGGTAGTCGAGGCGCCACCGCCCTGGCTGCGGCAATACGGAGCTGAACACCGCCGCGTGGCTACCGTCGCCCGCCGGCATGCGAACCGCGGAGGGAAAATACTTGCTCCAGACGTTGGGGGCCCAAAACAGGGACCACCCCGGGGAAGCCGTTGTCACGACATCGAATCCGGTGTCCTGATCATCCACGACGACGCCAATTTCGCGCGCAGGTGCCCAGGAGCTTGGACGGACGCCGACGAACGGCGACTCCCGCGACACGTCGTCGACGGCGGTGTCGAGCACAAGCCGAATCGGTCGCCGGTTGAGGTAGAAATAGCCCTGCAACCAGAGCGCCGCCGGCGGCTCCGTTGTCACGATGCCGACCTCGACGGCCGAGAGGCGGCCAACGCGTACCGGATCGCTCGCCAC
>JAGWBM010000041.1:12779-13945 GCA_021295895.1 Pseudomonadales bacterium
CCCCTTGCGTCGTTCCCGGGGTTCAGCCGCACCAAGGGTGCCTCCCGGTTCTCGGTCGTGAAGTCGATGGCCGGCGATACGCGTTCGACGACGTTCCAGCCCAGCTGTCCGCGTCCGCGGAGCAATTCTCGAACCGGAGCACCGACCGGGTCGTTGGCATCGAAACCGTGCGCCGACGACCCCGAACCCCACATCGCGGTCCAGGCGAGCAACTTCGATGCCAAGGTCGCGTGCACGTAGTCGAGCGCCATTGCGCCGTCGCCGCTCGCGCCCGTCGTGCCCGTTAGGTTTCGGGCCAAGGCGTCGACGGGATTGCCACCCGTGTTGTCGTTGAGAAAGAAGACCTGCAACTCCAGCCACATGTGTTCGCCGTCGTCACGCCCCGGGCTGCTCGGTTCGAAGGGCGGTTGCCACCGCTCGAACCGCGCTGTCGGCAGGCTGTGTTCCTTCAGCGGCAACAACCCGGGCAAGGTGGGCAACAACGGCATCCGCCAGCCGCCCCCGTACGTGCGCAACCTCGACGGCACCTCGACCATGCTTAGGCCTTCGAATGGATAGGCAATGCCGAGCGCCTCCGCGTCGGCGAACAGTTCNNNCGCCGCCTTCGGCAAAGAAGTGCAGGTTTCGGCGATGTTCGGGGCTCACCAATAGCTCGAGTTCGATCTCTCCCGCCCGCGTCGCGAGCCGATGGAAACGCGACGCGAACAAGCCGGCGTCGCGCACCGGAGCGGCCGGCCGGAAACGGAACCGCGTGGACGCACCGTGTACCGCTTGGCGGCGACCAGGGCCCGCCACGAGCCAGCCATCCGGCACGTCGACGACAAGGTCCAGTTCGTAGAAGTCGGGGGATACGATCGCTGGATCGTCGCGACCGACATTGGCGCCCACCGCCGGGAGCCAGTGAACGCCGGGCATGAGCGCCACGTAGTCCGGATGGAAGACCGATGCCTCGGTGCCGAGCAACCGGATGCGGTTGGCGACAGTTCTTCGGCGCCAGTCGACGGCACTGTCCAGGTAGCCGAAATCGGGATCCGGCACGCCGCGGGCGCTGATCGACACGGTCAGCGGCGCGCCTGTTTCACCCCGACCGGCCACATCGACCTTGAGCAAGCCCGCCTCGTGTCGATACGCGGCGGGTTCACCATCGACCTCAAGCGAGTCGACGT
>JAGWBM010000041.1:14250-25432 GCA_021295895.1 Pseudomonadales bacterium
GACGATGGCCCTGTTGGCGAGCGTTGCGTCGTCGGCGAAACGCGGCGCGAGGTCGGAAGCCCAGCCGCCATGCGCCGCCGCCAGGGAAATCACGGGGAGCAGATAGACCGGCACATTCCACACCGCCCACATCTGCACGCCCAGAAGGCCAAGGGCGACCACCACGACGGCTGCCCGATTACGAAGGAGGGAGTTCAACAGGGTGACGACGGCCCCCCAAAGCACCAAAGCCGGCAGCACGTCGATCAATACGAAGGCTGCCAGCGACACCGGTTCGACGGGATCCCCCATCCACCAGTAGTGTCGACCGAGCAGGCCTGCAACCTGAATCAACCCGGCCGCGAGCAGAACGGGCAGCCAAGTCGCCACCACAACACCGGTAAGCCGACCGCCAAGCAATGCCAAGTTCGACAACGGCCGGCTGTCGAGGACCTCGACCATTCCATCCCGAATGTCGCGGGCACGACCATCGAAGATCAGGAACAGGACGCCGCAAAGTTGCACCCAGAGAAGGTAGGTTCCGATCTCGGCAATCAGGAAACGAGGTCCGAACAAGCCCGCAATGGGCCGGTGGTCCGAGCGCATGCCGTGCGCATAGGCGAGGAATCCGAATACGGCAAGCGTCACCCCGACGGATAGGCAACCGAACAACCAGGTTCGAACCAGCCGTACCGCCGAACGTATCTCCGCAATCAGCACCCCGATCAAGGATGCACCTACCCGGGAGAACTTCACGCCGCAACCGTACCGTTAGGCGAGGGGTGTGGCAACCTACGGAACCGGTCCATGCGCCGCGCCGGGACGCCGGACATTGCTTGTCGACTACGCTTCGGCTACGGTCCCGCAACCACGCGTCCGTCGACCGGGAGTCCGCTTGGAACTCTCAACCGCCCAGGAGGTCTCCGTGAAGAAATTCCTTGTTCCCGCCTGTTCTCTGGTGATCGCGTCGTGTTCGACGATTCAGCAGAACAACGACTCCGCAATCGCCGCCGTTACCCACGATGGCCAGGTTCAGAAGTCCATCACCTGCAACCTGTGCATCGATTTCCGTCGACTCGTCATCGTCAACCGTGCGGGAGGCCGCTGCGAGGTCTACTACGCGAAGGGCGGCGAAGCCGAGAAAGTGGCCGAAGGTGGCGACCCTGCCGAATGCGAGTCCGTGTACGAACGTATGAGTATCGATCTCACGTCCGCCGGATTCGACTGCAAATAGCGCAGAGCGGTGGGCAAGAACATCAAGGAGGCGGTGCGCGAAGTCTGCCTCTCGCTCCCCGAGGCCGAGGAACGCGCCGGCCATGGCATGCCGGACTACCGGGTGGCCGGCAAGGTATTCGCGAATCTCGCCGTCAACCACCACGGCGATGGACGCATCGCGCTGTGGGTGCATGCCCCGCCCGGCGCCCAGCACCTCCACGTCGAAGGCGAACCCGCCTACTACTTCGTGCCCCCCTACGTGGGGCCACGGGGTTGGCTGGGCGTGCATCTCGACCGGGGCAACGACTGGTACGCAATCGCGGCGCGAGTTCGGGAGGCGTACGTGAACGTCGCCCCCGGGGATCTAGCCGGACGACTGGGGATGCCCATCGACATCGAGCCACCGACGGAGACTGTGGATCCCGAGGAGTTCGATCCCCTGACGGCACCCCACGCCCGGGAAAAACTCGACAATCTCCGCGCCTTCGTGGCGACGCTTCCCGAGACCGCCGAGGGCAAGCAGTTCGGCACACCCGCATTCAAGGCCGGCAAGAAGACGTTCCTTACCGTGTTCCGACATGGCAGGCGGATGCGGCTGGAGTTCTGGGTCGGACCCGAACTCCAGGCGACATTGACCGACGATCCGCGCTTCGTCATCCCCCGCTATATCGGACACCGGGGTTGGATCGACCTCGACGTTGAGGACGCCATCGACTGGGACGAAGTCCACGAACTCGCGATGGGGAGCTACCGGCATTTCGCCTTGAAACGGATGCTCAAAGCGCTTCAGGACGCGTAGGGGACGGGCTTGTCCCGCCCCGGCGCGCCCTTCGGGCGCGTTTCGAGAATGCTTGTGCATTCTCGTGGCAATCGACCGAAGCCGCAGGGCGCGGGCGGGGACAAGCCCGGGGGACAAGCCCCGCCCCTACGCCGTCCCTTCACGATCCGGGCACCAGATCGGGTGCGGGCGGGGACAAGCCCCGCCCCTACGCCACCTCGATACGCTCCGTCGCACCATCTGAGACAGTCCGACACCCAGCCAAACGATCGTGTTCCGACAAGGGGTCGTTGCCGCTAGCACCGGTGCGAAGTAGAGTCTTGGTCGGGATTCATCACGGGGGAACTCATGGGACACAAACTCAACGTGAACGGCGATGTCGTCGACGTCGACGTTTCTGATGACACACCACTGCTTTGGGTCTTGCGGGATCACCTCGGACTGACAGGCACGAAGTACGGTTGCGGAGGCGGCTACTGTGGCGCCTGTAGTGTCCATCTGGACGGTGCCGCGATCCGGTCCTGCCAACTGCCCGTGTCGACGCTGCAAGGCAAGGCCATCCGCACGATCGAATCGCTGGAACAACGCCATCCAGCACTCGTCAGCACCTGGATCAACAACAACGTTGCCCAGTGTGGCTACTGCCAGTCCGGCCAACTCATGTCGGCGGCCGCCCTGCTCGACGCCAATCCGAAGCCGACCGACGCGGACATCGACGGCGCCATGACCGGCAACATCTGCCGCTGCGGAACGTACGTTCGCATACGCGCGGCCATCCATCAGGCAGCAGGCCAACAGGCTACCGGAGGGGCTGAATGATGAAAGCCATCACCAATCTTTCCCCGCACTCCCCGCACTCCCCCGAGTTCTCGCGTCGCCGATTCCTCGGCGTATCCGGCGTCCTCGTCTTGGGGGCAGCCCTACCCGTGGGCCGCGCGCTCGGGCAAACGCCGGCCGCGGCGACCTTCGAGCCAAGCCTGTTCCTAGCGATGGACAGCGACGGCACGGTCCGCGTAACGGTCCACCGTTCGGAAATGGGCCAGGGCATTCGTACCGCGTTGACGCAGGTCGTCGCCGACGAGTTGGACGCCGACTGGTCCCGCGTCGAGGTCGTTCAGGCCCAGGGCGATGTCAAGTACGGGGATCAGAACACCGACGGCTCGAGGAGCATCACGCAGAACTACGATCGCCTGCGCGCCGCCGGGGCCTCCGCGCGGCTGATGCTGCGCCAGGCTGCGGCCAAGCGATGGAAAGTCAAGGTCGAGAACGTTACCGCCACCAACCACGAAGTCGTCCATGCCGCCAGTGGCCGTCGCTTCGGCTACGGCGAACTCGCGGCGGAAGCCGGACGGTTGGCGGTACCCGAAAACGCGCCGTTGAAGAAGGAAACCGAGCACCGCTACATCGGCAAACCCGTGACCCACGTCGACGCGGGCGACATCGCCCGGGGCCAGGGTACGTTCGGGGCCGATTTCAGCTTGCCGAACATGGCCACCGCGGTCGTGGTCCGTTGTCCCTGGCTGGGCGGCGGCGTCAAATCCATAGCCAACAAACCCACGGGCGAACCCGGTCTGGTCGCAATCGAGACACTGGACGCCGCCCCGAGTGCCGGTCCGCTCTTCGCCCCCCTCGGCGGGGTCGCGGTCGTCGCCGAAGATACCTGGACGGCGATCCGCGTCGCCCAAGGCCTGGACATCGAGTGGACGCCAAGCCCCAACCAGACCTTCGACAGCGACGAACTACGCGTATCCCTACGCGCTTCCGTGACGAAGGCCGGTACGCCGGTGCCCGGTTCGGAGAAGGGCGACGTGGACGCGGTGTTCGCCGCCGGCGGCACCGAACTGTCGGCAACCTACGAGACGCCCTTCCTATCCCATGCCCCGATGGAACCTCCGGTTGCCGTCGCGGACGTGACCGGGGAACGTTGCGTCGTGCATGCGCCGTTGCAGGATCCGCAGTCGGCCCGGGACCTGATTGCCGCCCAGGCCGGCATGACGCCTGACAAGGTGGAAGTGACGCCGACGCTGCTCGGCGGCGCGTTCGGACGCAAGTCGAAACCGGACTTCGCGCTGGAAGCCGTGGAGCTATCCAAGCGCGTCAAGCGTCCGGTGCGCGTGCAGTGGCTGCGCGAGGACGACATCCGCCACGACTACCTCCACGCGTCGAGCGCGCAGCATCATCGTGCGGTGATCGACGACGAGGGCAAGCCCACGGCGTGGCTCCAACGTTCCGCGTTCCCATCGATCACGACGGTGTTTGCCGCGCAAGCGGTGCAGCCGGCGCCCTGGGAACTGGAGATGGGTTTCTCCAACCTGCCCTACACGGTGGAGAACCAGCGCATGGAGTCCACCGGAATCCGACCGGGTGTCCGGGTCGGCTGGCTGCGTTCGGTGTGCAACATCTTCCACGCCTTCTCGGCGAACGTGTTCGCCGACGAGATGGCGTCCGCCGTGGGACGCGACCCGATCGAGCATCGACTGTCGCTGATTCCCGAGACCGGCACGCTCAAGCAACCGGGGCAACCCGCGCCCCCGGGTCACGAGCTGGACTTTGCCCGGTTGCGCCACGTCATCGAACGGGTTCGGAAGCTGTCCGACTGGGACAAGCCACGATCCGAGGGCGTGGGGCTCGGATTCGCCGTCCATCACAGTTTCCGCTCGTACGTGGCAACCGTGCTCGAAGCGAGCGTGGCGAACGGTCGGCCAAGCGTATCGAACGCCTACGTAGTGCTGGATTGCGGCACGTACGTCAACCCGGACACGTGCGTCGCGCAAATGGAAGGCGCCGTGGTGTTCGGCCTGTCGCTCTCCCTCTACGGTGACATCGCGATGAAGGAAGGCGCCGTGGTGCAAAGCAACTTCCACGACTACCCCATGCTGCGCATCGGCGAGGCGCCGGCCACCCAAGTCGAACTCGTGCCGTCCCAGGGGCGCCTGCCCGCCGGTGTCGGCGAACCCGGCGTACCGCCCGTGGCACCGGCATTGTCCAATGCGTTGTTCGCCGCGACCGGGACGCGGCACCGCACGTTGCCGATCCGCACCTGATCCGCCAAGGGGAGACTGGCGCCACGGCGTCCATGCGTACCACACGGGCGGCGTACCTCGTCCTCGCAATCCTGTTCGCAGGTTGCGAGGAACCGGCACCCCGGTTCGAGGCGCCGTTGGCGTCCGGTGTCGTCACGTTGCCATTGCTGGACACCCAGCGGTTCGACGCGATGATGTCGGCCGAGGGACTCGTCGCCGCATTCCAGGGTAGCGGCACCGCCGTAGCCGTCGACGCGCCGGGCGCCGCCAACTCGCTGGTAGTCGCGCACCTGATGCGTTCCGAGTTCGAGTCCGTGATCCTCGGCGCCGAGAACAGGGCGCTGGATGCTTTGATTGACGGGGGTTACTCGCTGGTCGTGGGCAGCGGTTTCGTTTCCGTGTTCGACCCCGTCTCGCCCCTTGGCCTTCTCCAGCTGGACGGTGAAGTGCGGAGCGAGCTCACGCCCCACGGCTACACGCGGATTCTCGGCGTACGCGATGGCGAGCTCAGCATCATCGGACGCCGGGACTACCACCTCGGACTGTTCGAATCGGCCATCCAGGTGGGTCCAGGCGTCGTCGAGAACGGCAAACTCGACATCCGGCCGGAGGAGCGCGACCTGCCCGCCTACATTCGGGCGTTCGTCGTCACTTGCGACGACCGATGGCTTGCCGGGGTCGCCCAAACACCGATGCACCTCTACGATGTCGGCGAGTCGCTCGTTGCCTATTTCGCAAACAATTCTCTCGCCTGCGACGAGGTGGTCAACCTGTCCGGGGACCGTGAGGCGTTGCTGGCGCTGGTCAGCGACGACCGACAGAGCATCGCCTACTTCGGGAATCCGACGCTCCCGAAAGCGTCTGTCGTCGCGTTTCGAGCACGCGAGATAGTCGCCAGATCCTAAGGAGCCCGCACATGGATATCGGCGTCTGCGTCGCCTCCCACATCAATGACATCGACTACGTGGTGCGAGCCGAAGAGCTTGGCTACTCCCACGCGTGGCTCGCGGACAGCCAGATGCTGTGGTCCGACTGCTACGCCACGCTTGCCCTCGCCGCGACCCGGACCCGGCACATCAATCTCGGCACGGGGGTCGCCATTACCGGGACGCGACCGGCACCCAACAACGCTTCGGGCATCGCCACCGTCAGCGCGTTGGCACCGGGCCGCACGTTTTTCGGGGTCGGCTCCGGCAACACCGCCATGCGGGTGATGGGCCTCCCCCCGCAGCGGATTGCCGATTTCGACCGGTATCTCGAGACCATCCGTCCACTGCTACGAGGCGATGAAGCCGTCTATCACCACGGCGACAAGGCACTCCCGATCCGCCACGTCATGCCCGACGACGGCTTCGTGAACTTCAAGGACCCAATCCCGATGTACGTGTCCGGGTTCGGCCCGAAGTCGCTGGGCCTTGCCGGCAAGCACGGCGACGGCGCGGTTCTCGCCCTACCCGCCAATCCCGCGGTGATGGCGAACATCTGGCGGATGATCGAGACCGGCGCCGAGCAGGCCGGCCGCGAAATCGACCGCGACGACTACTACACCACGGCGCTCACCACGATGGTCGTACTCGACCCCGGTGAACCGGTGGATTCGTCGCGCGTCAAGGCGGAATGCGGTGCCATGGCCATGGCCGCGGTGCACTTCGCCTACGACCAGTTCCGCAACTTCGGCCGCCGGCCATCCGGCTATCTGCTCGGCATCTGGGACGACTACCGCGCGATGATCGAGTCGTACCCCGCCCAACGACGACACCAGCGCATCCACGGTGGCCACAACTGCTGGGTGCTGCCGGAGGAGGAGAGATTCCTGACGCCGGAGATACTCAAGGCAACGTCGATGATCGGCGAACGCGACGTACTCATCGAGCGCCTCACCGCGCTGGCCGGCGCCGGCTTGAACCAGGTCATGATCCTGCCCAACTTCGATACCCGGTTCGACGTCCTCGAACGCGTCGCCCAAGACATCCTCCCGAATGTGTAAACAAGGTGCCAACCATGCTGACCGGTAGCTGCCTCTGCGGCGACATCGCCTTCGAGATCGACGGTCCCCTCGATCTCATCGCCCACTGCCACTGCTCCATGTGCCGCAAATTCCACGGCGCGGCGTTCGCCACCTATACGGGTGCCGCACCGGAACATTTTCATTGGCGGCAAGGGGAGGACAAGGTCGTCCATTACCGTTCGTCCGCGAACGGCTGGCGCAACTTCTGTCCACGTTGCGGCGCCGCCGTTCCCGCTTGTCCGGAGGGTGGTCCGTTCGCCGCCGTACCCCTCGGTAACGTTGCCGAGGATCCCGGCATACGGCCGAGTTCGCACTGGTTCGTGGGCTCGAAGGCTCCCTGGCACGACATCCCCGACGACGTTCCGCGGCACGACACCTATCCGCCGGAGTTCGCCGCGGACGCCGTCGCGACCGACTTTCCCCGTCGCGCCGCGGCGACGCCTGGCGCCACGGGCGGAAGTTGCCTGTGCGGTGCAGTGACCTTCGAGTTCGACGGCCAACCCGAGCTAATGGTCAACTGCCACTGTTCCCGCTGCCGGCGCGCCATGAGCGCCGCCTTCGCTACCATGACGATGGTGCCGGCGGACGCCTTCCGTTGGCTCAGCGGCGAAGACGACCTCGTCAACTACAAGATGCCCGAAGCCAAGGTGAAGGGAACCGCCTTCTGCCGATTGTGTGGCTCGCAGATGCCCCGTCTGCGAACCGTCGATCAGATGCAGATCCCAACCGGATGCCTGGATGGCGACCCCGGTGCTCGACCCGCCGCCAACATCTTCACGGCATCAAAGGCGGCCTGGTCGGTGGTCGACGAACGCTTGCCCGGATTCCCCGACGCGCCGGTTTGACTGGAAGTGCGTGAAGTCCCGGCGACCGAAGCCAAGGCGCACCTAGCTTAACTTCTGCGGGCGGTCGAGTACGGTGAGACCGTGCGCCGGAACGCGCCGCTTGCGGCGCCCCCCGCCTTTCTTGCGGAGTACAAATCCGCAACCTGAAGAACGGGACGGGGCCCGTCCCCTACGAGACGGCACCCGTCCCCGGGTCGAAACCTTCAAGGAACATCCGCCACCAGTTACTCGGTTCCTTCGTCGATGTACCAGGTCGCCGGGTGGTAGGCGAGAGTCCAGCGGTTGTCCGCGCCCCAGATGCCCATTGGCGTGACGTTCTTGAGACGTGCAGAAACCACCACCGGATGCGGCGCGTTGCCGACGGTGCCAATCGCCCAGAGATTGTCCGCCGCCGCCGTTAACAGCGCCTTGGCAGCCTTGGTGCGGTGTTCCTCGGTCGTGGCGGTACGCAATTCGTCGCCCCAGTACTGGATTGTGCGGATGATCTCGGGCGGTCTTTCGCCCAACTCCCCATCGGTCTGGTAGTAACGCGCCCAGTGGTTCCACATGGTTATGTCCCAAGCCGAGCGGTGCGGATAGAACCAGTCGGGCCAAAGCGGGAACAGGATGTCGGTGACCTTGTCCGCGTGCCATGCCGTCATCTGCATCTTGTTGCCTTGGGCACGTTCCGCCTGCAGGCCCCGTTCGATGGACTTCAGGCGCAGGTCTATGCCGACCTCCCGCCAATAGTTGCGCACCAGTTCCAAGCTGATGCCCTTCGGTGTTTCGAAGTCCAGGAACTCCAATGTGATAGTCAGGCGTGACCCGTCCGGGTACTCGCGCATACCGTCGCCGTCGACATCGCGAAGGCCGAGTTCGTCCAGGAGTTCGCGCGCGTAGTCGGGGTCGTAGCGAACGTGCGCCGAGGCGAAGCGCTTCTCGTACCAGCGGCTCGACGGGTGTGCGGTCACCTGGCTCGGTACGCCCCGGCCGAAATAGATCGCCGTGTTCATCTGTTCGCGGTCGATGGCGTGGGAGAGCGCCCGCACGAACCGCCGCTGGCCCGTGCCCCACACCAGGTCCCGGTACTTTGGATCGGGATGGTTGTAGTTCGGTTGTATGGCCACGTCGGCCACGTGCAGGCGGCGCCAGATGTGGACCTTGTTGAGCCCCTTTGCTTCACCGAGCTTGAGCAACGGTATGTTCTGGGTCTCCATCGCGAACGCCGCGAAGTCGAGCTGGCCGGTGGCGGCCTGGAAGGTGATCATCTGCGAGTTCTCAAGCTGGATGGCCGCGTCTATCTCGTCGATGTACGGCAACTGCTGGCCCGCGGGATCCACCTT
This sequence comes from Pseudomonadales bacterium, assembly GCA_021295895.1. Taxonomy (GTDB): domain Bacteria; phylum Pseudomonadota; class Gammaproteobacteria; order Pseudomonadales; family Azotimanducaceae; genus VXYL01. The sequence continues at coordinate 23,421 of JAGWBM010000041.1, forward strand.
GAAGTAGTAGGGATTGCGCTCCAGGCGCATCTTGGTCGGCGTGCGCCGCACCACCTTGTAGGCGCGCAGGGTCGGCACCTGCGAAGCGTCCTCGTTGCCCCACCCGCGTAGTGCATCGTACATGGCCATCCACGTTCCGAAGCCCTTTTCCTTCAGCACCGCTTTGAGTTCCTCCCGGTCGCGGTAGGCAGGGTGGTACTGCTTGAAGAAGTGCATGGGATCCACGAAGTGGCTGCCATAGAAGGCGAAATAGTTGGCGAACAGCGGATTGGGTTCCGGGAAGACGTACTGGAATGTCAGATCGTCGATCACGACGAACTGCGCGCCCCGCACGGATCGGTTGGTCTGAGGCGACTTTTCCTTGTCCAGCCAGATATGGTTTAGCCGAAACATGAAGTCATACGAGGTCAGGGGCACGCCGTCGGACCACTTGACGCCCGGACGCAAGCGGATGGTTGTTACCCGTCCGTCTTCGCTCAAGTCCCAGGACTCGGCCAAATTCGGCAAGACGTTGCGCAAATCAGCCGAGATCGTGAGCGCATGTTCCCAGTTGAAGAACTGCCAACTGTCCCAATGGGTGATGCGCGCCCTGCCCCCGTATTTTCCGATGTTCCTGTAGGGGTGGCTGACCACCGGGTCGTCCGGGAGGCGTTCCTCCACGGGGGGCAGATCACGACCGTTCAGAAATGGACTCTGGGTGAAACCCGTGATGCCGAGTTCAATCGCGGTCTTCGGCGGGGCGAACCACTCGGGCGGCATCGGCGCGACTTCCTCTTCGGCCACGCCGACGGTCGCGCTCAACGCGACGCAAGCCCAGACGCCGGCAAAGCTAAGCTTCAATTCGGGTGTCCCTCGAAATGTCGCGCAATCGCCAACGCCGATTCGGACGCCTTTTGCACCCGCAGGAAGAGCGTACGCATACCCCGCTGCAGCAGCCAGGCTTCGAACGAACCGACGATTGCGCCGCCATGCAGCCGGACCTGGCCGATGCGTTCCCAGAGATCGTCCTCCCGTGCCGTGACCACCGCACCGCCGACGACATCGCAGCGACCGTTCAGGTATTTCGTTGCCGAATGCACGACGAGATCGGCCCGTGCCGGATCGGCTGGCCCCAATACATGATCTTCGGCGCCACGATCCGGCCGCCGGGCTTCAAGGACTGCATGATCGCCATCGCCGCCGACATGCCGAAACTGAACAGCAACCCCGCCGCGCCCCCCTTCGAGTTCGGCGAGTACCTTCCCGGCGACTGCAAACCCAGGATTTTCGTCGCGACCGTAGCTGCGCCGCAGGTCAATCAGTTCGTTGTCGCCATCGCGAACACAAGTCGTCGACGGCAAGATGCCCGGCGTGAGCCCGCCGGTCGTGGTATCGATCTGGCGCAGGGCCTGCGCGTTCAGGGTTTCCGGTGCGAGTTTCGATTTGCTGACCATCCGATCATACCCCCCGCACCTGCCACCGCCGGCCCGGAACCGGGACCCCTGCCCGGCCAACCCATCGCCACTCAGGCTAAGGCAAGGCATGGAACATTGCCACCGGAACGGACCTACGGGGGCGTCAGAGGGAGGTCTGCGGTCGAATCGGCGTTCCGTCCGTGAACCGGCCTAGCCGAAACTCGCCGACACCCAGACCCACGTCGTCGCCCGTCAGGAATGCGGCGATCGCCTTGCCCGCCCCCGGGCCGATCCCGAAGCCGTGGCCGCTGAATCCGGTAGCGATATGGAAGCCCGGCAACTCCGCCGGCGCGTCGATCACCGGCACGACATCGGGTGTCGTCTCGATCATGCCCGCCCAACTCTCGACGATGGGTGTCTCCGCCAATTCGGGGAACATCGTGTCGAACTCGGCTCGGATGCGGCGCAGGACCTTGGGGTTGGGCTTGGGATTCAACACTCGGCACTTCTCGAAAGGCGACTCCCCGTCAAGGGACCATCTTGTCGGAGTCGCCAGTTCGTCGAGAAATTCCCTACCGAGGGACAGCCGCATGCTCCGCGAGTCCATCATCAACGCCC
>JAGWBM010000041.1:25465-43387 GCA_021295895.1 Pseudomonadales bacterium
TCGAGCCGTGGGCCAAGGTATAGCCGCCGTCCAGGCGCCTTCGCAATGCCAGGCTGCGGTCCGACAGGGCACCGTCGCAGACCACCTTCGCGGGCGCGGTCCGGCACACGGTGCCGCGCACGCGTAGCTGTGGCACGCGAATGCCCAGCGAGCGGCAGAACATCGACGTCCACGCGCCCGCCGCGCAGAGCACCGTCGATGTGCGGATGGTGCCGTGTTCGGAGACCACCGCCGATACGTGTCCCGCCGTCGTCTCGATGCCACGGACCGCGCACCCGGTGAGGACTGTTCCACCCCGACGGGCTACGGCGCGGGCCAGCGCAGGCACCGCCCGGTGCGGCTCCGCCCGACCATCCGTCGGGGTATGGAGCGCGCCGCGCCACTCCACGGCGGCACGACGTACGAACCGCGGCAACTCGTTGCGATCGATCAGACGCGTGCCCGTCTCGTAGTTCTCGGCAAACTTGGCCCAGGCGGCGTAGCGCTCGAGTTGCTTGTCGTCGTTGATCAAGTACAGGATGCCGTGTTGGCGGTATCCCAGATCCTCGCCGATCTCGTCGCCAAGATCGCGCCAGATGCGGAGCGACTCGACGATCATCGGCATCTCGCGGGCATCCCTACCCTGCTGACGGACCCAGCCCCAGTTGCGCCCCGATTGCTCACCGGCGACGTGACCCTTCTCGCACACCACGACGTCGATGCCCTGCTTGGCGAGGAACCAGGCCGTGGATACGCCGACGATTCCGCCGCCGATGATCACGACGTCCGCGGCGGGCGGAATCGCGGTGGGCGGTTGCAGATCGCGCGTCCAGGTCTTGGCGACAAGGTCGAATGGCACGGACTCCGGCATGGGATCAGCGCCCCGGCCAACGCCACGCCGGCGCATCGAAGGGACCGAAGCCGATCGCCGAGGTTTCCCCGAGATCCTTGCCGAGTTCCAGGTGGTTGCAGCCATCGGCCTCGGTCAGGGCCGCGATGAGACTCTCGGCATGGGTCGTCACCCAAAGCTGCGTGTTCTCGGCGCAACGCTTCATCAACCGACCAAGAGCCGGCAACAGGTCCGGATGGAGACTGGTTTCGGGTTCGTTCAAGACCATCAGGCTCGGCGGTCGGGGCGTCAGCAGCGCCGCGATCCACAACAGGTAGCGCAGCGTACCGTCGGACAGTTCCGCCTGGGAGAGCGGACGCAGCAGTCCGTACTGACTGAACCGAAGGCTGAACCGGCCACCGGAATCCACGACGTCCACGGTGGCCCCCGGAAAAGCGTCCGCGACGGCGTCGTTCAAGGCGTCGACGTCGCCGGTTTCCACGATCGTCTGCCAGGCGGCAGCCAGATCGTGGCCATCGTTGCTGAGCACCGGCGTACGGGTCCCGACTTGCGGTGTGCGTGCCGGTGACGAGGCATCGCTGCGGAAGTGGTCGTAGAACCGCCAGGACCGGATGCGCTCGCGCAGCATGAGCGCTTCCGGCGCTCGCTCCGGATCCGCAAGCCTCGACAGCATGCTGTCGAAAGTCGGCAGGTGTTTCTCGATCACCTGCCATTGCCCCGCCGCATCCCGAGCCCGTACGACCGGTCCGCGCCGGTCCACCATGCCGCGGCGTTCGTGCCACGGCCCGCCGTGCCAGATGACCTCCCGCTTGATGACGGGATCCTTGCCGAACATCGTCCGTGATGGCTCTGGAAGCCCGTAGTCGATGGCGTAGCTGAAATCATCGCCGGCGAACCCGAAACGCAGGTTCACCGGCTTCTTGCGTGGTCCGCCTTGAACGGCGAACTCGCCCCGCTTCACGCCCTTCGAGAATTGTTCCGGACCGGCCCATAGCACGGACTCGATGCCGCCCTCTCCCGCCAGCGATTCGACCGCCGTGCCGAACGCGGTCTCCGATAAGAGACGCAAGCCCTTGTATAGATTGGACTTGCCACACCCGTTGGGGCCGGTAACCAGGTTCAGTGCCTCAAGCGGCAGGACCAGGTCCCGTAGCGACCGATAATTGGCAACGGCTAGGGTTTGCAGCATCAAACCGCCCAAGCCTTATAGGCTCAAATGCAATCGTAGCGCGGCATCAACTTCGTTCATGCTTCTTGACGGAACGCGACCTACGCGTTCGCGAAGACGTTCTATCGCAACCGCGCGGACCTGCTCGGCCTGGACCTTGGACTCACGCCGTAGTCCACCAACCTCTGCCGCGAGGCCAACCTGGAACGAATAGATCCGACTAACGTTGGTCGCAACGGGGACAACGGTGACGACGCCGCGACCCAACGACGAGGCGCTCTCATTCGCCGCGTTGTTGCTCACGACGACGGCCGGCCGCCGAAACGCCGCTTCCACACCGACCGGATGGCTCAAGTCCACCATCCAAATATCGCCTCGGCGCGGAGCGCCCTCGTGATTCACGACGTGAGCCCGTCGCTCGACGACCGATCCCATAGGCGGTCGTCCTCATCATCCGATTCAGCCCATGCGGACGCGTAGTCGTCGACAAGCTCCGACATGCGCAATTGGCGCAATGCGGCCCGGATCACGCCCGAACGCGATTTGATTCCCTGGGAACGCGCGTACCCGTCGAGGAAGGCAATCTCCTCGGCTGGAAGACTTATGCTCAATTTCATGGCTATCCGGCGATCCCACCTTGATGCTACTAGAGTACTACCGAGACGGCGCAAACGATATACACGGCGTGTCGTCTGACAGGAACTCGGTGACGAATTCGTTCTCCACCGCTTCGAAGGCGTCGTCGCCGACAACCGGGTGCCGACAAGCCACCGATTTGTAGCTCTCGGCCACCACGAAGAACGGCGTCGATGATGACCTCGCCGCCTGAGCGAGAGCGCCAGTGCCGACCTTGTTGACGAACGCTTCGCTGCCCACGGCATCCGCGCCGACCAATACCGCAGCGACCTGCGCGACGAAGGCAGGCGCGTCCTCGTCCTGGACGCAAGGGAGACCGATTTCGGCCGCGAAGCGCCGCCCTTCGCCGCCCGGCTCCGATGCGGTGGCCAGCATGTGAAACGGGAGATCCGCAACTACCGATCGCACGGTGGAGGAAGCGCTATGCGTGAGAATGGTGCTCTCCGGGGCGAATTCAACCAGGCGGGCACGGGCGGCGCGCACGGTCTCGCGCAATGCCCGGTCCGCCCGCCGTAGGACCGATTCGCAATGGGCAATGGCTTGCCCTCGGAAATCGTCACGGGGCCAGGTAAACGTCCGCATCCAGAACTCAACGAGATTGCCGATGGCCGCCATCGCCGGCCTGGCGTCGCGCAAGGCCGCCGCGCAAAGCCGCGTATTCGCCGCCAAGTCGTCATCGTCCGCATCGGTCGTCGCGTTCCAGGATTCCGTTGGCTTGCCGAGCGACTCTACGGGTGGGTGTCCCACCATCGCGAGCTATGTCCACGGATCGCCGTAGCGCTATTCGGGCGCGAGCTTCGACCCGCACGTTTCGAGACCACGGCGGACATTGTCTACCGCGGCATCGCCGCTATTGGACCGTGCCGACCGCACTCTGGTTTGACTACGAGTTCACGAGCCCGACTGGTACGGCAAACCCGCAAGGTACCGGACAATGGTGGACCCGCTCGGGCCGCCGGCTGTGGCTTCCGGAGATGGCACGCCGCGTACCGAGAGTGACCGATGAGCCGCAGGAGTCGCCTTAGCGGCCTGCACCGCAGAGTCGCGGGCCAGCTGTGCGAACAGAAAGACGGGTTAGCGCCCCGTGAAATTGGGCTTGCGCCGCTCCAGGAACGCCTTGACGCCCTCCTGGAAGTCCTCGGAGCCAAACATCCCGTTCAGATGCACCATCAGGTGGTCGACCGCGGTGTCGTAGGACTCCTCGAGGCCCATGCGCATCATGCGCTTGGTGGTCTGCACCGCCATCGGGGCGTTGTCGGCGATCTCCTGGGCCCACTGCAGGGCCGTCGGCATCAGGTCTTCGTCGGGCACCACGGCGTTGACCAGACCGATGTCCAGACACTCCGCGGCGTCTATGGTGCGCGCCCGGTAATACAACTCCGCGGCCTTGCCCCAGCCGATTAGCCGTGGCAGGAGCCAGGTGCCGCCACTCTCCGGGACAACGTTGCGCTTCGCCGTCACGGCCGCCATCTTCGCGGACTCCGAAGCGATCCGCATGTCGGCGAGCAGGGTCAGATCCATGCCGTAGCCGGCGGCGGCACCGTTGACCGCGCAGATCACCGGCGTGTCGATGTTCCACATGACGTTGATCGGCGCATCGCGCAGGTCGAACAACTGGCGCGGCGGCCGGTTGTCGCCGCTGCGCCCTTCGCGGCTGCCAATGCCACCCTGGCCAACGTCGACCAGATCCAGTCCGGCACAGAACCCGCGCCCCGCGCCCGTGAGCACGATGCAGCGTGTGTCGGGGTCCTTGTTGGCCTCCACCAGTTTGGCGGAGAGTTCGCCGAGCATGGCGCCGCTGATGGCGTTCAGGCGTTCGGGCCGGTTCAGGGTCAGGACCGCAACGCGGCCTTCCTGGCTGACGAGCAGGTCGTCGGTGCTTGACGGCGAGATGGACATGGTGCTCCCCCAGGTCAGGTGTAGCGCGAATCGCGGGCGGCGTAGTCTACCGTGCTAGCTACGACCGTTGCGCCGCGCGTGTCGCGTCGTCGCCAGCCGCCACGATTCCCTCGAGCACCGGTGCGAAGCGTTCCCCCATTCGGCGGTAGCCCGCGGAATTCGGGTGCAGGTCGTCGGGCAGGTCGTGGGCGTCATCGGCATTGAACAGATTGAGCCCGTCGACATATCGCAATGCCGAGTCTCCTGCCGAGCGGCGCTTGTCCACCACATCGGCGATGATCTCGCGGATCCGAACCAGGGACAGGCAACCGTTGCGGAACTGTTCGAAGCCGTCGATCGTGACGAACTTGCCTTCGCCGTCGGGAATTGTCGGTCCCGGACGGGTCTCCGCGCTTGGACAGTAGATCGGCGAAATCACAACGATGGGCACGTCCGGTTTAGGTTCGCGGATGGTATCCAGGAAACCGTGCAGCGCCGGCGCGAACACGCGTTCGCGCATGGAGTCCATGTTGACGATGTTGATGCCGGTCTTGACGCTCACGATATCGACGTCCGGGAGGTCGCGGATTGTCCGGGCAACGAATTGATCCAGATGGCATTGCCCACCGAAGCCCAGGTTGCGAAGAGACACGCCGGCGAGTCGCGCGGCTACCGCCGGCCACGTCCCCGCCGGTTCGTCCGCCTCCATGCAGTGACTGATTGAACTGCCGTAGTGGACCCACCGGCATCGTGTATCGGCGGGTGCGGCGTAAACCGACGTACCGTCGTCCACGACGAGCGCATGCAGTTCGACGAAGGCATTGTGGGGAAGCCACAACTCGCAGGTCTTGGGTTCCGCGGGCAGGTCGTCGAACAACAACGTGTCGGCTTCACCCCGGACGAGTTCGAAACCGCCCGGCGCATCGGGCTTGATCACGATGGCGTTCCCCACCGTGGATTCCGCCCGCAGCAGGACATCGTCGGTTTCCAGGTTGAACACCACCGGTCGGCGCGGGCGGTTGGGCATCGCCCAGTTGGTGGCCAGAAACGAGATGCCGACCGATGCCGATTCGGTGGCGAAGCGCAGGCGAACGCCCGACGGCATGCGAACCACCACGTCCATGGGTTGGGGCAACTGGGCGCGCGTCCAGTCTGGAAGACGACGGGGAGCCAATCCACCGTCGCGGCTATCGAAGCCGAGCGCGCCGTGGGCAATGGTCCCCGCCGCGATCAAGTCGTTGATGGGTATCGTCTGCATGGAAGTCCTCCGATGGCTGCGGGAAACGCCAATCGCTTTCCCATAGTAGCTCCACTTTCCGTCCACGATTGACCGTTACAGTTTGCGCACGTCTTGGGGAGTCACTGCATCGTCTCGATCAACCCCTCTCTCTCCATGGTCGTGACATTTCGATCCCCTTTTGCGCCTGTAATCTTGGTGACCCCGTCCCCAACGGTCGGGGTTCTTTTTTGGGTGCCGGCCCTCGTCACCCCGCCTGCCCTCTAGCGTCACAACGGCCACCCACCAGGACGCGCCGTCAACCATGACCGTGCAACGTAGTGCGCCGTCCCTAGGCGCGGGGCCGCGCGCGCAAGGCGCGCACTCGCCAGCCGTAGGGGGTGTTCGCTATGCTTCACCTGCTGCACGCTGGAACGAACCTATGAAATATCTGCACACCATGGTCCGGGTCGCCGACTTGGACGCGTCGCTGGACTTCTATTGCAACAAGCTGGGTCTCGAGGAACTGCGCCGCATCGACAACGAGGGCGGGAGGTTCACGCTGGTCTTCCTTGCCGCGCCCGGTGATGGCGAAGCGCAGGTTGAACTCACCCACAACTGGGATTCCGAGGCCCTCGCCGGCGGTCGAAACTTCGGACACCTGGCCTACCACGTGGACGATATCTACGCACTCTGCCAGCGCTTGATGGATGGCGGCGTTACGATCAACCGCCCGCCCCGGGACGGTCACATGGCGTTCGTGCGATCCCCCGACAACATCTCGATCGAACTGCTGCAGGCGGGGAAACCCCTGGCGCCCAAGGAGCCGTGGGCGTCCATGCCGAACACCGGGGAGTGGTAGGAGCACGATACCGGTTGCCGGCAGCGACGCGCCGTCGCATTCGCTGTGCGCCGTGGTTTGGTGTGCTACTTTCCGGCGCACGCAGTCTCCGGGGTGGCGGCATGCGAAAAACGCACCTCACCGCACTCCTCATCGCCGTTGCGACGGGTATCTGGCTGGTGTCCGGTTACCTCGGCGGCGTCGACGCCGTAGCGGACCACCCATCGATTAGCGAGCAAAACGCCCGCGCCATCGCGAACGGCGACGATCGCGAACCCACCGTTGTCCGCGCACAGACCATTACCGCCTCCCCGTATTCCGAGCAGGTCAAGATTCGAGGCCATACCGAGAACAAGCGAACGGTCGAGGTTCGGGCGGAAACCCAAGGCCGTGTCGTCGAGAGGCGCGTCGAGCGCGGCACCGTGGTGGCCGCCGGGGATTTGCTGTGCAGGCTCGCGGTCGAGGATCGCCAAGCCCGGGTCAACCAAGCCACGGAGGCGGTCAATCAGGCGCAAATCGAACACGAGGGCAGCCTTCGACTGCAGGACGGCGGTTTCCAATCGAAGACCGCGATCGCACAGGCGAAGTCGAGGTTGGCTACCGCCGAAGCACAACTCGAGGCCGCGGCCTTGGACTTCGAGCGCACCTTCATCCGGGCTCCGTTCGGCGGGGTGGTCGAACAGACGCTGCTCGAAATCGGTGACTACGCGCAGCCGGCGACGCCGTGTGTGCGAATCGTCGACCTGGACCCGATGCTGCTTGTCGGTCAAGTCTCGGAACGCGACGTCGCCCGCCTTGCCATCGGCGGGACCGCCACCGGCGTTTTGGTTTCCGGCGAGACCGCGACGGGCATCATCAGTTTCATCGGCCACCAGGCCGATCCGTCAACGCGCACCTATCGCGTGGAGGCAACCGTCGCCAACCCCGATCACCACTTGCTGAGCGGCGCCACCGCCGATATCGCCATCGTGGTTGGCGAGATAGGCGCCCACCAGATCAGCCCAGCCGTGCTCGCGTTGGACGACGCCGGCCAATCGGGCGTGCACACGGTCGGAGCCGACGGACGGGTGCGTTTCCGGCCCGTGGACATCGTTGCCGACGGCGGGGAAGGCGTTTGGGTTACAGGTCTCCCGAAGACCGTGACGTTGATCACCGTGGGCCATCAACTCGTGGTTGATGGCGAACGCGTCGAAGTGCGTCTCGAAGGTAGCTCCGAGGCGGGACCACCGGCGGCATCCCGGCCTGGTAACGTCTCGAACCGCATCGCGGACCGTTCTTGAGGAACTTCATCATCGAGGCGGCCGTTGACCGCCCCCATGCGACGCTGGCCGTCATGGCACTCCTCCTCCTTGCCGGCGTCGGTTCGCGAATCGCCATCCCGATTGAATCCGAACCCAATATCGATGTGCCGTACTTCATGGTCTCGGTGGCGCACGAGGGAATTTCGCCGGAGGACGCGGCGCGCCTCCTTCTCAAACCCTTGGAATCCGAACTGCGCATCATTGGCGGCGTCGATGAAGTCCGCGCACTGGCTTACGAAGGATCGGTTCGTGTGCTGGTCGAGTTCGACGCCAGCCACGACCTGGAAGAAGCCTTGGCCGACGTACGCGAAGCCGTCGACCGCGCCAAGCCCAACTTTCCTGTCACGGCCGACGAGCCCGTCGTCCTGGAACAGTCGGCGAGCGATTTTCCGATCATCCAGGTAAACCTCGTCGGCGGTTCGGAAGGCGGCGTATCCGAACGCGTCGTGTTCAACCTCGCGCAGGATCTCAAGGATGCCATCGAGGCACTCCCCACCATCTTGGAAGCCGAGATGCAGGGCCACCGGGAGGAACTCCTCGAGGTCGTCATCAACCCCGCCGTCCTGGAGTCGTACCAGGTGTCCACGGAGCAACTGATCACGACCGTGATCCGTAACAACCGGCTGATACCCGCAGGGTCCCTCGACACCGGGAGCGGCCGCGTGGCGGTCAAGGTACCGGGGCTGATAAAGACCGCCGAGGATCTTCGCGAACTACCCGTCAAGGCGGACGGCGACTCCGTCGTCACCCTGCGGGACGTGGCTACGATCCGGCGGACGTTCAAGGACCGGCAGCGCTATGCCCGGGTAAACGGCAGACAGGCGATATCGCTCAATGTCTACCGGCGCCAAAACGCCAATGTCGTCGACACCGTCGATGCCGTGAAGGAGGTCGTCGAAGCGTTCCGACCCAAGCTTCCCGCCCGCCTCGACCTGATCTATACCCAGGACCAGGCACCCTTCGCACGCTCCCAGGTCACCGAGTTGCAGGGCAACATCATCACCACGCTGATGCTCGTGATGGTGCTGGTGGTGGCTGCCATTGGCGTTCGCAGCGGGATAATCGTGGGCACCGCCATTCCGGCGTCGTTCCTGTTTGCGCTGCTATGCCTTTGGGCGCTCGGGTTCACGTTCAACTTCATGGTGATGTTCGGCATGCTGCTCGGGCTCGGCATGCTGATCGATGGCGCCATCGTCGTGGTGGAGTTCGCTGACCGCAAGATGGCGGAAGGCATGGCCCCGAGGGATGCCTACGTGAGCGCCGCCAAGCGAATGTTCTGGCCGGTTTCGGCATCCATCGGGACGACATTGGCTGCCTTCCTGCCGCTGCTCTTCTGGCCCGGCCTGTCGGGCAAGTTCATGAGCTTCCTGCCGGTGACGGTGTTCTTCGTGTTGGCCGGGTCTCTCGCCTACGCGTTGTTGTTCGGTCCCACCATCGGTGCCCTGGCTGGACATGCCCGGACGCGCGACGACCGTGCCCGTCGAGTCCTGGTTCAACTCGAAGACGGCGACCCGCGAACCCTACCCGGCTTCACCGGCGCCTATGCGCGACTGTTGGGTGCCGTCTGTCGTCACGCCGGGTTGACCTTGGTCATCGTGGCCGTCGTGCTCGCCGGCGTCTATTTCGCCTACAGTCAATTCAGTCGGGGAATGGTGTTTTTCTCCGACGGTGACCCGGTGCGGGCACGGATCGCCGTTCGTGCCCGGGGCAACCTTGCCGCGGCCGAAGCCTACGAGTTGGTCAGGGAAGCCGAAGCACCCATTCTCGGCATACCCGGCATCAAGGACGTGGTCCTGCAAACCCAAGTCGGCGGTGGCGGTGCGGGAAGCCCGGGCCTTGCCGACGCCAACGACACCATCGGGCGGATGTATGTCCAGATGCACCACGAGAGCGAACGCTCGATGAGCGGTCGGGAGATCCTCGAGCGGGCTCGCGAGGCCACGGGCGATCTCGCCGGTGTCACCGTCGAGGTCCGCGAAGCCGAGCGGGGTCCACCGGTTGGTAAACCGATCCAGATCCAGTTCTCCGCCGAGGAGAAGGCGCTGCTCGACCCGGTCGTGGCCGCGGTCCGTGCACACATGGACACCGAAATGACCGGACTACGCGACATCGACGACACGCGCCCGCTGCCCGGCATCGAGTGGCAACTCGCCGTGGACCGTGCCCAGGCCGCCTTTTACAACGCCGATGTCTCACTGGTCGGTATCGCGGTCCGGCTTGTCACGAACGGCGTCAAGGTCGGCGAATACCGCCCCGACACGGCCGACGAAGTCGTGGACATCCGGCTGCGCTATCCGTCGGCCGCGCGGGGCGTCAGCGCGCTGGACGATCTGAAGATCACGACCCCGAACGGCCGGGTGCCGATTTCCAACTTCGTCAAGCGCACGGCGGTACCCAACGTGGACGTCATCGAGCGCATCGATGGCAAGGTCGTGGAGTTCATTCGTGCCGACGTGGACCCCGGCGTCCTGGCGGGCCGCAAAGTGGCCGAGCTACAAGCCTGGCTCGACCAGGCAGACCTCGATCCGAAGGTGGGGATCACCTTCCGGGGCGCCGACGAAGAACAGACCCGCTCCTTCGACTTCATGCTGGTGGCGTTGTCGGCAGCCCTGCTCCTGATGTTCGTGCTGCTCGTGATTCAGTTCAACAACACCTACCAGAGCGTGTTGATTCTCGCCGCCGTCGCCATGTCCACCGGGGGCGTTCTGCTCGGTCTACTAATCACCAACAGTACATTCAGCGCGATCCTGACCGGGGTCGGCGTCGTGGCCCTCGCGGGAATCGTCGTCAACAACAACATCGTGCTCATCGACACGTTCAACCACCTCCGGCGCGAGCACCCCGAGTTGGACTACGTATCGCTCATCGTCCGTACCGGTGCGCAACGGCTGCGACCCGTGTTGCTGACGACGGCGACCACGATCATGGGATTGCTGCCGCTAGCCAGCCACTTCTCCATAGATTTCATCAACCGCTCCATCGTCTATGGCGGTCTGCTGTCGAGTTTCTGGGTTCCCCTGGCGCAGGCCATCGTGTCCGGCCTCACCTTCGCCACGCTGCTCACCCTCATCGCGACCCCGGCCCTGCTGGCCATGCCGTATCGCGCCAGCATACGCAATCTGGCGGCACTCACCGAGCGGGCCAAGACGAACATCAGCCGGGCGTGGGCAAACACGCGACAACGCTGGCGACGCGTCGACTCGGGTGCGGCCGTGCCGCTCGTCGTGTCAGCGGAGCGTAGTCAGCGTGGAAAAAAAGAGCCCCGGCGATAAAGAGGGGATTTGGGGAGGGAGGGGGATATTATCGCCGGGGCGTTTCAAACCAAATGGGGTCTAGTCCATCGATTTTCAAGTCGCCACGTTGGGCCGATCGTCCTCTGGGGAAAGATGCTGTGTCATCATCGGCTTGCCGTGGCTTCGTTTCGCTTCCTGTGGTCTAGGACTATCCATTGTTCGGAAAGTTCCTGTCGGCATCCGACTTCCTTGCCGGCGCAAACGGCGTGACCACGATTACAAGACAGCCTGCGGCGAGAACTTCCTAGTGGTCCGTGCAAAGACGCGGATGTATCGTAGCTGTCCCTTTGCTCTCATGGTTGCGTGATGACCGTCTCGCTTGGCGTGCATGTCGGCCAACAGAACCTGGACATGGACGACATGCGCGCCCTCTGGCGACGCTTGGAAGGCGGCGGCGTGGACTGGATCTCCGTTTGGGACCACTTCTACGAAGCGCCGTTTCAAGGCGGCAGCCAACCCCACTTCGAAGCCTTGGCGACGCTCGGGGCATTGGCCGCGGAGACCGAACGGGTACGAATCGGGTGTCTGGTTTTCTACGTGGGGTACCGCAATCCTGCCCTATTGGCGAAGGCGGCAGCCACGCTCGACCACCTTTCGGGGGGTCGTTTCGAATTGGGCATCGGTGCCGGTTGGCACATCTGGGAGGCATCGGCGTACGGCTACGCCTTTCCCGACATCGGCACGCGGCTCGACATGCTCGACGAGGCGGCGCAGATCGTCCGCGGGCTGTTGGACAACGACCGCACGACGTTTTCCGGCAGACATTTCCAGGTCGACGACGCAACTTGCTATCCGAAACCCGTCCAGGCGCGCCTGCCCGTCTGGATCGGCGGCCGCGGTGAGCGGCGGACGCTCGACATCGCCGCGCGCCACGCCGACGGGTGGAACGCGGCCTATACCAGCGCGAGCGAGTTCGCGCGTTTGAACGGCGTGCTCGATCACTGGTGCGAAGAGGAGGATCGGGACCCGGCTGCCATCGCGCGGGGCGTGAACGTCGCCTTCGGGATGGCCATGGACGATGCCGGCGTAGCCCGTGAGCGCGCGAGTCTCGACCGGGAGTGGGGAGCGCAATCGGAGCGCATCGCGGCGGGTTCGCTGTTGTGCACTCCGAGCGAAGCCCTTGATCGGGTGATGGCGTACGTGGAAAGCGGTGCCGACGCAGTCAATATCGCGTTGCGCGCACCTTGGGACGACGACGCTTTGGACGCCTATCTCGGCGACGTGTTGCCGGCGGTACGCAAAGCAGCGGGCTAGCTCGTGTGCACGTGGATGTCGCCCCAATACAGGTTCGTGGGGTAGTCACGCTCCGCATCCGGGGAATAGGAGTCCGCGACCGCCGGCAAGGCGAATGCGAGGAGGATGAGGAGTTCACGAGGCACTTTGCGGTCCACCGTGGGTGCGTTTACGAAACGCTCGCCCCTATTCCACCGTGCCCTGGAAGTCGCTACGCAAACGGTCCCAGTCGATCTCATAGCCGAGTCCCGGCGCGGTCGGCGCGTGCACGACACCGCCGGTCATGTCGATGTCTTCGACCAGGCCGAAGACGTTCGCGCCCGTACACGGGAAGTACTCGTAGAACTCGCAGTTCGGCACGGCCATGGTGACGTGGAGGTTCGCCACGTTGTTGAGCGAATTACCACCGTGGTGGATCTCGCACTTCATCTTGAATCCCTCGGCGAGGTTGCATAGCCGGACCAGCGGCGTGATGCCGCCGGTGACCGCCACGTCGCCGCGCAGGATGTCCGTGGCATAACGCGTGATCCACTGAGTCATGCCGTAGTAGCGTCCGGGGGCGAACTCGGTCGCCATGATGGGAATGTCGAGTTTCTCGTTCAGCTTGACGTAGCTGTAGATGTCCTCCTCCGCCAGGGGATCCTCGTACCAGTAGTAACCGAGATCCTCGATGGCCCGCCCGACGCGGACGGAGTCCTCGTATCCGTAGGCCCACATCGAGTCGAGCATGAGTTCCATGTCGTCGCCCACGGCATCCCGCACGGCCTCGCAGATGGCGATATCCGCCTTCGGGTCCGAGTGCGGATGGATCTTGTGCGCCCTCCAACCGTCTTCCTTGAACCGAAGCGCCTCTTCCTGGTACTCCTCGGGGGTCTCCCAATAGGCCGTACTCGAATAGACCGGCACGGATTCCTTGCAGGTACCGAGCAGGCGATGGATCGGCTGGCCGGCGAGCTTGCCGTTGATGTCCCACAGGCAGATGTCCACGGCGCCGACAACGCTCGTCGACACGGCGCGCGTCTGCCGCCACATACCCGCCCAAATGGCACCGATGTCCTGGGGATTCCGACCGATCAGCCGGGGCTTCACCATGTCGATCAAGGTCTTGGCGTGGTAGTCGGGGCCGCCAAGGAAGGCATTCCCGGAGATGCCCTCGTCGGTTTCGATGGTGACGACGCCGAGGTTGCGCGGCCCCCCGAACCGCATGCCGGCGCCAACGCGCCACGGCTCCACCTGCCAGCCGAACACTGCCACTTTGACGTTGGTTATCTTCATCCTCACCCCCAAGTCGCGTCCACGCATACTACCCCACGGTCGAAGAACGACGCCTTCCCCAACGGGTTGTGCTAACGGAACCTCACGGTCGCGTTGGGGGTTTCAAAGGGCCGAAACCGCCACGACGCCAAGTTACTAACGATTGAGATTCGACCCGGGGGTCTTGGAGCGGTCGGTCGAAAACGCCGCCGTCAGAGCGCCAACGCGAAGACGAAGAAGCCCGCAACCAGAGCGAGGCTAACGACGCTCTGCCAGTCCAGATGAACGGAACGGATGACCAACATGGGGATGCACCCTACCCAAGTCACGCCCGGCAACGAAATATCCCTTTGCGCTATCCATATGCCGCTACCAGGACAGCGCCGCGAACAGCGTGACCGGCAGCAGAATCGACCACAGCAGAAGACTCAGCCAGACCGCCCGGCCGTTCAGCGACGCAATCGTCGATCGGCGAATTTCCATCCCGATGCCAAACAGCGCAACGACGAGCAGAAAACGACTCACCGCCCTTATCTGCGCAACGACTTCGGCGGGAGGGTGAAGCAGGCTTCCCGCCATCGATGCCGCCACGAATAGCATGAGGAATCCCGGTATTCGAAGCTTGGTTTCGCTCTGCCGCAGCAGAATGCCGGCGATGAGTACGACGGGGATGAGCAATAGCGTTCTGACCAGCTTGACCGTTGTTGCAACCTCCAGGGCGCGATCGCCGAAGATCGCCGCAGCACCGACAACCGAACTCGTATCGTGGATCGCCAGGGCCACCCAGACCCCGAACTGATCCTCGGTCATCTGCAGTTGGTGACCGAGCCAAGGCAATACGAGGATCGCGATGGCGTTGAGGATGAACACGATGCCGATACAGATCGCCACCGACTCCGGTCGGGCGCGAATGACGGGCGCGAGCGTCACGATCGCCGTGCCGCCGCAGATCGCCGTCCCGGTACTCAGCAGCCGAGATTGGTCCTTGTCGACCCCAATTAGCCGACCGATGACGAGACCGGCGACCAGGGCAAACGTGACGAATGCCACGACGAGTCCCGAATAGTCGCGGCTGGTTTCCCAAAGGGCCTGGACGTTCAGGGTGAAGCCCAGGACCACGATCGCGGACTTGAGGCATAGCTTTCCGACAGGCTCGAGGACCGCCGGCACCGAGGGGGTGAGCGCAACACTCATCGTCGCCCCGACGAAGAGTGCCAATGCCGGGTGACCCACCCACAACACCCCCGCAAAGGCGACGCATACTAGGAGCCACTTCAGTACGTTGGGACTCGAGAGAGTGGACAACCTATCGGACACGCTCACCGCCCCTGCGGTCCAGGAACCACATCGAGCGACGATGCGGACGGCATATCCTCGCTTTACCGAAGCTCTGCCAGACCAAGCCCCTCGGAAAGTTCAAAGGTTTGTGACACAGGACGCTAGCGCGTCTCCGGAGTACCGGAGCCGTACAAGAGCAGTTCGAAGCGCTTATCCATTTGCAACCTGAGTGTGAACATCAGCAACCATTGCGCCCCGCAGCGTGGGCGGCTAACGACCGATCTCGAAACCCTTGAAACCGACGAGAAGCGGCTTGGGAGCCTCGAATTCGCGGCGCCCGCGTTCGCACTCGCGTGTTGCTTTCATGCGGCAGCTGTATTCGGAGAGCACTGGGATCATCGCGAACCCGGATAGCAGCAACGCCGTGGCTTCGAGGGCATCGCCCTGCCACTCCCAGTACCAGCTTGGCTGAAGGTGCGGCACCAGGTAGAAGAACTGCCCGAAGTAGCAGAACAACGTCCCTGCGGCGAGAAAGGCAAGCACGCGAACCGACCGTGCGCTCAACCAGTGTTTCAACGCGAACGCGGCAATCAACGCCCCGAACAGGAACATGGACGCTCCGGACGGGTCGCCTAGATTCAACACCGCCAGCGCCAGAAGCGCGACGGCGATGACCGCGTAGACAAATCGCATAGTCCGGCGGGTCCCTCCTGTTACCCTTCGGGCTGCTCGAGCGATAGTCCGCGAATCGGTACGGGACTGCAACTCTTTTGTGTTGTTAACACCGCCATATTGTTACCGCAAGTGACGAAAACGGGGCGAATCTACC
The DNA here is from genome assembly GCA_021295895.1 of Pseudomonadales bacterium. Taxonomy (GTDB): domain Bacteria; phylum Pseudomonadota; class Gammaproteobacteria; order Pseudomonadales; family Azotimanducaceae; genus VXYL01. Next base: position 41,222 of record JAGWBM010000041.1, read on the forward strand.
CGTAACGCCACGGAATTCACTGAATGATTGCAACTCTTTGGTTAATTTCTGGTATAAGAATCTCGTTCGATATAGAGAGCAGGTCTATAAAGACGTGCTTCGTCGAATCGGGCTAACATCCATCCATCGCCCCACAGCCGGTGGTGTATCGAGGTCCCGCCAATGACCGTAAGAACCGAAAAACACGGCGATCTCCTGGTCATAACGATCGACCGGCCGGAGGTCCGCAATGCCATTGACCATGCCACGGCCACTGCGCTCGCGGACGCGTTTCGTGCCTACGACGCCGACAAGCAGCGTTCGGCGTGCGTTCTCACCGGTGCCGGTGGCCACTTCTGTGCCGGTGCCGATCTCAAGGCCGTTGCCGCCGGGCGAGGCAATCGGGTCACCCTGGAAGGGGACGGACCCCTTGGTCCGACACGAATGATCTTGTCCAAACCCGTGATCGCCGCCGTGGAGGGCTACGCCGTGGCGGGCGGTCTCGAACTTGCTCTGTGGTGCGATCTGAGAGTGGCGTCCCGGTCTGCCGTATTCGGCGTCTACAACCGCCGCTGGGGCGTTCCGTTGGTGGATGGCGGAACGGTCCGGTTACCGCGGCTGATCGGTCAGAGCCAGGCGATGGACATGATCCTCACCGGCCGAAGCGTTCGCGGCGAAGAAGCCGAGCGCATCGGACTGGCAAACCGGTTGACCGACGACGGCGAGGCACTCCACGAAGCCGTTCGCCTCGCAGAGACGCTGACTCGATTTCCCCAGCGCTGCCTGCGCAGCGACCGGCGCTCGGTGCTCACGCAATGGGGCAAGCCGCTTCCCGACGCGTTGCAGCAGGAGACGTTGCTCGGGCGAGAGGTGATCAAGTCGGGCGAGACCGTGCATGGCGCGACCCGGTTCAACGAAGGCGCCGGCCGGCACGGCGACTTTTCCAACATCTGATCAATGCTTACGGCATAGGAGAATGCAATGGCTTTCCGTGGACTCGACAACGCCCTGTTCGGCGTGACCATGTTCCCGACCGACACCGCCATCGGCCCGGTCGAGGTCGCCCGGGCCGTGGAGGAGCGCGGCTTAGACAGCCTGTTCTTCCCAGAACACACCCACATCCCCGCCAGTCGCGCGACCCCGTTTCCGGGTGGTGGCGAACTGCCGGAGATGTATTGGCGCGCCCACGACCCGTTCGTCGCCTTGGGCGCGGCCGCGGCCGCCACGGAACGTATCCGACTGGGCACCGGGATCTGCCTCGTGATCGAGCGCGATCCCATCACGCTGGCCAAGGAAATCGCGTCCCTCGACACCATCTCCAATGGCCGGGCCATCATCGGAATCGGCGCCGGTTGGAATCGCGAGGAAATGGAGAACCACGGCGCCGACTACAAGAACCGCTGGGCCGTCGTCCGAGAGAAGATCCTCGCCATGCGCGAGATCTGGAACAACGACGAGGCGGAATTCCACGGTGTCCACGTCGACTTCGATCCCCTTTGGTCGTATCCCAAGCCCATTCAGGACAACGGCCCGCCGATCTGGATCGGCGCCAACTCGAAGTGGGTCTTCGACCGAATCGCCGACTACGCCGACGGCTGGATGCCCATCGGCGGACTGGGTTCCGGGAACATGGAACGCTTGAAGGATGCCGTCGAATCCCGCGGCCGCCGGGTGGAAGATATCGATCTGGCGTTGTTCGGCGCGGCTGCCGACGCCGGCGAGGTCCGCGGACGCATCGGCCAGGGATTCGATCACGTGATCTTCGTCGTACCCCCGGCGAAAGAAGACGTGGTCCTGCCCTTGTTGGATCGTTACGCGGCGGTCGTCGAGGAAGTCAGGAAAGGTTAGCGTAGCGAAGGGGCGACCCTATCGCGCCCGCCAGGGTGCGCGGTCGCCCGTTGGGATTCCGCACGGCTGTGATGGTCCTGGACCGGTAACGCGGCAGCACTCTCGATCGCGTCCCCAGGGCGCGCCGGGACGCCACAAGGCGTGCCCTACCCCTTCGCCCGCTCCTGCACTCCTTAGGGTGCCAACTGCGCGTCATAGCCGCGCGCCGTGGCGGGCGCGTTGGAGGTTTCGCTTCCGCGAAACTTCTATGTCGCGGGGCTGCTAGTGTGCCGCGTCACAAATAGGTTTATGTTTGGAGGGATTGGTGTTCGTGTCGCAACTGACGTCTACGGTTATGAA
>JAGWBM010000041.1:43439-45215 GCA_021295895.1 Pseudomonadales bacterium
CGCAGGACACTAGGGTGCCAACTGCGCGTCGTAGCCGGCTTCCTTCAGGGTCTTGATCACGACCTCGACCTGCTCTTCGCCGCGCATCTGCAGGACGAACTCGATTCGGGTTGCGCGCACCGACGACGCCCCGAACGCCCGTTGATGGACCACGTCGACGATGTTGCTGTCGAGGTCGCCGAGTATCCCGGTGAGTTGCGCCAACGTACCCGGGACGTCGGGTGTTTCAACCGCGAGGCGCACGAGACGCTTGCTGCGTACGAGGCCCCGCTGCAGTACCGACGACAGGATCATCATGTCGATGTTGCCGCCGGTTAGGATCAGCGCCGTCTTCCCCACCGCCAGCGACCGGTCGACCATGACGGCGGCGAGCGCCGCCGCCCCGGCCCCCTCCGTCACGGTTTTTTCGATCTCGAGCAGTTTGAAGACGGCCGCTTCGATATCGTGTTCGCTCACGGTCGCCATTCGATCGACATGCTCGCGGATGATCGCCATGGTCTTGACGCCCGGCGTCTCGACGGCGATGCCTTCCGCCACCGTCCCTGGCCTTCCGGGCGAAGGCTTGCGGCCGTTGAAGATGTCCGCGGCCGCGCTGAAGCGTTCCGCCTGAACGCCGACGATGGCCACCTGGGGCCGCAGCGCCTTGGCGGCGAGCGCCGTACCCGCAATCAGACCACCTCCGCCCACCGGGACAACGATCGTGTCGAGATTCGGCGCCTGCTCGAGCAACTCGAGCCCCAGGGTGCCCTGCCCCGCAATGACGGCCTCGTCGTCGAACGGGTGGATGAGCGTATACCCCTGCTCCTCAGCGAGACGCTTGGTGAAGTCCAGGGTCTCCGCGAACTGGTTCCCGTGCAGGATGACTTCCGCGCCGAAGACCCGCGTCTGTTCGACCTTGGCGTTCGGCGTATGGCGTGGCATGACGATGCTGATCGGTATCCCGAGCCTTGACCCGTGATAGGCAAGTGCCTGGGCGTGGTTGCCCGCAGACATCGCGGTCACGCCGCGAACCCGTTCGGCATCGCTCAGCAGCATGAGCCTGTTCAGCGCGCCGCGTTCCTTGAAGGATGCCGTGAACTGCTGATTCTCGAACTTCAGGTAGATGTCGGCCCCGAGTTGCGCCGAGAGGGTTTGGGACTTCGCGAGAGGCGTGCGGGTGACGTTGTCGCCAAGCCGTGCCCGAGCCGCCCTGATCGCATCAAGCGTGACCGGCCTGGCATCCATTCCGCACTCCCGTCGGGTCACCCGGTTGAGTGGTTGAGCCCAGCCGATCGGAGCGAGGTCGTCTCGACGGCTGTGCTATTTTGCTCGCCGCGATTATACGCACCGGACCCCGCCGTGACCGATACCGGCCAACCGCAGAAGCATCTGCTCATCGTCTACCACACGATGAGCGGCAGCACGGAATCCATGGCCCAAGCCGTGCGCCAAGGGGCCACGGATCCTTTGATCGAAGGCGTCGACGTCAGGTTCAAGCGGGCATTCGACGCCGGGCCGGAGGATCTCCTCTGGGCGCACGCGTTGATCCTGGGAACTCCCGAGAACTTCGGGTACATGTCCGGTGCCATGAAGGACTTTCTCGACCGCACGTTCTACCCCGTTGAAGGCAAGCTCCAGCCACTCCCCTATGCCATGTTCATCAGCGCGGGCAACGACGGTCAGGGCGCGCTCACCGCGATCCGCCGCATCGCCAACGGCTATCCATTCACGGAAGTGCAGGATCCCGTCGTCGCCAAGGGCGGCGTGGAGGAGACGCACCTAGACGCGTGTCGAGAG
>JAGWBM010000041.1:45425-46030 GCA_021295895.1 Pseudomonadales bacterium
GTCCAGGAACCACTCCCGCGAAAGGGAGTAGACCATACGCCCATGGTCGACGAGGATGCCCTCGTCCCGGAACCGGCATGTCAGGGTCTTCAGATACGTGCCCGCACGGTCGCTCAGGTCGCACTCCACGCGGTGCCGGCTCGCACCGAACTTGTCCTTGTACTCGTCGACGAGCGTCGACACAGCCGGGCGGTGCTCATCCGGGATGCGGCGCCAGATCTTCCTGAACCCGTTGCGTATCTCCGGCAGCGTCGTGCCCGTCGCCGCGACCGCGTACCAGCCGATCGCCGCGTAGGGGTCCCGCTCCGTGCCGAGTCCCTGCTGGTACAGGAAGGCGAGGCGCGCCTGGGCGAGCTTGAAACCCTTGCGGGCCGCAGCCTGCAGGTAGGGAAACGCCTCCTCGTATCTGCCCTTGACGTAGAGGCACGCGCCCAAGCCGCGCAAATCGTATACCTGCTGCATGAATTCCGCACTCGGGACCATTGAAGGTTCCCACTCGTAGGGCCTGACGATGACCTCCTCCGGTTCGCGGGCGGTGTCGCGCACGGTCAACGGCCCCGGCTGGTCCGCCCTCTGCGCGCTCCCGGTCGGTGCTCGTTCCTGTG
>JAGWBM010000041.1:46133-57383 GCA_021295895.1 Pseudomonadales bacterium
GACCGGACCATTGACCGACTCTCCGTTGACGAGCCACCTCGGTGGTGCAATGCACACCATTGTAGGATTCACACAATACCAATTTCGTTGCACGATCCCGGATACTTCTGCCCCCAGGGACCCGCCTCGAACCCGTCCAGCGCCGCCAACGCTCCTCCTCCGTCGGCGCACGAGCGCTAATTCCGGTTCGGTCCCTGAACCCATAGGCTTATGACAAATCGTTTCTTCGCAACACGATTCGCCCGGCGTTAGTTTCGCGCCTAGGGAACTCCCAAGCCGCCAGAGAAGGAGGTTCAAGCGATGACCGCGTTCCAACACGTCGTGGTTGGCCTCGACATGCATCAACCCACCGCGGACGCCGTCCTTGCGCGGGCGCGCGAGCTTGCCGACCCGGACAGCATCGAGGCCGTGCATGCCTACAATCGGCTCCGCCACGAACATCACGACTACCCGGAGGGCAACTTCGACAGCTCCGAAGCCCTCGACGAGGCCATCCGCCGCCAAGCGGACCGCTACCTGCACCAAGTCGGTGGCAAACGCGGTGTCACCCGGGTTCGCGTCCTGGACGGCTCTGCCGCCGACGCGCTACATAACTACGCACGGGAAAGCTCAGACTTAGTCGTGGTGGGCAGTCACGGCCACCACGGCGCCAGGGCCCTGTTCGGATCAACTTCCAACGCCATGATCCACGGCACGCCCTGCGACGTCTTGGCCGTGCACATCGACGAAAAACACAACGGCGAACTACCCGCCTACGAGAAGATCCTTGCCGCCGTCGACCTCGGCGACGAGTCGTTCCAGGTCATGGAGGACGCCAATCGCGTGGCGCTGCATTGCGCCGCGGAACTCGCGGTGTGCAATGTCACCCACGCTCCCCACGATGCCGTGATTGAGGAAGCTGCCGAGCGGCTCGGTCACCTAGCCGACAGCTATGGGATCGAGGACGAGAACGTCTTCGAGGTCGCGGGCAACGTGGCACACCGGATCCACAATCTCGCATCGAAGATCGGCGCCGACTTGATCGTCGTCGGCACGCATGGAAAGCAGGGCCTGCAACTACTCACCGGTTCCACGGCCAACGCCGTGCTGCACGGGGCGCGCTGCGACGTGTTGGCGGTTCGGGTTCGCTGAGCGTGGCCATGAAAGGACCCACGGCACCGTAGGGGACGGGCTCGTCCCGTCCCGGCGCGCCCTACGGGCGCGTTGCGAGAATGCTGCGCATTCTCGTGACAACTGTCTGACGCCGTGCCTGCCTCAGCACGGGCGACCGCAAGGGTCGCCCCAGGGTCGCCCCTACGCATTCTCGCTGCAACCGGCCGAAGCCAAAGCACGACCCAGGCGCTATTCGCCGCGCAGCGCCACGGTGATCGGTAGCAGCGCCGCGCGCACCGCAGGGAGCAGACCGCCTATGGCACCGAGTCCCAAGGCCCAGACCAAGCCATCACGCAGCAGGTCCGGCGTCACGGCGAAGTCGAAGGCGATCTGAGAGAACGAGACATTGCTCAGGGTCGACACCGTGTAGCCATTGAATCCGACGTAGGCGACCAGGGCACCGAGCACGCCGCCCAGCAAAGCGAGCGCCATCGACTCGATCATTACCGAGACCACCACCGGCAGTCTGCCGAAGCCGAGCGCGCGCAGGGTGGCAATCTCCACGGTGCGCGTCACGACAGCGGTGTACATCGTGTTGAGCGCGGCGAAGACGGCACCGATCGCCATGATCGTGGCGACGGTGTAGCCGAAGATCCGGATCGTGTCGGTCAGACCCCCGGCTTGACCGGCGAAATACTCGGTCTCGCCCGTCAACTCGAGGTCCAACCGCGGGTCGCCCTTGATGCGCTCCGCCAGTTCGTCGACCCGTCCCGGCGAGTCCAGCAAGAGACGAATGGAACTCGCGCCGGTGAAGCGGAACGCCGACTGCAATACCGGAAGATCGACCCAAAGCTCGGACTCGTAGGCCGAACCGTCGGCTTCGAAGATGCCCACGATGGTCCACGCCGACTGACGGAGTTGGATCTTGTTGCCGATGTCGATGCCCGCGAATTCGATGTGGGCGCCGCGACCGGCGATCACTTCGCCGCGACCCGGCTCGAGGTTGCGCCCTTCGACGATAACGACCTCGTGGCGCATGGCGAAGGCATCGGCGGTAACGCCTCGAACGATCAGATTGGCGTCGGTGCCGGTGGACCGTTTGGGCACATCGGCGACCATGTAGAGCTCCGGGCTGGCCAGGACGACCCCCTCCATGCCACCGACGACGTTCGCCTCGTCGGTCGACACACCGCTGGAGAGTTCATTGTCCGACCCGCCCCGCAACACGATGGCTCGGTCCGGGGCTCCCCCGCTGTCGAGGGTTCCCTGAAAGCCCGCCGCCATGGCCAGGATGGCAACCATCACGCCGACCACGCCGCCGATGCCGACCACGACCACGGAGGAACTGCCGAGCCGGCTCGGCAGGTTTTTCAAGTTCATGACGGTGATTTCGAAGATCTGGGCAAACACGGGCTAGCTCCGGCGCAGGGCTTCGGCGATGGACAAGCGTCCTGCGCTCATCGCCGGTACCGTCCCGACCACGACACCAAGCACGACCGCCACACCGACTCCCGTGGCAGCCGTCTGCCAAGTGAACGCCAACGCGCTGGGTCCGAACTGCGGCAGGAACGCGGTGGCCGCCGGGGCGAGCAATGCCGCCAGGCCAATTCCCATGACGCCGCCCGCGACACACAAGAGCACCGACTCCCCCAGCACCAGCCAGCCCACCCTCGGATTTCCGAAGCCGAGGGTCTTCAGCACGGCGAGTTCCGGAATCCGCTCGCGCAGCGCCTGCGTCATGGTGTTCGCGGTCAACAGCAACACGGTGAAGAAAACAGCCGACAGAATGCCCGTCGCCATCAGGCCGAGGTCGCCGATCTGGGCAGCGAAGGACTTGCCGAACTCGTCCTCGGTCGCGGTCTTGGTGGGATTCATCGAGTTCTCGAATAGCGAGTCGATGGCGTTCGCCACCTCCGGCGCCCTATCGGGATCCTCGATGCGGACGGTGTACCAGCCCACCGTGCCCTTGGCGAAGCTCCGGGCTTCCTCGAAGAAGTCATAGTGAAAGAGGAACACGCCACCCTGGGCTTCGACATCGGTCGTGTACGTGCCAACCAGGTCGAACTCCCAAATCCGGTTGCCGTCCGCCATGGGCCAGATATCCGCTTCGATGGGGACCTTGTCGCCCACGCTCCAGCCGAACTCCGTCAACATGCCCTCCGGCACCACCGCCCCGGTGCGCGTGCGCTCGAACGCCTCGAGTTCGGCGGGATCGATCGTGAATTCCGGAAACATCTCGAAGTACGAGCGGGGCGCCACCGGGAACTTGGGAAAGAAACTCCTGGCGTCCTGGTAGTTGCCGCCGAACCAGCTTTGGTGCGTCACCGCCTCCACGCCGTCGACGCCTTGGATTACGTTCATCTGGCTGATCGGCAGCATGTCGACGATCGAATACTTGGCGGCCACGACGAGCCGATCCACGCTCGCGCCTTCCGCGGGGCCGGATCCAAACCACACCGCCAGCGTCCGCAGCAGTCCGAACAGCAGGAACGCCACGAGTACCGACAACAACGTCAGGTAGGTGCGAACCGGGTGGCGGTGCAGGTTCGCCATCAGCAGACCGAAGTTGCTCATGCCGCCATCTCCCGAACCAGCTTGCCCTTGTCGAGGTGCAGGATGCGCTTGGCGTGGTCCGCCGCCTTCGGGTCGTGGGTCACCATCATCACGGTCTTGCCGTGGTCGCGGTTGAGTATCTGCAGGAGGTCGAGAATCTGCTCCGCGTTTTCCCGGTCGAGATCGCCGGTGGGTTCGTCGCAGACCAGGATCGGCGGATCGGCCACGATGGCCCGTGCGATGGCCACGCGCTGCTGCTGGCCGCCGGACAGTTCGCCGGGCTTGTGGCCTGCGCGGTCGTCCAGGCCAACGATGGACAACGCGGTCTGGGCGTTCCGGCGGCGCTGCTTGGCGGAGAGCTTCGTCAACAGGAGGGGCAGTTCGACATTGCGCTGAGCGTTGAGGACGGGTAGCAGGTTGTAGAACTGGAAGATGAAACCGATGGTGGCCGCTCGCCAGCGGGCCAAATCGCGGTTCGAGAGTTGATCGAGGTTCCGCTCGGCCACCACGACCTCGCCCGCGGTGGCGCCGTCGAGTCCGCCGATGATGTTCAAGAGCGTCGTCTTGCCGCTCCCGGATGGCCCCATGAGCGCGACGAAGTCACCTGCTTCGACCCGGAGGTCGATACCCATCAACACCTCGACCGCTTCGCGGGCCTTGACGAACGACTTGTGTACGTCGTTCAACTCGATGATTGACACCAATCTACTCCTCTTTCCTTAAACGCGACCGGCCCGGCTTGGGGGCACTAATGCTCTGATCAAGCCATCCCCGTGCCGCCTAGGGAAGCTCTTGTTCAGAGCTTCCCTAATCGACGACACTCACCCGAGTCCCGTCGCGCAACTCTTCCTCGAGCGCGTCGTTCACCGCCTTGACGACGCGTTCGCCGGCGCTCAAGCCGTCGGTGATACGCACCCGGGATCCTTCGGTCTTGCCCATGGCAACGCCGCGCCGCTCCACGAGCGCGTCGCCCGAGGTATCGGTCAGGACCACCCAAACGCGGCTCCCGGTCCCGCTGCCGGCGACCGCCGACCGGGGAACCAGCACACCCGGGACGGGACGGGGTGCCTGGTCAACGTCGGTCCCCTCCTCGAGGAACCCGACCTTGACGCCCATGTCGGGAACGATCCGCGAGTCGCGGGCCTTGAAACCGATACGTACGCGAACCGTTGCCTTGCTGCGGTCGGCGGCGGGGATGGTCGCGATGACCTGCGCCGGAAACGGCAGATCGGGATAGGCGTTGAGGGTCGCCGTCACCGGTTGCCCGGGACGGACCCGGTTGATGTACGCCTCGTTGACATCCACTTCCACCTCGAGGGACTCCATGTCGACGATCGTGCAGATGCCTGTCCGCGTGAACCCGCCCCCCGCCGAGACCGGCGAAATCATCTCCCCGGGTTGCGCCGCCTTGGCGATCACCACGCCGCCGAAGGGTGCGCGGATCTCCATGTCCTCGAGCCGCAGACGCTGCACCTCGACCGCTCGCCGCGCCACCTCCAACTGGCGTTCCGCATACGCCAACCGCGCAGTAAGCCCATCCAACGCGATTCGGTTCCGGTCGAGATCCGCTTGGCTCGCCAACTCGCGCTCGGTGAGATTCTTCGTCCGCTCGAGATCGAGTTCGGCCTGCTCGATGGCCGACCTGATCTCGTCCAGCGCCGTCTCCGCAGCCGCGACCCGCGATTCTTCGAGGTCCAACTGGGCGCGCGGCAGGCTGGCATCGAGGGTTGCCAGCAACTGACCTTCCTCGACCACCATGCCCTCTTCCACCAATACGTCGAGAACCTTGCCGGTCGCCTTGGAACTGACGGTGGCCTGGCGCCGCGCCACGACATAGCCGGTGGCATCGAGAACGGTCTCTCCGGGTGCCGCGTCCGCGGCCGCGCGAGCGGTTGCGGTCTCTACTTCGATGACCGGGCCCGCACCGAGAAATGGCACCCCGAACGCCCAGCCGACAACCGCGAGTCCGCCCACGATCGCCAGCGGGATCAGTATCCTCAATGGTCGGCCGGGACGTCGCGGTGCATCCCGATCTATCTTGAGTTCGTCAAGAAGCGCTTTCTTGTCCATGGTCGGGAGGGGCCCCGCCCTCGCTCCCTCGTCAGCCCGCCGCCAACGCGTAGCCGGGGTCGGCCAAGGCGTTGAACTCCCGGAGTATGCGCTCGCCGTCGTGGGCTTCGAGTATCTGCTGCTTGAGCACCCGGTAGAGGTTCTCGGCCGCGATCCGGGGCTGGTCCACCGTTGCCCATTGCACGAGACCCTGCCAGAACGGATCGATCAGCCTAGCCCCCGGGATCGTGCCGCCGTCGGCGATTCTCAAGGTGGCCTGGCGCAGTTCGCCGAGGTAGAGGCGCAACGACTCGACGTGGATCTCCTCGTCCGTGCGGATCCGCCCGACGATCATCGCCGCTTCCTCCGCTTCGGCGCGCCTGTCGGTGAACAGGGTCGGCGTGCGGAGGATCGCCTGGGTGCTGGCGAACCCGATCTCAGCACGGAACTCGATCAGCAGCAGGTTCATCAGGAAGGCAAGCAGCATTTCGTGGGGCAGTTCGACCTCGGGCATGCGCCGCCCCGGTGTCTCCCCGTCCGCCTCCGGCCGGGCAATGCCCCCCGGCGGTTCGACGTCGGGGTGGGCGTCCGGTCCGAAGGCCAGATCCCGGGCGACGAACCACATGACGTCGTGGCCGCCTATCCCCCTGTCGGGCTCGCCACCTTCATCGATCCCGTGGGCCTTGAGCAAGCCCTTGCCCAAGTGGCCGAGCGACATCTTGCCGATGTCCTCCACGACAAGTTGTTGCAGATCCGGCAACGGAATGTTGGCGATCATGCGCCCCCTGCCCTCGATCTTGCCGGTGATCGTGAGTCCGTTCCAGAACGGTCTCGTCAGGTCGTTTTCGATCAGCAGGCATTGCTGTGCGTAGTTGGGCACACGAGGTCCGGTAAGCAGCGACGAGTCGGCCTCGAGTAGATCGCCGCCACGCTCCCGAAGTTCCGCCGTCCAGTTGTCGATAGCCCTGCGGCGGCCCTTCGCCCGGGGTGGGATATATACGCCGTCGGCATCGAACCCGCCGTGCAGGCGCTGATCGCCGATTCGGTGCGCCGCCGCGAAGTCGTGGTCGGATAGGAGCTCCGACTCGCTGAACCTCAACTGCCGGACGGTCATACTCAATGCCTCCTAGGAAGTGCGCCCGCGTTCGGGGTTCGCAAGTATAGAGCCTTGGCGGTCCGCGACGGTGTTCAATTGGTGCTGCCGGTTTCGTCCAGGACAGCGCTAGATCGTGGCGCACTACGACGTTCGATTGGGCCTTCTCCCGACTTGGTCGAAGTGTGCGATCGAGGCGGCGTACAGCAACACTGACAGGTGTAAGCGGGTCAACTGACGTTTGTCACCGGGGAAATCGCCACCAGACGCCACGGGCTCGCCATCGGATCCCCTAATCGGCCTCGGAAATCAGGCGACCCGCGGTTCGCCTGACAAAAACGTCAATTCAACCTCTCTATGAGAACGTCGAATACGACAGCGCTTTAATGCGCCGTACCCTGACTCTAGACTGAGCCCTCACGTTCCATTGGAGAGGGCGCATGAAGAACCTCAAGCTGATCTTCTCGACCGTGTTCTTCCTTTTCAGCAGCCTTGCCGCTGCCGCCGCCGACACCGTGATCCGGGGCGCCCGGGTGCTCACCATGCTGGACGGTCCCGAGTATCGTCAAATGGACCTCGTCGTTCGCGACGGCGTGATCGTCGACGAGGCACCCGCGGCAAACGCCACGGTCATCGACGCCACCGGCAAGTTCGTGATCCCCGGGCTCACCGAAATGCACGCCCACGTGCCGGTGGTCCGCTTCGACCAGGGTGCCGAGCGCTACCGCGAGGACGTGCTGTTCCTCTGGGTGGCCAACGGCGTGACCCTGGCGCGCGGCATGATGGGCCATCCGAGTCACCTGGAACTGCGCGGGGCACTCGAGTCGAACGAAGTCCTCGGCCCGCGGCTGATCACTTCGGGTCCGTCGTTCAGTGGACGCGACCGCACCGTGGCCGCCGCGTCCGCCAGGGTCCGCGAGCAGAAGGCTGCCGGCTACGACCTCTTGAAGATCCATCCCGGGTTACCACCGGAGGTATTCCACGCCGTGGCGTCCACCGCAAACAACGAGGGGATCGAGTTCTCCGGCCACGTCACCGGCTCCGTCGGCCTGATCGCGAGCCTGGAAGCCGGACAGCGGACCATCGACCACCTCGATGGGTTCGTCGAGACCCTGGTCGAGCCGACGCGCCTGTCGAACCGCAATCCCTCGTGGTTCGGCGCGGACCTAGCCTACGATGCCGATGAAACACGCGTCGAGGCGACGCTCGACGCGCTGCTGGAGTCGGGCGCCGCCCTGGTTCCGACCGAGACCCTACTTGAAAACGTTGCGGGCGCGCTCGAGGAACTGCAGTCCCGCGACGAGTACGCCTACCTTCCCCCCAACCTTCGAACCGGCTATTCCAACGCCGTGAGGGGCTCGGCAAACGCCTTCACCCCAGATTCCGCCAAGACTTTCCTGGACCTGCGCAAGCGTCTGATCGGTGCCGCTTTCCGTGCCGGGATCCCGGTTCTCCTGGGATCGGACTCGCCGCAGATTTTCAACGTGCCGGGGTTTTCCATTCACCACGAACTTCAGGCGATGGCCGCGGCCGGCTTGACACCGTTCGAAGCGATCGCCACGGGCACGACGGCGCCCGCCGAGTTCTATGGCCAGGCAGACCTTTGGGGCAGCATCGCACCGGGCGGGTCCGCCGACCTCATCGTGCTCCGGGACGACCCGCTCGCGGACATCGGCAACACGCGTTCGATCGATGCCGTCATGGTTCGCGGCCGCTACCTGTCCCGGGAGGAACTCGACGCGGGCCTCAAGGATATTCGCGAACGCTACCGGGACATTGGTTCGGCGCCGGACGATGCGTAAACTGCGCTCCATCATTCACTCGGAGTCAGCGCATGGCGATAGAAGAAGGCAAGGCGGCACCGCAGTTCACCTTGAACGACGCGGACGGCAACAAGGTGGCGTTGAAGGACTTGAAGGGCAAGCATGTCGTCGTCTATTTCTACCCCCGCGACGATACGCCGGGCTGCACCAAGGAGGCCTGCGGTTTTCGCGACTATTGGCAGGAGATCCAGGACGCCGACACGGTAGTCCTCGGCATCTCGCCGGACTCCGAGGCGTCCCACAGGAAGTTCAGGGACAAGTACGAGTTGCCGTTCACCCTGCTCGCCGATCCGGATCACTTGGTGATGACCAAATACGGCGCCTACGGTGAGAAGACCATGTACGGCAGGAAGACCATCGGCGTGATTCGGTCAACCGTACTGATCGGTCCAAACGGCAAGGTCGTCAAGCACTGGCGCCGGGTCGCCAAGGCGGCGGACCATCCGCGCAAAGTGCTCGAGGTCCTTACCGCGTAGGGGCGACCCTGTCGCGCCCGTCAGGGCGCGCGGTCGCCCGTGGGGAATCCCCATGGCTTTGGTCCCACGGAGGAGAATGCGGCGTTCTCAATCCCGCCCGGAGGGCGCGCCGGGACGGGACAAGCCCGTCCGCTACGGTTGTCCGCCTATGAACGTGCGGTTTTCGCTGGCGCGGGACACGACAAGCCCGTCCCCTACGGTCGCGGTTCCTTGCCCGAGCTAGACCGCGGCGTCTCCGCCAAAACGGGACGCAAAGTGCGCATCGTGGCCGGTGCGTTGTCCGCCGCACCAATCGGATTCGCGGCCGGGGCCCTCCTCGGGGGCCGCTACGTGGTCGTCGAAGGCGGGTCGGCCGGTTCGGCGATTCTGCTGGCCGCTCTTGTCGGCGCCGTGCTGGCGGCCGTGGCGATGGCGTCGGCCACGGCCTACCTGCCACCCAAGCCCGCGCGCATAATGACCATCGCTGCAGGTGGCATCTCCTTCGCCATCCTCGTCTACATGGTGCGGGACTTCGTCGTCGACCGGGTCGAGCAGTCCCGGGCCTTCGATGTCGCCTACGCCCGGGTCCCGTCGTTCGAACTGACGCTCACGTCCGCCGACCGACAGCGGCGACCGTTCTCGACGCTCGCCTACGAGGCGGACCGCCAATCGGACACCCGGGACTACGAGGCGCTCCGCCCGGGTGGCTGGTTCTGTCGCGGTGGCGGGCGCCGCCAGGACAGCCTCGCCCTGTATCAGGGCGTTCGCGCGGCGGAGAAGGACGACGCGGCCGACCGACCTTGCTACCGCCGAGCCACTTGGCGAGTCGCCGACGAAGAACCGGTCACCGAGCGCTGCGCCGACAAGGGCGACGGTTTCGCCGCATTGTTCGCGGCGGCCGATGAGATGATCGACTCGACCCAACGTTACGCCTCCTGTCGGCAGGCGTCCGATTTGCAGTCGCGCAACGGCGCTGCCACCATCGAGGGCTGACGCCACTCGTCGGCGAGCGGAGAGGGCTTATGAAGTTCGGCATCTTCTACGAGCACCAATTGCCCAGGGACTGGGGACCGGACAGCGAGCACAAGCTCTTGAAGGACTCGCTCGAACAGATCGAGTTGGCCGACCGTCTCGGTTTCGACTACGCCTGGGAAGTCGAGCATCACTTCCTGGAGGAGTACTCCCACTCCTCCGCCCCCGAGGTCTTCCTGGCGGCCGCAAGCCAGCGCACCAAGAACATCCGCCTGGGCCACGGCATCGTGCAGATGACCACGAACCACCCGGCCCGGGTCGCGGAGAAGATCGCCACCCTGGATCTCGTCTCCGACGGACGCGTCGAACTCGGCCTCGGCGAGGGCGCCTCCGTCACCGAACTGCATCCCTTCAACCTGCGCTTCCGGGACAAGCGAGACGTGTGGGAGGACGCGGTGCGCTGCACGCTGCCGATGTTCTGGAACCACGGCTGGGAATACGACGGCGAATACTTCAAGTTCCCGCTGCGCGCCGTCGTGCCAAAGCCGCTGCAGAAACCCCACCCACCCCTCTGGATCGCCTGTTCGCAACTCGACACCGTGCGCTACGCGGCGCACCGGGGCATGGGATCGCTGTGCTTCAAGTTCGTGAGTCTCGATGCGGCCCGGGCCTGGGTGAACGCCTACTACAACACCTTCATCCGCGACCTCGAGAAGCTCGAGGCGTACGAGGCGAACCCGAACATCGCCGTCGTGTCGGGATTCATGTGCGCACAAACCGATGACGAGGCCTGGCAGAAGGCCGACGGCTGGACCTTCTTCCAGTTCGCGCTGCAGCTCTACAACAAGGAGGGCCCGTTCGAGCCCGGCACGATGAACTTCTGGCAGCGCTACCAGGAATGGAAGCAGACGCCTGAAGGACAGAAACGGTCGGGCAGCGAGTTGATCGGCTCGCCGGATACCATTCGCGAGCGGTTGCGCGAACTGGAACGAGCCAATATCGACCAGGTCATCCTCCTGAACCAGGCCGGCAAGAACACCCACCAAGACATCTGCTCGAGCCTCGAACTCTTCGCGCGGGAAGTGATGCCCGAGTTCCAGGCCCGCCACGGCGAACAGGAAGCGTGGAAGGCGGCAGTGCTCGCCGGCGAAATCGAACTCGAAGACATCGACACCGACCCGTTCAACTTCACCGCCCGGGGCAAGCCGAGCAA
>JAGWBM010000144.1 GCA_021295895.1 Pseudomonadales bacterium
CCGAAGCCCTGGCCGCCGCCGGCATCGGCGAGGGCCTGGTTCGACTGTCGATCGGCCTCGAGGATCCCCGCGACCTGATCGGCGATCTTTCCCGCGCTCTGCGACGGGCCGCGCGGACACCCGGATGAGCGGGACGCGCATCCAAGTCGACGGTCGGACCGTCTATGTCGGCAACGGCTCGGGCCTTCCCCGCCCGGATGCCGAGAGCGTTGTCTTCGTGCACGGGGCCGGCATGGATCACACGGTCTGGGCGTTGCCGTCGCGCTATTTCGCACGCCAGGGTTTAAGGGTGGCAGCCGTCGACCTACCCGGTCACGGGCGCTCCGAGGGTCCGCCTTTCGACCGCGTCGGCGACATGGCTGCCTGGCTCGGCCAGGTACTCGATGGCCTGGCAATACCCACCGCCGCGGTCGTGGGCCACAGCATGGGCTCGCTCGTCGCCTACCGGTTCGCTGCGACGATGCCCGACCGGTGCCGTGCGCTGGCCCTGCTCGGCACCTCTGCACCGATGCCGGTTACCCACCCCTTGCTGAGTGCCGCGAAGGACAACCACCACGCGGCCATCGACATGGCAAACACCTGGAGCCATTCCACGGGCACGCTGGGCGCCAACGCGAATCCGGGTGTCTGGATGCTGGCCGTCGGCGAACGTCTGCTGGAACGCTCCGCACCCGGCGTGTTCCATGCTGACCTCACCGCCTGCAACACCTTCGTCGTCGACGGTGACGCGGTCATCGGCTGCCCGGTTCTCGTGATCGCGGGCAACGACGACATGATGACGCCGGCGCGGGCTGGACTCGGTGTTGCCCAGTCGCTTCCCGAGGCACGCGTGGTCCGCCTGGAGGGCTGCGGCCATGCCATGTTGAACGAACGACCCAACGAGGTACTCGACGCCCTGATCAGCGTGGTGGCGGCGTAGGGGCGCGAAGTCGGCCAAGGGCTCGTCGAGTTACCCGGGTTACGGGTACCTGTGGTGGCTTTGGGGCGGTGGTCCCTATGCGATCGGCATCTTTGGACAGCTAATCTGGATCGATCCCCGCGACGACCTCGTGATCGTGGCGCAGAGCGCCGCGCCGGCCGCGACGAGTCCCCGCCGGGCAGCACATACGAACGCGTTGGTCGACGCGTTGCTGCGTCACATCGTAACGTTGGACTGAAGCCGCCCGTCGAGGGGGCCGCCAGCACCTTAATAAGCGTGTCATTTCGCCGGTCCGGCAACGACTACCGGGAGTCGCGTTTCGCATTGAAGCCAAGGCCCGTTTGCGACAAACTGCACCGCCCCGCCAAGCATCGCGGCGGGAGCATCCCGCGTCAACGGAGAAGTCACATGCCCTTCGCGAACCCGTATACAGGTCGACTGGTTCTTCTGTCGTTGCTGCTGGCAACGACTGCGGCCGAGGCCCAGGACGAGACCGAGGACGACGCCATCGAGGAGGTGATCGTCACCGGCACCCAGATCAAGGGCGCCGACATCGCCGACGCCCTGGCCGTTTCCGTGCTCGATGCCGAAGACATCGAGGCGTTGGGCTTCGACGACGGCGCCGACCTGCTCGAGCAACTGGTTGAGCAAGGCTCGAACTTCTTCAACGAGGCCGAGAACATCAGTGGCGGCGTCAACGCCGCCCGCGGCGACATCGGCGCCTACAACCTGCGCAATCTCGGCACCGGCAACACACTGGTGCTGCTGAACGGGCGCCGGGTGGTCAACGCCGCCAGTTACCAAACCGAGGAAGTCGGCGGCAGCTTCGTGCCGGTGAACACCGCCAACTCCCAATCGCTGCCACCCGCCGGGCTCCGGCGCATCGAAGTGCTGCGCGACGGCGCCTCCGCCATCTACGGCGCCGATGCCGTCGCCGGTGTCGTCAACTACGTCCTGAACAGCGACTTCGAGGGCACCCGCGTACGTGTCAAGCACGCCGCTTTCGAGAACGTTCCGCGCACGGACCTCACCCTGATCGGCGAGTGGGGGATGGCTTTCAACGAAGGCCGTACGAACCTGAGTGTGTTCGCGCAGCACTACCAACGCGACCGCGTGAACTCGCAGGACGACCCGCGATGGGCGGATTCTGACTTTCGCTGGCGGCTCGACCCCGATTCGCCTTGGGCGTCTGGCACGGCGTTCCGCAACGACAGCGCGAATTCGGAATACCGGCAGTTCGACGCGGTGTCGAGCGTCAGGGGTTTGGGATTGTCGGGCGTGTTGACCGACGGTTCCGGCGAGTTCGAGACCTATCCCGTGGGCGATCCGCGATGTCAATACGAGATCGGCTACGGCACCTGCGGCGGCAGGGACGGACAGGGCACCTATCGGCACAACCTGAACGAGAACCGCGATCTCTTATCCGAACTGGAACGGACCCATCTGTTCACTTTCCTGAACCACGAGTTCGACAACGGCGTCGAGGCGTACACGGAACTCGCCGCGTACCTGTCGGCCACCAACATGAACCGTCACGCGTCGGCGTCCTTCTCCACGGTGAAACTCCAAGTCGCCGCGGAGAACTACTACAACCCGCTCGGCCCCTGCGGCTCCCCGAACCGGCTACCCGACGACGTGATTCCCGACGTTCCCTGTTCCGGCGTCAGGCTGTGGATCGACAACGGACGTTGGACCGAGGCGCCGCGGATCGTCGACAACGACGGTGCGACCTGGCGATTCCTGCAGGGCTTCCGAGGCACGTGGGAGGACTGGGATTGGGATACCGCCATCCTCTGGTCCCGGGCCGAGAAGGAGGACGTGACCCACAACCGGATCTCCAACATCCTCATGCAGGAGGCGCTCGAGGATCCAACCCCCGCAGCCTACAACCCGTTTAGCGGTCGCGCGAACACGAACATCGAGCGCGCCTTGGTCGACGTCCGACGGGAAAACGAAACCGAATTGTTCCTGGTCGACTTCAA
>JAGWBM010000145.1:0-2231 GCA_021295895.1 Pseudomonadales bacterium
CTCGTCGCGGACGAGATGAGCTTCCCCGAGATCCAGGACGCCGGCATCCCTGGAACGCCCAAGCTCGGTGAGCCGATCCTCATATCGGGTGCCACGAAACCTATCCTGACCGAAAAGCACGGGCTCGCGGCTCCGGCGCTGTGGGACTGGGACGGCGACGGCAAGCGCGACTTGCTGGTCGGCGAGTTCGAAACCAACTCAGGCGAGAACTTCCCCATGGGGGCCGACGGATCGACGATCCGCGTCTACCTCAACGTCGGTACCGACGACGATCCCAAGTTCACCGACGAGTTCGAGTGGGCACGGGACACCGAGGGCACCATCATGGAGGTACCCCAGTGGTGCTGCATCGGCTTCACGCCACAGTTCTACGACCTCGACGACGACGGCCACCTCGACATGATCACGGGGCAGTATCACCCCGGCGACGTTACCTGGTTCCGGGGCACCGGCAACGGTTTCCTGCCCGGCGAGACGCTGCGCCAGGAGGGTGATCCCTCCGTCAACGGCCAGCCGATGTTCGGCAACTACGAGGGCGAGCCGGGCGACATCGGCACGTTCCACTACTGGGTTTACACATCCGCAAGCTTCGGGGACCTCGACGACGACGGCGACTACGACCTGATCGTGGGCGGCAGCGGCGGCTTGAGGATCAGCGAGAACATCGGCAGTCCGCGACGGCCCAGCTTCGCCATGCGCGAACCCCTGCTCACCATCGACGGCGAACCGCTCAGGATCCTCGACCGCGGGCCCGAGTGGCGGGCCCTGATCTTGGAACATGGCGACCTCCCACCAACGGACGGCGACGGCAAGAGCAGCCCGCTGGTGGTGGATTGGGACGACGACGGCGTGCTGGACCTCCTGGTGACGGGCTCGTACCGCCACCCGGCCAGCCACGCGGTGACGTTCTTCCGGGGCGTCAAGACCGACGAGGGGCACCGGTTCCACCCGGGCGTCGACCTGCTGCCGACCGCCGACAGTGCCAAGGCGCTACCCGGCAGCGGGCAACGCGTCTACGTGGACGACTGGAACCGGGACGGGGTGAATGACCTGATCATCGGGGCCAGCGTCGCCACAGTGAACGGGGGCGAATTCAGTGACGAGCTGTCTTGGGAGTGGGAGGACGTCAACGAAGTGGAGAGCGCCGGAAAAGATCCGGGTCTGTACCCTCCTAGAGAGCGGCCGACGGCGGACTCCGAGCACATGGTGCGGTTGAAGGAACTCTTCAGCGAAGAGGAATTCGAAGAGCATCTGCGGATGAACCAGGAATATTGGTACAAGTCGGTCGGCAGGCTCTACGATGAAGGCAGGGCGCACTGGCTCACGATGCGCCATCAGGGCCGCGTCTACGTCATGCTCGGCGAACGCCGCGAGTCGGCACCCGTGACTGCCGAAGCGCCACCCACGGCTTCGGAAACGCCCGCGCGCCGCTCCGCGTCGGCGGCACCAAGCCAGCCACCGGTTACGCTCTCGTTCGTTTCGCCCGACAAAGTGCAAGCGGGGGAACGGGCCAACCTGGCGGTCAACTTCACCATGCGCCCCGGCTGGTACATCTACGCGCCGACCGGCCGCAACGCACCCCACGGCATGATCGAGACGAGCGTCAGTTTCGGATTTCCCGAGGGTATCGAGATGGCGGGATCCCGCAGCCTACCCCTGCACCATTTCAAGGGCCTCTACGACATCTACGAGGGCTCGGATCGGGAATGGGCGCAGCCCGTCGAAGCAGGCGCAGCGGGAAGCTACGAGGTCACCGCCAAGGTCACCTACCAGACCTGCAAGGACGATCTGTGCCTGCCGCCACGCACCGAGACCCTTCGGACCATGCTCGCGGTCGTCGACGGTGGTGGCTGACTCGACAGCCGCTCGCCAGACCGAGGGTTTCGCGGCGTGAGAATCCTGCTGGTGGAGGATGATCCGAACCTCTCCGAGACGGTTCGGCGTCTGCTACGCAAGGAAGGTCACGTCGTCGATCTGGCCGATTCCCTGCGCATGGCCAAGGCGGCGATTACCGACCATCCCTACGAGGTCGTGCTGCTGGACCGCATGCTGCCCGACGGCGAAGGCACGGCGCTCATCTTCCACGCCCGCGATGCGGGCGTGCGAACGCGGTTTCTGATTCTCTCGGCCCTAGGCGACATCCGGGAACGCGTCGAAGGTCTCGATCTCGGGGCCGACGACTACATCGTCAAACCCTTCGAACCCGACGAACTCTGCGCCCGGATTCGCGC
>JAGWBM010000145.1:2245-5565 GCA_021295895.1 Pseudomonadales bacterium
CGCGAACGGTCGAATTCGGGAACCTGCGCATGGACCGGACCTCCCGCGACATCGTCGCCGTGGCCCACGAGGAGAGCGATAGGCGGCCCGTCGTCTTCCCGCGCCGGGAGTTGACCTTGCTCCAGGCACTCATGGAACGTGCCGGCCGCGTCGTGACCCGGGACACCCTGGAGTCTGCGATGTACGGCTACGACGACCTCTTTCAATCCAACACCCTGGAATCCCATATCTCCCGCTTGCGCAAGCATCTGGCCGAGGAGGACACCGGCGTCGGGATCCATACGGTGCGCGGCGTCGGCTACATGCTCAAGGCCCAATCGTGAGGCTCCGCGCCATCACCCCTTGGCCCCGCTCCTTGATCGCCCGGATGACCCTGCTGTCCATCGTCTTCCTCGTCCTGGCGTTGAGTTGGTTCACCATCGTGCCGTACTGGCGCTTCTTCAACGAAGACCCACTGTCGTTGACACAAGGCAACGTCCGTACCGAGATCTTGAACGAGGCGATCTCGCCCGAGGGAGACATCGCATCACTCGCGGGGTCGGCGGTTCTTGAGGAGGTCGCCGCGGTCAACGAAAAGTTTCGTTACTACGTCCGGCGAGGCGGCGAAGAGGCGTCCTTCGGTCCACCGCCCCAGCATCTGGCGAAGATACCGCGTTTGCGCACGATGCTGGCGGACACGCAAGACGAAGCTGGGCGAATGTATTGGTCGTCAACCATCGATGAGGGAGACACGACCACCTGGGTCTCCTTTCGTTCCGATCACGGTGTCGAGACGTACTACGAGATATCGGGCGTGGATACCGCCATCGAGGGCCCGACGAACATGTTCACCGAGGCGATTTTCTTCTGGTGGACAACCCGCGACGCCCTAATTGCCGGCGGCGGTGTCCTGCTCATCGCATTCATTGTGCTGCTGTTGGCGGCGCGCTCGCTCAGGACCCTCGCCCGCGCGGCCGACGCCATCGACGCGACTACCGACGACCACCGGCTGTTGCCAGAACAAGGATTGCCGGCCGAGGTGGCCACATTGGTGCGGGCGATCAACGAGATGATTCGCCGCGTGGAAGCCGCCCACGAGGAACAGGAGATGTTCCTGGCCACGGCCGCCCACGAGCTACGGACACCGATGGCGGTACTTAGAACGCGCCTCGAGGAACTCCCCGAATCCAATACAAAGGAAGTGCTTCGGGACGATGTCCGGCGTATGGCGAGCCTGGTCGATCAACTCTTGCGCCTAATGCAGATTCGCAACAGCCACGAGTTGCCGGACCGGGTCGATTTGGTTGCGACGGCACGCGACGTCGTGGCGGACCGCGCGCCCTTGAGTATCGCCCGCGGTGTCGACATCGAACTTGACGCCGTACCCAATTCGCTTGTCGTCAACGGCCATCGGGGACTCGTCGGCGTGGCGATCGCCAATCTCGTCGACAACGCGATCTCGTTCAGCAAGTCCGGCGATAACTTGAAGGTCCGCGTGGACAACACCGGCAGGGTCTCGGTCAGCGATTGCGGCCCGGGGATTCCGAACGACGACCTCGAACGCATCTTCGAGCCGTTTGCGAAGAGCCCGCCGAACCGCCACGGCCACGGTCTCGGCCTCGCCATCGTCCGGGCGGTCATGACCGCCCACGGCGGCGAGGTGTCGGCACGCAACGCGGACGGTGGCGGCGCCGACTTCGCCCTGCAGTTCAGGAACGCATCGCCACCGCAGCTTGCGTAGCGCTCTTGGCGCGCCGGGCCGGGGCAAAAAGGCGGTGCCGGTTAGGCAACGGCTTTGTGCGCGTAGGGGACGGGCTTGTCCCCTACGGGAGGGTCGCGCCGTCGCCCGATTCCGAAATCGTCGGGCTGCCCAGGTCCCGATAGGCGACTTGGGCCTGTTCGATGCGCGTCGCGAGATCCGCCGCGTAGGACGTCTCCTCAACCGCCAACGCAATCGTGTGCAATTCGCGCATGAGTGGGAGCTTGTCGCCGCGGTCGGCGGCCCGCCCTGCCCGCAACGCACCCATGGGATCGTCGTCCGCCAGCTCGCGGACCAAGTCCGCTTCCTGACGTGCGGTCAACGTCCCGCCGGCCGCCACAGCGACCGCCAGGTCGGCGGGTAACGGGCTCCCGACCTTGAGCGCCAGCAATGCGAGGTTGCGGAGTTCCACCGGGTCCACGTCGGCTTCCGCGCGAAGGCTGGCGCTGAGAACCGCGACGACCTTCCCCGCCGACTCGTCCTTGCCCGCTGCATGCAACTGCCAAGCCAGGACGAAGAGCATCTCGCGTACGCCCGCCGGGTCGACATCCTCATCGTCAAGCCAATCCCGGATGGCCTGCGCCGCCGTTCGCATCCAATCGTCGGCACCCGGCCAGGCGTGGTCCGAATCGGCAGGAAAGATGCGCTCGCGCCCATTGACGAGCCCGGACATGGGCGTTTGCGACCCGTATCGAAGGCTGAGTAGGGGCAGGCCGAACGTGCTGGCCAAAGTCTCGGCGGCACTCGCGCGCCGGGTTTGATCCTCGTCGAGCAAGTCGAACGATGTGTCGGCGTTGCGTTCCTTGGAAACCGCGAACCGTCGCAACAACCGCAATCCCTCGAGATGATTCCCCGCGATGGCATGCGCCCGGGCGAGTTCCAACACTTTGGGCACGGCCCACGTATCGAGTGGTGCTTCGACCGCCGTGGCCGTGGGCGAAATCTCCGCCGCCCGGGATAGCATGTCGTCGGGCGGGGCCACGAGACCCAGAGTCTTCAACACGAATGCATCGAAGATGGCGCCGAACGCCTCGTCATCCTCCGACGGTCTCGCAACGGCCAGCACCGTTGTTGCGAAAGCCATTGCGGTCTCGGGCGGCAGGACCTCGGCGGTCTCGGCCAGAATCTCGGAGAGACTTGGCCCGGAGACATTGCCACACCCTTGCGGCACCGGACATGACCATCATGGTGCCCGCTCCCTGGAGCGTGACTGTTCTGCGCATGCCTCCCGATCCGCCACGTCGAAGCAGATTCGCCACGAGCAGGGAGTAGTGTTCCGCCGCGTCGGCATACGCACCGCCCTTGGCGTACAGCCGGGCCATCGACAGCAACTCCGACGGTGTCGGTTCGTCGAGCGCCACGGCCCGCTTCGTGAAGGCGTCAAGTTCGTGAGACGACAGGATCTCGTCGGCTCGGTGGCGGAGCGTCATCCAGAGCGTGAAGTCGTGGTCGCCGATCCCGGTCCCCCGGAGTCGGGACGACAGGTCGGCGAGCCGGGCGTCGGACAAACCCGCGGCGGCGAGGGCATCCGCCAGAAGTTCGTAATACCGGGGTTCATTGCGTCGTTCGAGTTCGGGCAGTG
>JAGWBM010000145.1:5727-6037 GCA_021295895.1 Pseudomonadales bacterium
TAGCAGCCCGGCTGCACTCGGCATGTAGTAGCGCCGACTGCCTTCTTCGACGGGTGCCCGGATTCCACGCCAGACGGCACGTAGGGACTCGACAGCCGTCTCGATCGTCGCCTCCTCGCTGGTGTTCTCGTCGACGGATCGAGCATCCCCCGATGTCGCCGTCGAGCCCGCGTACGCGTTCGCGGCCTGCCTCAATCGGTCGATTTTCCGTTGCATCGCCGGCGGGTAGTGCCGGATGGGACCGCTCGGCATTGGGCCGGAATAGAACCGCCGCAACATCCCGCGACCGGCACCGCCTCCCCGGTTCTCA
>JAGWBM010000146.1:0-332 GCA_021295895.1 Pseudomonadales bacterium
TCCAGTTCCTCCGCCGTCAAGGCTCGGCCGACGATGCCGGGATCGAACCGGATGGTCTTGCCCACGACCGCGGGATCTCCGCCGAAGCGGTCCTGCCAGTACCCGTACGAGAGCACCGCGACACGCGCCGCGCCCGGGTCGTCGTCGGTTTCTTGAATGACCCTGCCGAGCGCGGCCTTCGCGCCGATCAGACGGTGTATTCCCGCGGTGGCCTGGGTGACCCGGGCACCCGTGAGGCCATCCGGCGTGGCAATGCTCGCCCAGAAGTCCTGCGAAGCCCCGATGTCGGCGAGGGACTTGGCATTGTCGCCGAGGTGGAAGTACTGGGCGGA
>JAGWBM010000146.1:380-3223 GCA_021295895.1 Pseudomonadales bacterium
CCGAGTCCGGGTAGCCCAATGGATCCAGCAAGACCTGTTTGACGACGGTGAACACGGCGACGGTGGCGCCGAGACCGAACCCCAAGCAGAGTACCGCGAGCACCGTGAATCCCGGTGTCCGCTTCAGGCCCCGCAACGCCTGTTTCGCCTCGAGGAGCATGCGCATGACCTACTCCACCCGCAACGAGTCCATCGGGGAAACCCGGGTTGCCCGACTTGCCGCCAACCAACTGGCGCCGCAGGCGGCCCCGAGAAGCGCGGCGACGGCCAACCCGTGCACCATCGGACTCGTGGGCGACACGCCGAACAACAGACTGCGTACCGCTTGCGCCCCCATCAGCCCGGCCGGAATCCCGATCGCGAGTCCCACGACGACGGGCTTCATTGAACCGATCACGACCATACGCTGCAGGAGGCCGCGCCGGGCGCCGAGTGCCATGCGAACCCCGATCTCGTTGGTCCGTCGGGCCGTCGTCCAGGCAACCGTGGCGTAGATTCCGACCACGGCGAGAACCAACGCGCCACCGGATGCGGCGTTCAGCAACACCAGCATGAAGGTGACTTGGCCCATGGACCGGCTCACGACCGCGGAGACCGCCTCGGCATTGTCGACGAACAAAGTCGGGTCGATGTTGTCGATCGCACGGAGGATATCCGGGACGAGGACGGTGGGGTCTGCGAAGCCGGTGCGCACGACGATGTCCAGGGCTGTGTGGTAGCCGCCCGACGTGCCGGGGATGGGCGCGATTGGATAGTAGACCGCCGGGACAGGCTCGTCCCGGACCGAATGGGCTTGCACATCGCCGACGACGCCGACCACCCGGTACCAGGTGCCAGCGGGCGAGCGGGGAGGGGCGATGCCCTTTCCGAGGGGGCTCTCGCCGGGCCAGACCGCGTCGGCAACGGCCCGGCTGACGAGAACCGCACCGGTGGCGGGGTCGTCCAGATCGCCGCGTTGGAGGGATCGGCCCAGCACCAGCGGTATTCCGAGGGCCTCGAAATACCCGGGCGAGACGACGAACTGCATGATGCAGCGCTTGCCTCCTTGACCGCCGGCATCGCCGGGTTTGTAAACCGCGCCCTCGAAGATCTGTCCGGGACACGGGTCGTGTCCGAAGAAGCCCGTGAGCGGCAAGGCCGATGCCGCGCCAGCGACCCTCACGCCCGGCATCTCCTCGATGCCGCGAGTGATCTCGCGGATCAGGGGCCACCACGGCTCGAAAAGTCCGTCGTCGTAGTGGACCGTCGCTCTCACGACCCCGTCGGAACGAATTCCCGGGTCGACGTCCCGCAACGCCCCGAAGGTCGAGAGCAGTAGTCCGGCAGCCGCGATCAGCACCATCGCCATGGCGACCTGCGCCGCAATCAGCCCGGCCTGCACGCGACGCACCGTGGCGCTCGGCGTGGAACGCCGCCCGGCGTCGGCCAGGGCGGAGATTCCGCCGAAACGCACGGTCGGCGCTAACGCGAGCACAGCGGCCGCGACGATCGACAGCGCCAGTGCGAACCCCAGGACCCCGCCGTCGAAGGCAAGATCGGTCAGTCGCGGAACAGGGGTCGGCGAGGCCTGCGCCAGCCATTGAATGGACCAGTAACCTCCCATCAGACCGATCATGCCGGCGGCGACGGTGATCAGACAGCACTCGGCCAGGAAGAGCCGAAAAGTGGAGCCGCGCCCTGCACCCAGCGCGGCACGCACGGCCATTTCTCGATGACGGGTCTCCGCGCGAAGGAGGAACAGCCCGGCGGTGTTCACCCATGCCACGACCAGCAGGAGGCACGCGGCCGCCTGCGCCAACCAAAGGTGCGCCGCGAACGACCCGATGACGTGGGACTTGAGCGGCGTTGCCCGGGTGCGATAGCCCGAACGTTCGAGGACCGACTCGTCGTAGACGTTCGGGAACGCGTCGGCGAGGCCGGGCATCAGGCTGTCCAGTTCAAGTTGCACCTGTTCGTAGCGGACGCCGGGTTGCCGTTTCGCGATGGCGGGCCAGGAATGGCCGACGGAGTCCGGCAACGGCGCGTGGGACATCCAGATGTCCGTGCGTTCAGCGCTGTCCGAGAACCCCTCGGGCGGCGGTGGCCCAGGCTCGAGAATGCCGGCGATCTCGAAGACCGTCTCGTGCAGGTTCAGCGGCTCGCGGCTAGGACCGGGATCGATGCGCAGGATCTTGCCGAGGACCGACGGATCGCCGCCAAAGTGGCGCTGCCAGAATCCATGCGTCAGGAACACGACCGGCGACGCGTCGGGAGCCTCGTCGCCCGGTTGCAACGTTCTGCCGAACAGGGCCTTGGCGCCAAGCAGCCCGTGGATCCCGGCACTGGCCAGGGTGACCGGCGCCCGGTGTACGCCCTCGGGCGTTTCGACCTTCATGGGCACGGTAGAGTAGATGTCGACGCTCGTCAGGAACGGGGCCTTCTCCCGGAGGTACAGCAACTGCTCCTTGGAGAACTGCCATTCGAAGTCCCCCACCTTCGGCATCGCCGTGCGCAGGACCATCAGCCGTTCGGCGTCGGGATACGGCAATGCATCCAGAACAACCTGCTTGAGGACGGCGTAGACGGCTGTCGCGGCACTGCAGGCGAGGCCGAGGGTCAGCACTGCCACGATCGTAAACCGCGGCGAACGCGCCAGACCACGACCCGCCTGCAGCAACTCACTCGTCAGCGCGTCGAGCGGCACGGTGGTCACGCCTCGCTTTCGTCGACGATTCTCCCGTCGAGCAGATGTACCGTGCGAGCCGCCATGTCCGCGTAGCGCGGGTCGTGGGTGACCATACAGACGGTCGCGCCGCCGGCGTGAAGCTCTCCGAGCAGATCCATCACGCCTTGGCCGTTGGTGG
>JAGWBM010000146.1:3416-3945 GCA_021295895.1 Pseudomonadales bacterium
TCTCGTAGACCGTCAGGTCGCCGATCAGGTTGAAGGCCTGGAAGATGAACCCGATGGCCTCGTTGCGGATTCGGGCCCGGTCCGCCGCGCCGAGCGACTGCACCGCTTCGCCATCGAGTTCGTACTCCCCGCCGCTGGCGTTGTCCAACAGACCGATGATCCCCAGCAGCGTCGACTTGCCGCACCCCGAGGGTCCGGCGACCGACACGAAATCGCCGCGTTCGATATCCATGTGCACATCGAACAGCGCGTGGGTCTCCAGTTCGTCCGTGTAGTAGACCTTGTGCAGGTCGCGCAGACGGATCAGCGGGTGTTCGGCGTGGTCCATGCGTGTCTCCGTTGTAGGGTCTTCACGAGATGGAATCTCGCTGGTCAACGTTCTATGCGCACGATGTCGTATTCATCGAACGCGGCCAAGCCTGACAGGACCACCCGGTCGCCGGGTCGCAGACCTTCGAGAACCTCGACGTGGTTCGCCGATACGCGTCCGAGCTTCACGCTCACGCGCCGTGCGACTTCGCTGTCTTCA
>JAGWBM010000146.1:3976-4491 GCA_021295895.1 Pseudomonadales bacterium
GGCCGACCCACATAGGTGATGTCGTTGAGCCGTTCGAGCACGACGGTGCCGTCGACGCTCATGTTCGGCCGGGCACCTGCCGGTAGATCGGAAGACAGGGAGACGTCCACCGTGATCGTGCCGTCTCGTACCGTGGGATCGATGCGGCTGACACTTCCGTCGATCACACCGTTGCGCGTGTCGATCTGCGCCGCCTGGCCGATCGCCAGGTCTCCCCCGCGGTTCTGGGGCAAGCGCAGTTCCGCCTTCAGCCGGCCCGGCTGGACCACGCGACCCATGGTGTCCCCGGCGTTGATCCACTGTCCCTCCTCCACAGCCGACTCCCCGAGAACGCCGTCGATCCCTGCGCGCACGGTCAGCGCTGCGGTTCGCTCCTCGTTGAATCGAACGATCGAACGCAGGCGCTCGACCTGGGTGCGCTGCGCCGACAGCTGCTCGTCCGCCGAGTCCGCGAGCACATCGAGGCGGCGGGACTCGATTCCCAGGCGGTTGTCCAGCTCCGCCACCAGTTCCCG
>JAGWBM010000147.1 GCA_021295895.1 Pseudomonadales bacterium
TCCATACGCCGGGGACGCTGGCCCAGGGCGATCCTCTGAGCGCCTACGTGACGAGCGCCGCGCCGCTTGCCGAGCTCGAGCTCGCGGTGGAGCTGGCCGACGGAGAACGGGTCGCCGGCTCCGGGTTCGCGGTGCGCAGAGGCCCGGCCGGGACGACGTGGGCGGCGGTGCTCGGGATTCCCAGCAATGCCCCGGCGGGTGAGGCACGGTTGACGATCTCCGGACTCCTGGCCGGCAGCGCGTCTCGGGCAGAGACGCGCGTGATGCTGCACGAGCAGCCGCTCGTCATCGGCGAGCGCGAGTTCGCCGTCGAGGAGATCCCCCTGAACACCGGTCTCTCCAACCTGCGGCGGACGACCGATCCGCAACGCAAGACGGAATCATGGGAGCTCTGGTTGCTGCTGAGCGCCTCGCGGCCGGTCGCATGGCCGCACTACGGACCGCTGCGGCTGCCACTGGGAGACGTGCGGCGCACCGGCGGCTTCGGTGATCGCAGGCTCTACCGCTATGCCGACGGCAACACCGCCACCACCATCCACAACGGCGTGGACTTCGGCGTTCCCACGGGCACGGTGGTGGCGGCGGCCGGCGGCGGCACGGTCGCGATGGCCCGCGAACGCATCGTCACCGGGTTCACGGTCGTGATCGAACATCTTCCCGGCGTCTACTCGCTCTACTACCACCTGGACGGCCTTGCGGTGCGGAAAGGCCAGCGCGTGTTCGCGGGAGAACCGATCGGCACCGTCGGCAGCACCGGCCTGGCCACGGGACCGCACCTGCACTGGGAAGTGCGCGCCGCCGGCGTGGCCGTCGACCCTGACCTCCTGGTGGCAGCACCGCTGGTCGACCTGCCGGATGATTGACAGATAAAGACATATGTCTGTCAATGGCAGCCATGCGCGATGCCGGACGCTCCTCGTCGCGGTCCGCGGGACGCAGGCGCCGCATCTTCCTGTTCGTGCGCGACCGCATCCTGGCCGGCTCGCCGCCCACGACCCGTGAGGTGCAGGAGCACTTCGGCTTTCGCGCCGTGCAGTCCGCGCGAGCGCACCTGGAAGCGCTGGTGCGCGACGGGTTGCTGGATAAGGAGCCGGGCAAGGCGCGCGGCTACCGGCTGCCGGCCGGCTCCGGGCACCCTACCGTCCTGGTCCCGCTGGTCGGCCGCGTGCAGGCCGGCGTCCTCACCACGGCGGTCGAGGATCCGGAGGGGTTCGTCGCGGTGCAGTCGTCCGCCGACCGCAGCGAGCTGTTCGCCCTGCAGGTCCGCGGCGACAGCATGCGCGATGCCGCCATCCTGCCGGGGGACGTGGTGATCGTGCATCGGCAGGACACCGCCCGCTCCGGCGACATCGTCGTCGCCCTGGTGGAGGACGAGGCGACGGTGAAGCGGCTGAAGCTGCGCGCCGGCAGGATCGAGCTGCACCCGGCCAACCCCGCCTTCGATCCCATCACTCCCGCCCCGGACGAGGTGCGGATCCTGGGCAGGGTGATCGAGGTGCGCCGCTATCTGGAAGGATCGTCGCCCGCGGGTTGACGCAGGCGACGACATCCGATCCAATTACAGACAAATGTCTTCATAAAGAAAGACATTTGTGCTCGTACCATGTTCAACAGGTATCCTCGGGCTGAGCTGCAAAGCCACGATGACCACGCGCGCCGCAGCGCCCTGAGCGGGCTCCCGTGCCGGCTGATGCGCGCTGCCGACCTCGCAGTCGATCCGGGAGCACCCGCCGCTGACGGGCAGACCGGCGTCTGGGGGCCGGCAGAGCTGGCGGGCCGTCTCTGCGAGCTCTGCGCGGCCCCGCGGCGGGTCCATCTGACGCTGGCCTGCGCGATCGTCCGCGAGTTCCAGCGATCGGCGGAGACCACGGCCTGGGTCACGACCAGCTCCGACCTCTTCTTCCCGCCCGACCTGGCGCGGGCCGGAGTCGACCTGGCGGCGCTGCCGGTGGTGCAGGTACCCGACCTGCGCGCCTCGGTCACCGCCGCCGAGCGCCTGACCCGCTCCGGTGCGTTCGGCCTGGTCCTGCTGGAGCTGGACTCCGGCCGGATCATCCCGGCGGCGGTGCTCGGGCGCCTGATGCGCCTGGCCCGGCAGCACGACACCGCCCTGCTCTTCCTCACCACGCCCGGCACCGAGCTGGGCTCGCTGGTGTCGCTGCGCGGCCGGGGCGCGCGCCACGCCGCTCCGCGGCACGGCCGCTTCCGTTACCGCATCGACGTGATCAAGGACCGGCGGCGGGGGCCGGGCCGATCTCTGGACACCACCTACCGTGCGCCGTACGGCGTGTGTTGAAGTCGGCTCCTTTCCTCTGCAACTGCTGCTCCGCCGTCATCCCGACTGGCATGACCGGCCCGCCGCGGTAGTCAGCGAGGACAAGCCGCTGGGCATCGTGGTGTCGGTGAACCGGACGGCCCGTGCCGCCGGGGTGCGGGTGGGCATGCGCTACGCCGCGGCGCTCTCACTGGCCGCGCACCTGCAGGCGGGCACCGTCGGCCCAGGGGAAGTGGCAGCCGGCGTCGAGCTGATCATCGACCGCCTGCTCTCCATCAGCCCCTTCGTCGAAGGGGCCGGTTCGGGAACGGATGCGGAGTCGCATGCCGCGTGCGCGGAGCCGGGCGTGTTCTGGCTGGACGTGTCCGGCCTGCAGCGCCACCACCGATCGCCCGCGGCGCTGGCCCGGACCATCCGGGACCGCCTGGGCGAGGTGCGGTTCGACGCCGCGGTCGTCATCGGCTACACCCGCATCGGTACCTTCCTGCTGGCGCGCGATGCGCGCCGCGGCTGGCTGGTGGCACGAGATGCCGCCGCCGAGCGCAGCGCCGCCCGGCAGG
>JAGWBM010000148.1:0-1863 GCA_021295895.1 Pseudomonadales bacterium
GTACCGCCGCGAGAACCCCCGGGCTTACCTGGTTTTCGTCGGCGACGGACCATTGCGCCCGCAACTGCTGCACAGGGCCGGCGCGAACGTCGTCCTTGCCGGTTTCAGAGCCGACGCCCGAACCCTGCTCCGGGCCTTCGACGCGCTGCTCCTGTGCTCCACGGATCGCGAGGCGTTCGGGTTTGTCCTGCTCGAGGCGATGGCCGCAGCCGTACCCGTCGTGCTTGCCGATCGACCGGGTCCGCGCAGCGTCGTCGGGGACTGCGGAACCTATTTCGACACCGACGACGAACTCGTCGCGGCACTGCGCGGCCTGTGCTCGGAGCCCGAGTTCGAGACCATCGAGCGCGCCCGGCAGCGCGTCTCGGCGCGGTTTTCCGTCGACGCCCTGGCGGAACGCTATCGGGGCGTTTTGGTAGCATCGAGGCAATGAACCGCCAGCTTCCCTCGGACTCCGATGTCCACGTCCTCGTCGTCGGGGACGTCATGCTCGATCGCTATCTCTTCGGCCGAACGGAGCGCGTTTCCGCGGAAGCGCCGGTGCCGATCGTGCAGGTCGATGGCTCGGAGGACCGCTTGGGCGGCGCTGCCAACGTCGCCTTGAACGTGGTCGCGTTGGGTGCCCGCTGCACCCTGGTCGGAGCCATCGGTGACGACCCGGACGGAACCGCGGTAGCCGATCTGCTCGACACCGCCGGCGTCGAGGCCGACCTGGTAACCGTCGACGGTTGGCGAACCACCCTCAAGGAACGGGTGGTGAGCATGCGCAAGCAGATCGCGCGGATGGACTTCGAGACGCCGTTGCCCGAGACCGCCGCCGTCGAAGTCGCCAAGCGCGTCGCAGGTCATATGGCCGGCAAGGACGCCTTGGTCGTCGAGGACTATGACAAGGGGGCAGTCGATCGTCCGCAGCGCATCCTCGCCGCGGCGGAGGGCATCAGCACGATCGTCGATCCCAAGTTCAAGCGTTTCGCCGAATACCGGGGAGCCGACCTGCTCAAGCCGAACCTTAGCGAGTTCCGCCAAGCCGTCGGTCGTTGGCCGGGCGACTCGGAGCTCGGGGAGTTGGGTCCGGCATTGGCTCGGTCGAGCGGCGTCGACGCCATCGCCTTGACCAGGGGCGGCGGCGGGTTGACGCTGTTCGAGGCCAACGGTCGCATCGAGCACCTGCCCGCGCTCGGCATCGAGGTCTACGACCCGACGGGTGCCGGCGACACCGTGGCGGCCGCCTTCGGGGTTTGCGCGGCGAGAGGGTGGACCTGGGCGGACGGTGCACGCCTGGCCAACGTCGCCGGCGCCTTGGTATGCACCAAGGCAGGTACCGCCGCCGTGCCGCTGGCCGAACTCAACGCGGCTCTTCGGGACAACGTGCCAATCGCCCGAGCCGCGTCCAATCGCCGCCAGCTTGCCGAGGCCGTCCGTCGCGCCCGGCGGCAAGGCGCGCGCATCGTCTTCACCAACGGCTGTTTCGACATCCTCC
This sequence comes from Pseudomonadales bacterium, assembly GCA_021295895.1. Lineage (GTDB taxonomy): Bacteria > Pseudomonadota > Gammaproteobacteria > Pseudomonadales > Azotimanducaceae > VXYL01. Next base: position 1,481 of record JAGWBM010000148.1, read on the forward strand.
ACGCTGGCCACGTCGGCTACCTCGACGAGGCGCGCCAACTCGGCGATCGGCTGATCGTCGCCGTCAACGACGACGCCTCGGTACGCCGGCTCAAAGGAGAGGGTCGACCGATCAACGAATTGGCGCACCGAATGCGTGTCCTGGAGGGTCTCGCCGCCGTGGACTGGGTCGTGCCGTTCTCGCAAGATACGCCCGAGGCGCTTCTCGGGGAAATTCGTCCGGACGTTTTGGTCAAGGGCGGCGACTACGCGCCCGATGAAGTCGTCGGAGCCGAATTCGTTCGAAGCTACGGGGGCGATGTTCGTGTATTGAACGAGGTCGAGGGCTACTCGACGACCAAGCTGGTCGACCTCATGGGAACCGGGGTACGTGCGCGCGGCGGC
>JAGWBM010000148.1:1904-4724 GCA_021295895.1 Pseudomonadales bacterium
ATGGAGGCGGAATGAAAAATATACTGCTGCTCGCACTGCTCGCGTTGGCGGGCGGGTGCTTCGTCGACCTAATGCTCGATGAGAACTTCGACGCGAAGACGGCGCGCGAATTGGCACCCGACCTCAACGAGATCGAGGCGGCTTTCCCCGAGGCGCACCGCGTCCTATCCGATGGGACATGGGACTCTCTCGATTTCGACGAGAAGTTGGCGTTCTCGCGCAAGCTGGCACTCGATGTGGAGGAAATGGTCCAACGACAGCGTCTCGAGAGCGCGGCCGACGAGCGCCGTGACATGCTCGAATCGGGAGTGGACGAGGACTTCGTCGACATGGTGTTGACCCGGTCAGAGCTTTGGGAACTTCGCGGCATTGAACGCAATCTGCGCCTTCGTCGCGAGATGAACGGCATTGCCGTTACCGTTTCTGACAACCAATCAACAAGGTGAAATCCGTCGTCAAACGGCCGTGGAAAGATCGGTGGGCCTCAGAACCGCCGCCGCGTTCGCCGCCAGGTGCGCGGGCGATAGGGTTCCCACCACGACACTGGTAACGCCGGCAAGGCCCGCGGTTTCCGCAATCGTCTTGCTCTCGCCCACAAATCCCCGGTCGAGGGGCTTCTTGACTAGAATACCTACGCCTTGATTGGCGGCTTTGCGGGCCAGGCCGACCTCGTCCCGGTAGGTGGCGTTTATGGTGCACATGAGCACGTCGGATCTGGGCAACGCGGCTTCGGCGTCGGCCGGCGACTTGCCCGAGAACCCAACGGCGCGGACGATGCCTTCGCGTTTCAGCCTCGATAGCGCACGGAATGCGCCAAGGTATTCGATCTCGTCGACCGGACGGCCGTCGCTGTGCAGCAGCAGGATGTCGAGGGTGTGCGTGCGTAGGCGGGCCAGGGACACCTCGACGCTTCCTAGAATGTGGTCTTCGCTGAAGTCGTGGTGCGATTTGGTGCCGTCGAACTCCTCGCCGGCCTTGGTGCAGATTACCCATTCGTCCCGATGCCCTTCGATGGCTTCGCCGATCCGGGCTTCGCTCGTTCCGTAGGCGGGTGCCGTGTCCAGCAGGTTGATCCCGCAACTTCGCGCCTGGGTGAGCAGATCGGCAATCAGGCTATCGCTTGGCAACTCGTAGGCGTGCGGATAGTCGACGCCGGTGTTGCGTCCGAACTTCACGGTGCCGAGGCCGAGGGGCGAGACCTCGAGACCGGTGTCCCCCAGTGGACGCCTCAGCATGGCGTGTGTGTATAGGGAGACGTTGCGTAGACGACGCGGCGGTTCGGATCGCCCGCCCAGGCAGCCTGCGCAGGTTCAAGGTCGCCCAACTCCGCCCGTACGAGATCACCGAGGCGCGGGGCGAGACTCAGCTTGACGGGAAGGCAAAGCAGACAGTTGCCTTGGTGGGCCACGAACGCATCGGGGACGTCCCGGAGTGTCTTGGCGTCGGGTTCAGCGCGGACGGCAGCGAAAGTCTCGAAGTCCGCGCCATCGAGATCGATATCCGGGAACCCCTCGTGGAGGAGTTCGCGCACACGCTCGATCTGCGCCGCTTCGGCGCGTTGCACCCCGGCATCCGCGACTTTGCCGCCGATGCTCATCACGGGACCATCGCTCGTCACGGTCAACGTCGGTTCGGCTTCGCGATCGCTCGCGGCCCAGTGGGCGTAGACCTTGGCGTCGCGACGCAGCCGAACGATGGTTTGCCGGAGCGGGCGGTGACGCAACGCCGTCCGTGCAAAGCCCGCATGCTGCGCCAAGGCCGCGTTTCCGGCGCCGGCAGTGAACACGTACGTGCCCGCGAGGATCGTGCAATCGGCGACTTCGAGTCGCGCGACGCCTGATTCGTCGACAATCAGGGACTCGGGCCCTACGGCCTGTGCGACGACCCGGTCCGCGACGGGTGCGGCGAGACGGCGCACCAGGGAAACCGTATCGAGCACGAGTTCATCCAGCTTGAGCGCCTCGTCGCCGATGCGGAACCGCATCTCCTGCGAAAGCACCCGGACGCCGCGCAGATCGATTTCGCCCTCGCCCCGGAGGCAGGCCCGCCAGCGGTCCGGCATGGCTTTCAGCGCACCGGACAAGGGTGGGGTGCCGTCGCGGCCGTACTTGGCGCCGCTGTGCACGATTCCCTGGGATGCCAGGGTCTGCACGCCGCCCACGCCCCGGGGCTCGCAGATGACGACCGAGAGACCGCGCCCGACGAGCAGGTTGGCGATCCAAAGGCCGCTGATGCCGCCGCCGACGATGGCGGCATCCACCGACAAGTCGCGTCGGTTCACGGCGATTGGCGGTTTGGCTACCGCAAGGGTCAGGCGTCCTGCGCGGATGGTTGCACGTGGATGCAGATGACCTGCAGAACGCCGCCTTCCAGTGCGGTGGCGGGTACCGGGTTGTTGGACGTGCAAGCCTGACCGTCCGCCGTGAAGTCCATGTCGCGGGTATAGGTGCCGGAAAGCGGTACCGGGTAGACCACGTAGCGTTCTTCGGACGGGATGAACCGGTAGATGCGATCGGTCATGTTCTCGTTGATCCAGATGTCCCCGGTGTCGGGATGTACGCCGAGCGCGTACGGTGCCGGGCGGAACCCCGCGGCGAATTCGGGCATGGGGTAGATCTTGGACTTGAACCCGTCGGGGTCGACCCGGAGCAGGTCGCCGTCCGAGTAGCCCGTCACCCAGAGGATGCCGTCGGCGTCGAACCGCATGCGGCGCGGGCCACGCACCGGCGAGTCGTACTCGGTCACCTCCAGGGTGGCGGGATCGATGCGGCCGATCTTGTCGCCGAACAGCCGGCTGTACCAGACCATGCCGGTGTTCGG
>JAGWBM010000148.1:4826-6240 GCA_021295895.1 Pseudomonadales bacterium
AGCGTGTACCAGACGATGCCGTTCAGGCCGAAGCGGATGGTGTGTGGATAGCTTGCACGCCGTTGTCCCGGGGCGTTCTCGATCCTGAACGACGGCTCCCACTTCCGCACTGCGGGATTGAAGACCCCGATGCTGTTCGTGCTGGTGTTGGTGACGTAGTACTTCCGATCCGGGCCGAGTGCGAGGGAGTGCGGCCCGTTGCGGCCGTTGAAGACCGCGATCTCCCCGGCCACGGCGCCGAACTTGCGATAGATCATGCCGCCGCCGGATTGGGATACGTAGTCGGTCTGGCCGGTGGCCGGGTCCGTGACCGCCATGTGGTCGGCACCCTGGTCGACCGTGTAGATCAGGCCGTCGTGTGGATTGATGATCGCATCGTGGGGCACGATGCCGCGCTCCATTCGGTACTCGATGATGCGGGTGCGGGCCAGCGACTCGTCGATCGGGAACTCGGGGCGAACGGCGAGCGGTTTGCCGTCGAAGCCCTTGGAGAGCAGGACGGAACGCCGGTCCCGCAACTCGGCATCGAAGTTGCCGAGATAGGCGTGCATGCGGCGAATGGTTTCCACCCAACCCTCGGGCGTGCGCGGAAACCGCGTGATCGGATTGCCCATCTGGTGGCAGGTCAGGCAGTCGCGCTGGAACTGGTGGCGATTGAACAGCGCGTCCTCGCCGGTCTCGAACGGCAGGTTGCCGAAGTGGTAGCCGGCGGGCAGGCTATTGGAGATTTCGAGTTCGTCGGTCATGGCCTCCATGACGAACGCCATCTTCGCGTCGGGTCCTTCGACGTCGACTTCGATGTCGCGGTAGTAGGGCGTGCGAAGCCGCATCCGGAGCTTGCCGTCGCGTTGGACCATCACGTGGAACTCGCCCGCGGGGTCGGTGAACACCGACTCGGAGACGCCGGAAGTTTCGTGCGTGAGCCGAACCGCGACGCCGTGCAGGGGTTCGCCGTCGGCATTTCGAACCGTACCGGCAAACGCGCCGGTCGTACCGGCGTTCGCGCCGGCGGTACCGGCGTTCGCGCCGGCGATCGCCGTTCCGGCTACCAGTCCGACGGCGACGACGAGCCCGGCGCGGATTCGCCACTGGCGCAATTGGGTGGTATTCATGGTGTCCTCCCCGGTGCTTTCAAACGCTTGCGATCCTGTCAGGATACAACCATCCAAACCGCTCGTCCGACTCCGCAGCCGAATGATCCGACTCCTCTACCAGGTGCTACTCGTGCTGGCGCTGCCTTGGGTCTGGGCGCGGCTATTCGTCCGTGCCCGCCGGGAACCGGCCTATAGGGAGCGCCGGTCGGAACGCTTCGGACACGTGCCGGCGGGCTTGTCGACGGGCGTGATCTGGTTCCATACGGTCTCGGCGGGGGAGACCAATGCCGCTGCGCCGGTCATCCGTGCCGTACAGGAGC
>JAGWBM010000042.1:0-31746 GCA_021295895.1 Pseudomonadales bacterium
AGCATGGTCTGGAGCGGCGGCAGATCAATCAACGGCAAAAATTCGTCGCAAAATTCGCGCCTATGTCGAGTGTCGGCTGGGCTCGCGCCGCCCATCGAGGGTTTCGGTCGCCGGACCCTAGTCGATCACCGAAGCCGCAGGTTGCCTATGATCTCGCACGTGCCCGGCTGCGCGCGGCCTAGCGCCACAGAAGCCGTCGCCTACCGGCACCGCCTTTTGTCCCAGCCCAAGCCGGCCTAACAGGCTGCTAGGGCGTTAGCACCGAGCAGAGGCGTGCGTCGAACACGTCGGGCCGGATGTCTTCGGCCAACGTCTGAACCCGAGCGTCGGCGTCCCAGCGCGGCCAGGCAGGCGCGTCGTCGTGGTTGGGATTGCCCGTGGCGGCAAAGCTCTGCCAATAGCCCATCATGCGCCGCGTGAGGTCAAGGTCGACGGCATCGGTCGGCAGCCAGGCGTCGTGGGTGTCGAACACGTAGGGGATCTCAGCGCCGTGGTAGGCACCGATACCGGGGTCGCCTTCCCGTATCCGGGCGAAGCGGTACACGTAGGTGGGAGCACCGCCTGCGGCGAAGCCGTTGGCCAGTGCGATGCTCGGACAGGTGAATTGCGTGGCGGACTCAAGCTCATCGAGTCGCTGCGGAATCGGCAGTTCGGCGAGAAGATCATCAACCGGACCCGGGTTCGTCAGCTGCGCCACCGCTTGCTGCCAACGTTCGGGGGTTGGCCGATCGATGTACATCAGCATTTCGTCGGCGTTGAAACCGATCACCACCGGTCGCGGCGTGAACGCCTTGCGGGCGAGCAGTTCCGCGGGCGGGGCCGGCAACAACCAGCCATCGACCGGCGGATCGTCGTAGCCCCGCTTGAAGTGTTCCTTGGCGGCGTCGAGTAGCGCCTGGGCCGGGAGTCGACGTAGTTCGTCGATGTTCGCGATCCCCGCGCGGCGCAGGAAGTCCACCCCTTGGGTCTTCGGCGCCGCAGACCGTGCCGATGACGGTGGCGGCGACCGCGAGGCGGACTGCGCGCCCGTCCAGGTTCACCCCGCCGGGTCGGCGATCGCCTCGTAGGCCAACCGCTTGCTCGTGACCCGGACCTCCTTCGGTCCCGGTACGCCGAACTTCTGGATCATGCCGACGACGATGAGATCCTGCACCGGGTTGATGCCGAACCAGGTGCCGCCGGCACCGTACCACCAGTACTCGCCCTTGGCCAACGGGTGATCCGTCTCGGCGTCCGGCGCCGCCACGATGGCGACGTCGATCCCGAAGGTATTGCCGGGATTACCGATCTGGGGATTGATGAAGTCGATGCCCTCGGGTAGCTGATTGGTGTGCATGAGCTCGACGGTCTCGGGCTTCAAGATCCGCACGCCCTCGAGTTCGCCGCCGTTCAGCATCATCTCCGAGAAGCGCGTGTAGTCCATCGCGGTGGACACCAGCCCGCCGCCGCCGGAGAACAACGCCGGTTTGGTGAAGTACTCCCGGGATGGATTGACTGTCAGGGCGCCACCGCGTTGCTGGTACATGGTGGCGGTCCGTGGTTCGTCCTCGGGCTTGATCCAGAACCCGGTATCCTTCATGCCGAGCGGGTCGAAGATGCGTTCCTTCAAGACCGCATCGAACGGCTTCCCGGCAAGGACCTCGACTATGTAGCCCTGCACGTCGACGGCGACGCTGTAGTGCCAGGCGGAACCGGGTTGTTGGCGCAAGGGAATGCCGCCCAGTTTCGTCACCATGTCCTTCAACGTCGAGTTGCGGTCGAGAACGTTGGCCCGCACGTAGAGCGTGTCGACCTGGGAGCGTGAAAAGAAGCCGTAGGTGAGGCCGGCGGTGTGGCTCACCAGTTCGCGGATGGTCATGGGGTGGTGCGCGTCCTCGACGACGGGTTGTCCGTCGGGACCCGGCGCCTTGGCCACCTTCAGGTCGGCGAACTCGGGGATGTACTTGGCCACCGGATCGTCAAGCTGGAACCGCCCTTCCTCGTAGAACGTCATCAATGCGACGCCGGCGATGGGCTTGGTCATCGAGTAGATGCGGAATATCGTGTCCTTGGCCATGGGCACGCCGCTCGCGATGTCTTGTTTGCCGTACGCCTCGAAGTGCGCGACCTTGCCGTGCCTGGCAACGACGGTGACGACGCCGGCAAGTACGCCCCGGTCGACGAATCCCTGCATCGCGGCACTCAGTTTGCCGAGGCCCTCGGCGCTCATCCCGACGGCGGCGGGTTCGACGGTCTCGAGGTCCCTTTCGCCGGCGTGGACCGCCCCCAGGGAAAGCGCGGAGAGAATGGCGAGCGATGCCGTTACTTGTGCGAAATTACCGATCAGCGTGCGCCGATTCATGGTTCCCCCTCTATCCCTCGATCAACGTTGTTGGCTAGTGGTCGCTACCGCCTTCCCGACGATTTCACGAATCTCGGGCGAACGCATGCCCTCGCGTTTGGATGGCGGCCCGTCGCCCCATTCGTCTCAAGAACACTGTGCCATAATTCCGCGCTCGCGGGCGTCGTATAACGGTTATTACCCCAGCTTCCCAAGCTGGAGACGTGGGTTCGACTCCCATCGCCCGCTCCAGGCCTTGTCGACTTGCGACAAGCGGGCGAGGCGGGGCCCGGGAACTCGTCGCTAACAGGACAGACCGCGCCGCCATGAGAACGCCAACCGCCCTTGCGCCAATCCTGTTGAGCTGTGTCGCTCATGCCGCAATACCGGACGCCGTGGACGGTGAGCGGTTGCCGAGTCTCGCGCCAATGCTGGAGCGAACGACGGCGGGCGTCGTAAACGTTGCGACCTTCGTCCGGGTGCGTACCTACGACAGCCCGCTGATGCGCGACCCCTTCTACCGCCGCTTCCTCCGTGTCCCCGATCAACCCAGGGAAAGGCGACGGGCGCAGAGTGCGGGTTCGGGTGTCATTGTCGACGCGCAGGCGGGCTATATCGTCACCAACCACCATGTCGTGTACCGCGCACACGAGATCCGCGTCACCCTGTCGGACGGTCGCGAGTTTCCCGCGGCGCTGGTCGGCGTTGACTCACCGGTGGATCTGGCGGTACTGAAAATCGACGCCGACGACCTCACTGAGCTGCCTTTCGCCGACTCCCAGAATTTGCGCGTCGGTGACTTCGTCATCGCCATCGGCAACCCCTTTGGTTTCTCGCAGACCGTGACGTCGGGCATCGTCAGTGCGCTGGGCCGGAGCGGACTGATCCAGGGCTACGAGAACTTCATCCAGACGGACGCCTCGATCAATCCCGGCAACTCCGGGGGCGCCTTGGTCGACTTGAATGGCCGCCTGGTCGGCATCAACACCGCGATTGTTGCTCCTGCCGGCGGGAACGTCGGTATCGGGTTCGCGATCCCGAGCAACCTGGTGTCGTCCATCATGGGTGAGATCATCGAGGACGGCGCGGTCCAACGAGGCCGAATCGGCATCACGGTGGCGGGGTTGAATGCCCAGTTGGCCGAGTTGCATGGCGTCGACGAGACCGAAGGCATCCTCGTGACGGAGGTCGTGCCCGGTAGCGCCGCCGATACCGCCGGTATCCGCCCGGGGGACGTCCTCGCCAGCATCGACGGCCGGGTCATGGGCCGGCCGGCGGACTACGGCAACCAGGAAGCCATCACGATGGTGGGCGACGAACTCAAGGTGGAGATCGTCCGTGATCATCGGCGGATAAGCCTGACCGTTTCCATCGACCGGGACTGGTCCGTCGCCGGCGGAAGGATCCATCAACGGCTGGAGGGCACCGTGCTCGTGGATCTGTTCCTCGAAAGCGAGCCCGCGGGGGTATACGTCAGTAGCATCGACCGCGACTCGCCGGCATGGCAGACGGGGTTCCGAGCGGGGGATACCCTACTTGCGGTCAACAACGTCACGACGCGGCACATCGGTGAACTGGCCCGGGGTCTTGGCGGCGTAAAACGCGCCGTCATCCGATTCCGCCGCAATGACCGCTTTGGCGACCTGAGGTTCTAAGACCGAGCCGGACGGTGCTCCCTTTGGCTGTCGGGGTGTCAGTCGAACATGATGACGTTGCGGGCCACCTCGCCCGTTTCCAGGGCGGCGAGCGCGTCGTTAACGTCGTCGAGGCGAATCCGTCCCGAGATCATCTCGTCGAGATGTAGCTTGCCCGCCAGGTAGAAGTCCACGAACCGGGGCATGTCGACCCGGAACCGGTTGGATCCCATGCTCGACCCCTGCAACGTCTTCTCGCGCAGGAACTCGGGACCGTGGATCTCCACCATGGTGCCGACCGGAATCATGCCGATCACCGTCGCCGTGCCGCCGTTGCGAATCATCTTGAACGCCTGCTCGGTGGTGGTCTTCAAGCCGATCGCTTCGAACGAGTAGTGCACGCCGCCGCCGGTCAGTTCACGTACCGTGCCGATCGGATCCTCTTCGGTGGCATTGACGACGTCGGTGGCACCGAACGTCCGCGCGAGTTCGAGCTTCGACGCCACGGTGTCGATGGCGATGATGCGTCCAGCCCCGGCGATTTCCGCGCCGTTGATGCATGACAGTCCGACGCCGCCGCAACCGATCACGGCCACGGTGGAACCTGGCTCGATGGCCGCCGTATGGATTACCGCGCCGACGCCGGTCGTGACGCCGCAGCCGATCAGAGCCGCACGATCGAGGGGCATGTCGTCGCGGATCTTGGCAAGCGCGTGTTCGTGCACGAGCATCTCTTCGGCAAACGACGACAGGTGCAGGAACTGGTTGATCGTCTCGCCACCCGACGCAAGCCGTGGCGGTTCACCGAGGTCACGTGACAGTTCCGGCTCGCTGCACAGCACCATCCGACCCGTCAGGCAGTATTCGCAATGTCCGCAGAACGCCGACAGGCAGGTGATGACGTGATCGCCCGGCTTGACGTAGTGGACGTCCGATCCCACCGCCTCCACGACGCCGGCGGACTCGTGGCCGAGAACGGACGGCAACGGGTAGGGATAGGAACCGTTCTGGAAGTGCAAGTCCGAGTGGCACACGCCGGCTGCTGCGGTGCGCACGAGCACTTCCCGCGGCCCGGGATCGCCTGTGCTCAAGTCTTCGATAACCAATGGTTGGTTCACTTCGCGCAGGACTGCAGCCTTCATGGAAACCCCTTCGTTGCGACGCCAAAGACGGTTGAGTGTACAGCGCCGCCGGGGGCATCGACCATCGATCCGGGTCGCTCCCACGAGCCTTGCGTTCGCCCCCGCGGAGTGACATGGTTGTGCCCGCGTTTCCCATCGATTAGTTGCCTATATTGCGAGTCAGACGAGCGTTCGGCGGTATCTTCGTCGCTGCGGTGCTGGTGACGGTTTTCCCTGTCGCGTACGAAGGCGACATCCATCAGGAGTTGACCTTCATTGCGGCGCGGCAGTACAACGAGTGTGCGGAGGACACGCACCTGGCGACCCTGACGCCGCTCGAGGTGCGCTATATCGCCATCGCCAATGCCAACCAGGCGGATGCAGCGTGGTGGCGGCGCATGTTCCGGTGGAACTACTACAACCGGGGCGACCAGTCCTCGGCAAAGCTCCTCTGGATATTCGACACCCGGATGCACAACCACTACCGGAATACGTTGCGGCGGTTGGAGGAGGCGCGAGACCTAAGTCGACGCTTTACGAACTTGGGCCGCGTCATCAACTACGTGCAGGATGCGACCACCCCGGCGCACGTCGTGCCCGTGTACACGGCACGATGGTGGCGGTTGAGCCTATCGGACCGGTTCAACGGGTTTCCGGTGGATGCCGATGGCGTGACCGCGGCGCTCGGCGATGATTGCTCGGCGATCCGCAGTACGGACTTGGGATTCGACAACCTCCTCGTCACCACCGCCGAACGCACGATCAACTCGGTGACCGAGTCGATTCCGGGGTTGCCGGTGAGTTGGGAAGCGTTCTGGGAACTCGACGACGATCCCGAGGGCTTCGGTCGCTACGGCAACGCCGGCAACAACTTCGGCCGGGAGGCACGTTTCCGTTGCGGCCGTCCCGAGGATGGTCGTCGTAAGAACTGCGTGCTGGTCCAAAACGATCCGCTGTACCGCGAGTACGCCCAGGCCCGTCATCTCGACGCCGTGCAGGCGACGATCGCCGCGATGGCCATGATGCAGGAGCGCGTCCACGGTACGGCGACGTCCCGCGCCACGAGTCGATCGCCGCGCACGATCGTCCTTCGGTAACGATGCATCTCGGTCTTACGCCTTGGCGGATATCCGGCCAAGTCGACGCCCATGCGCTGGCCCGCCAGGCTGCGTTGGCCGAGGAATGGGGGTACGAGTCGTTCTGGCTGCCGGAGAGCCACTTCGCTGGCGATGCCGCGATCCCCGACCCGTTGATGCTGCTGGCGGCGGTCTGTGCGAGGACCGAGACCATACGGCTTGCCACGACCTCCTACCTGCTACCGCTACGTCATCCACTGCAAGCCGCCGAACAGGTCGCGGTTCTCGATCGCCTCTCGGGCGGGCGGGTGATCCTCGGCGTCGGGCGCGGCTACCAGCCGACCATGTTCGGTGCCTTCGAGGTGTCGAGAAAGGACAAGCGGCGCCTGTTCGAATCGTGTCTGTCCACGATGCAGCGTGCGTGGCAGGGGGAACCGGTGGGAAGCGACTCCGCAGAGGTGCGGCTGTCGCCTTTGCCGGTGCAGGAACCGCATCCTCCCGTGTGGGTTGCCGCGTTCGGGCCGAAGGCACTCGCCCAGGCGGGGCGGTTGGGCCTGCCGTATCTTGCTTCGCCGATGGAACCCTTGGGTAGACTGCGCGAGAACTACCGCCGCCACGGGGAAGCGTGCGATGAGGCGGGCGTCGAGCGGCCACCGGAAGTCCCCATCATGCGCACCCTGTTCGTGTCCGAGGATCGTCGACTCGTCGCCGAGGTGCGAGATCAGTTGGGCATCGCGGCGCGTCAACTGGCGAGCGGCGGACGCCCCGGGGTATCCCTTGAAGCGGATGATTGGGCAATCGTCGGGGACCCGGCGGCGGTCGCGGACAAGGTCGCCGCTTACGTGGAGGTCCTCGGTATGACCCACCTGGTTGTCACGCGGTTGCGCATCGGTCGCCTCGAAACGGCGGCGTTGGAAGAGTCCGTCCGTACCGCCGCCGAGTTGCTTCAATAACGCGCGTCGGACGCCGCCACCACCACGTCGTCACCCGGGCCGATCTCCTCGTTCCGGGCGATGCCGAGGAACGGTCGGAGCCAACCCACGAGCGCGTAGATGGGGCCCGTGTCGACCAGCGCGACGACGACCTTGAAGACGTACCCGGAGGCGATGAATGTCAGCAACTGCGGCCACAACGGGTCTGTGTCGACGATCGGCAGGGCGTTGTTCGCGTAGAAGTGGGTAATCAGGATTACGGCTACCGTATCGACGAGTTGGCTGATGAGCGTCGAGCCGTTGTTGCGTAGCCACAGATGTCGGCCTCCGGTGAGCCATTTCCAGAAGTGGAACAGCTGCACGTCGCACCATTGGGCGAAGAGATAGGCGATCATGGAGGCCGTTACCGCGCCGAAGGCTAGCGTGCGGACTTCGAAGAACACGGGCAACCGTCCGGCCGCGTCCCGGAGCAATTCGCCGGTGCTTGGGTCGGTGGCCTCGAACCCGGGCAGGGCACCGCCGATCCACAGCAGGAACACCACCCAGAGGTTGAGCAGCAGGCCGACCCAGACGACCTCCGTGGCTCGCTTGCGGCCATAGAGCTCGCCGATCAGGTCGGTGCAGATGAAGGTGATCGGATACGGCAGGACGCCGACCGCCACCACCATCGGTATTTCCAGCCCGAAGACGTTGAACGAAAGATCGATGAAACGGCTGATGCCCAGGATGTTCAACATCGCGAGCGTGCCGAGGAATATTCCGGCCAGCACGAGGAATACCCGCTGCCGCCGTTTTCTGATATCCACCATGATGACTACCTTTCTATCTGGCCGAGATTCGCGTGAATGATGCTGCCGTTGATGACGGGTGTGGTCGCGGCCCATAGCAGGGTCCCGGCGATTTCACCGGGATCGATCAGTCGGTTGAAGGCCGACATGCCGCGTACCGCGTCCATCGCCTCGGGCGGGACGTGGGCACGCAGCATCTCGGTATCGGTGAAGCCGGGGCAGATGCATGCCGTGTGGATGCCGGTGCCGGCGAGATCCTGACAGATCGCACGCATCATGCCGACTTGGGCATGCTTGGTGACGACGTACGAATAGCTGCCCGGCACAGCCTTCTCGGCCAAAGTCGATGCCACGAAAAGGATGCACGACCCGGCACCCATGTGGGGGATGGCCAACCGATTGAGGGAGTTGATGCCGACTACGTTGACTTCAAGGACGGCACGAAGGTCGTCGCTTGAGGTGTCCTGGGCCGTGCCGTTCAGGAGGCGCGAGGCGTTGTGAACGAGCACTACCTCGGTGGCCGCTTCGAGGTGCGGAGCGATTCGGGAGGCGAGGGTGTCCGGGAAGTGGGCATCGGAAAGGTCGCAACGCAGATCGACGATGCCGGACAGGGGACAAGGACGCCTGGACAGGTTCACCACCCGGTAGCCGGCATGGAGGAAGCATTGGGCGGTCGCGAGGCCGATCCCCGCGCTCGCTCCCGAGACGATGGCGAGCTTCACAACCGATCGCCGGGGCCGTTCGCACACGCGGCGGTGGACTGCCAGGTTGTCTCGGCCCACTGTCCGGGACCGGACGAAAGACGCACGGTGAGCGTCTCCACGGGTAGCGATGCGAAGCTCTCGTCGTTCGTGAGGATATCCGTGAACCAATGTGCCAGTTCCTCGACTGAGACGTTGCGGATCGGGAGAAATGTCACATCGCGACGCGAAAATCGGAGCGTTTCGTCGGCGAACGCGACGACGATCTCGTCACCTCTCTCTTGGATCTGCAGGTGCGGCGATTGCGCGGCGATAAGCAGGGTTTCGTCGAGCGAGTCGCAAAGCGCCCTTAGCCGGTCTTTGAGCAATGTGTAGTCGAAACAGAGACCGTTGGCGTCGATCGCCCCATCGGCACGCGCCTCGACGAAGAAGTTGTGACCGTGCAGGTTCTCGCGCCGGTTCGCCGAGAAGATCGTGAAGTGCGCAGCCGAGAAGTGCATATCCTCCTTGGCGAGTTCGATGGAAGCGCGGCGTATTTCCTCGCTTGTGTCCACCTAGTTTTCCCCGGCCGTGGTTCCGACGAACGCGTCGGTGAACGCCGCAAGGGATTCGAACGTCCAAGTGGGGCTGGCACTGACCCGCCGGGCGGCGTTGTTGCCGCGTTGAATCCACACCGTGTCGAGACCGAGCGACGCCGCCGGAGCGATGTCGTGATACAGGCTTTGGGCGACGTGCAGAACCCGGGCGCCGTCGAGGGCTTGTCGCGCTGCGTCGAACATCCGTGGATCGGGCTTGTAGGTGCCGACGTCCTCGGCGGTGATCACGTGTTTGAACTCGGCGCCGAGCTTGGCGGCGGTTCGCTCGAAGATCGCGTTGTCGACGTTGGAAACGATCGCCAGGTCCACGCTATCGCCTAGACGAGCGAGGGCTTCGACGGTGTCCCGGAACGGCTCCCAGGCACCCGCGCTCTCGGCGAACGCGTCGAGCATCGCCTCGGTGGGTGAGAAGGCAAGGCGGTCGCCGAGCCGACGCAGGACCTCGCGCAGCACATCGGCGTAGGCGACGCCGTCCTGTTGTACGACCGGCTCGGTCTGGGCGAAGAACTCGAGCAGGAAGTCGTCGATCACGTGGGCGTCACGTTCGAGCAAGAGCGGCTGCAGGTGCCCCACGATGCCGGCGCCCCAATCGATCAAAGTGCCATAGCAATCGAACGTGAGGACGTCGTAGTCGCCCGCGTTTGGATTGGGCATCGCTCAGCCCGCCTGGATGCGGTCGAGGATAAGGCCGTAGAAATGCTCGCCCGGTCGTTCGAAGAGCCACCCCAAATGGGTGTCGCAGTTGCCGCAGTTGGCCAACCGCCAACTGAAACCCTTGAACCAGCTGTCGGCGGAGTGGTGGCCCCCACTGATGGCGCAACCGTGAGCATCGCTGTGGCAGCCGAAGTGGTGGACATAGCCGTAGGGGTTCGTACAGGTGTGGAGGAACGAACCGTTGACCTCGATGCGATCTTCGACGTGGCCGACCAAGTGCGAACAGGCCGTGCAGAACAGGAAGCCCTCTTTCGGCCGGGTGTTTTCGTCAACGACCTCGACAACACCCAGATCCGTTTCCGGGCCGGTCAGGTCGACTGGTTCGTTACTCATGCCGCCTCCGTGAAGGTCTCGACAGCACGCCACGCAATGCTCAAGTTGGATATTGCCCAAACAATCCAACAACTTCCATCGACTGCTAGCGCGGAACGCCGATCAGTCGATGACGTCTGGATCGCCCGGGAGGAACTTCGAAAGCACCAACGCACCGATGACGAACACCAGGACATGGTAGGCGGCGCCCCAGAGCTTCCAGCCCCAGGTATAGCCCCACCAGATGATGTCGGAGCCCTCGACCACGATCACGGCGGCGAGTCCCATGATGAACGCCCGCCGGACGTGGGATCCCACGGGTGCACCGTTTTGTAGCACGACCCCGAGGACGGTCCCGATCACGACGTAGTGGATGAACCCGTACGCCATCGCCAGCGGGTCGACCTCCTGCGACACCTCGTGGTTGACGATGACGGTCGCCCAGAGACCCTGCTGCATGAAGCTGTACATCCCGGTTTCCGGGAACTGTTCGCCGATCGCCACTGCCGCGACGTCGGAATCCGGCACTTCGTTCAACGCCTTGTTCGGCAGCGGATTCGCCGCCCAGTAGAGGTATCCGAAGACGAACAGCACGATGGCCGTGACCAGAATGCCGAGTGTGAGTCTCATTGGCGGTACTCCTTGAGTCCTTAGGTCGCCGCTTGGAGAACGGCTCTCAGATCCACGCCGGGGTCGGCGAGTTTCCCGGAGTCGACGCGCTTGCCCACGAGCTGCCGGGCAACCATGAATTCGCGGGCGCTGTTCACCGCGTCGGCGGCGGTCAGGATGTCGCCGTCGAAGTAGAAGACTGCAAACCGTCTTGTCGTCGGGTCGCCACGTTCCACCTGCCGTTCCGCCTCGGTGGAAAAGCCGACCATCTGCAGCTTGAGATCATATTGGTCGGACCAGAACCAGGGCACGTTGGCGTACGTTTTGGGGTTGCCCGCCAGGTTGGCGGCACAAACGCGGGATTGCTCCATGGCGTTCGGCACGGATTCCAGACGAAGTCGCCGACCGAATACCGGATTCGGATGGTTGGTGCAGTCGCCGGCCGCAAAAATGTTCGGATCGTCTGTGCGCGTGAACTCGTCGACGACTATGCCGTTGTTGCACTCTAGGCCGGCCGCCTCGGCCAACTCGACGTTGGGTTGGATACCGATGCCCACAACGGCGAGGTCGGCGGGCAGGACTTCGCCACCCGCGCAAACCACACCGCTCAGACGATCCGAGCCCGCGAACGACTCGGCGCGCATCTCGGTCCGAATCTCGACGCCTTGGCCAGTATGAATGTCCTCGTAGAAGGCGGACATCGTCGGCGTCGTGACGCGTTTAAGTATCCGGTCTTCCATCTCCAGTACCGTGACCAACAGTCCGGCCTTGGTCGCGATCGCCGCAACCTCGAGACCGATGTAGCCGCCGCCCACGATGACGATTCGTCGGCCCGGCTGGAAATCCTCCCTGATCGCGTCCACGTCGGCGATCGTGCGCAGGTAGTGGATACCCGGAAGGTCGCCCCCGGGTGCGGCAAGCCTGCGCGGTCGTGCCCCGGTCGCGAGCAGCAGCTTGTCGTAGCCGATCTCGGCCCCGTCGCTGCAGGCGACACGCCGGCGATCGGGATCGATGCTCTCCACCCGTACTCCGCTGCGGACACGAATGTCCTTGCTCTCGTAGAACCGTGCCGGTCGAAGGTGGACGCGGTCGAGACCGTACTCCCCGGATAGGTACTGCTTCGACAGGGGCGGACGCTGATACGGGATATGCGGCTCTTCGCCAATAACCAGGATCTCACCCTCGTACTTCTCCTGGCGCAGGCTCGCCGCAGCCTGTCCGGCGGCGTGCCCGCCACCGACGATCACGATGGTCATTGCTATTCGACCGCTCCGGGTGCGTTCGCCGGCCATTGTAACCGCCGAGACCACCACCAATGCCGACGAACGGGACATCGCCCATTTCAACTCCGAGTCGCGGTAGCCGGTTTCGTGCGGCGGGGGCCGGTGCACGACGTCGATGACCCGAAGCGTCACGTGAGCTTGGTTGGCGGGTACCACCGAAACCCAACGGCCGCGAGGTGAACGGCGGTTGACACCTTTCGACTGCGTGCCTACGGTCGATTCGTCAGCAGAGCCATGGGCCGGAAGTATGAACCGGATGATCGTTGGCGCTCAGAGACTCGGCCCGATGTCCGGTGTCATCGCCGGACAGGCCGTTTTGCTCGCCGGGCTCGGCGTCATGCTGGACCGCGACCTCTGGCCGAGCGACAACCCCGCGGTGCTCGTGCCGACGTTCACACTGACCTTCGCTTGGCCGACTCTGGTTCTGTTCGCGGCGGCGCCCGGCAACTTCCGGCGCACGGCCGCATTCGCCAGCGCATGCACCGTCATCGCCGTGCTGCTCGGGGCCTACGTCGGCTGGCAGGCAACCCCGGCGGGCAAGTTCAACGTAAACGCGGTCTATCCGATCTACGTCGCCACCATGCTCGTATCCGGATTCATTGCGCTTGGCTTCCTGCAGCAGTTCGTCGCCCGGGAGCGGATCCGCTACTCGGCACTCTTCGCCAACGCGTGGCGCAATCTCCTGGTCGCGGGGCTGTCGCTGGCGTTGCTGGGCGGTGTCGGCATTCTGCTCGCGCTGTGGGCGGCGCTTTTCGCTGTCCTCGGCATCGACGCCCTCGCCGAGACGTTCACCGAGCCCTGGTTCATCCTGCCCACGGTCGGCATCGCCTTCGGCGTGGGAACGATGCTGTTCCGGCGTCGCGATGGGCTCATCGACGGGATTGTCGGCTTGCTGGAAAGCCTTGCCCGCTACCTGCTTCCCGTGGTGCTGCTAATTGTCGCCGTGTTCCTGGTCACGCTGCCTTTCGTCAGCGTCACGGCGCTCTGGGACACCGGATTGGGCAGCAGGATTCTGATCGCGCTGGGTGCCATCGCCGTACTCCTCGTTTGCATCGCCTACCGGCCGGGTGCCGACTTGCGCTATCCGCGCCCGGTTCAGCTGTCGGTCACGGTGGTCGTTGCCGTCCTGCCGGTGTTGTCGGCGCTCGCCCTGGTCGGGATCCTGATTCGGGTCGGCCAGTACGGGTGGACCGTGTCGCGCTGCTGGGCGTTCAGCTATGCGGCAATCCTTACCCTGTTCTCACTCGGCTATCTGTGGGGAGTGGTCCAGCATCGCAGCGAGTGGCCCCGGATCACGGCCCCGGTGAACGTGTTCGTGGCAGGCCTGATACTCGCCGTGCTACTTCTGCAGAACACCCCGGTACTCGACTTCCGTGCCATTTCGACGAAGAGTCAGCTTGCCCGTGTCGAGTCGGGCGAAATCGAGGCCGCCCAGTTCGACTTCCAGTATGCCGAGCGCGAACTTGCGCGCCCGGGACACTTGGTGGCGGAGCAACTGGTTGCGGACCTCGGGTTCGATCCGCGCGACGAGCGCGTTTGGGGAGAGAGAAGCATCCCATTGGTGGCCGAAGGCGAACTCGACATACAGTTTGGCGGCGGCGCGATCGTTCGCCGGTCACCCGACGACGTGCCCGACCGGGATTTCTGGGCCGAGATGAGCTATCGCCCCGAACCGTTCGTCGTGCCCGACGGCGTTCGGGAGGCGATCGATCGCGAGGCGTATATCGCCTACCGGGTCGAGCAACCCGTCCTGGTTCAAGCCGAACTCGATGGCGATTCGGATCGAACGGAATACCTCCTACTCGGTGTGTGGCGTGCCGAGTTCCCGGGTTCGCCGGGGATTCCGCGGCAAGCCTGGTTCCGCCCGCTGGCGTACGCCATTGTTGATCCCGGCGACGGCTGGGAATTCGTCATGCTGACGCCGAGTAATAGCCATAAACCGTCGGAGGATCCCGAGACCGTCTTCGAAGTTCTGCACAGCGCCCCGATTCCTTTGCGCCCTCGCTACAACCACGTGAAGATCGGCGACACCGTATACGCGTTGCCAGCGCGCGACTGGCCATCCGCCGAGGCGCAGTCGTCCTCGACTGGAGACACCCCCTAACGCCCCGAAGCCGGGCCGGCCGCGTGCGAAGGACGCGGCTTCGCCATTCGCGCCTCCGGCCCAGCCACGCCGGCGTTCCATTGATAAAATACGCAACCCAATGAATTTGTTGAATAAAACCGCAGGGTCGACGCTATCGCGCCCATCCGGGCGCGCCGTTGCCAGCCCCGGCAACGGGACGGGGCAAGCCCGTCCCCTACGCTTTCTTGTCGGGAATCGGTAGCGGAAACGGCGTGACGTTGCTGCCGGAACTGTCGGTGATCTTGGCGACGCCTTCCTTCTCCACCTCGTCGATCCGAATCACCGCGTGCATGGGCACAAAGCTGCGTTGAACGGTCTCGAACTCGGCCCGCAGTTTGTCCTCCGCGGGGTCGATCACCATCTGCGAGCGCTCGCCGAAGATGTAGTCCTCGATGACGACGAACCCGTACACGTCGCTCTGATAGAACGAGTGGGCGTAGACCTCGTAGATCTGCCCGTGACTGTGGAAATAGATCCGGTAGATGTGCGAGTCCTGGGGCATGCCTACCCTCGATTCGTGCCGGTTTGGCGATTAATAGGCATCACTTAGGCAATTTCAAGCGCAAAAAGTGTCCATCTTCCGGGCGGCGCTCCGTGCGACGGCTATAATCCGGCCCCCGAACGGCACGTGGATTCCGTGAAACTCTACGTCAAGACACACGGTTGCCAGATGAACGAGTACGACTCGTCGCGCATGGTGGACGTGCTGCGCGAGAGTCACGGCGCGACCCTGGTGGACGATCCCGTGGGTGCGGATCTGCTGCTGCTCAACACCTGCTCGGTGCGCGAGAAGGCGGCGGAGAAGGTCTTCAGCCAGCTTGGCCGGTGGAGGTCCTTGAAACGCGCCAACCCGAATCTCGTGATCGGCGTTGGTGGTTGCGTGGCGAGCCAGGAGGGCGAGGCGATCACGGCCCGGGCACCCTACGTGGACCTCGTGTTCGGCCCGCAGACGCTGCACCGCTTGCCGGCGATGTTTGACGAAAGCCGCCGCAAGCGCGCGCCGGTGGTGGACATTAGTTTCCCGGAGATCGAGAAGTTCGATCGGCTCCCCGAACCGCGCGTGGACGGACCCTCGGCGTTCGTTTCGGTGATGGAGGGCTGCAGCAAGTACTGCACGTTCTGCGTGGTTCCCTACACCCGCGGCGAGGAGGTCTCGCGACCGGTCTCGAGCGTCATGCGCGAGGTCGTGCAGCTTGCGGGACGGGGTGCGCGGGAGATCAATTTCCTAGGCCAGAACGTCAATGCCTACCGGGGCGAGATCGACGGCGCCGAGGCCGACCTCGCCGAACTGATCCACTATGCGGCGCGGATCGATGGCATCGACCGGATACGGTTCACAACCTCCCATCCGGTGGAGTTCTCGCCAACGTTGATCGACGCCTACCGAGACATCCCCGAGCTAGTCAGCCACCTGCACCTGCCCGTGCAGTCCGGTTCTGATCGCGTGCTCGCCATGATGAAGCGCGGTCACACGATCCTCGAGTACAAGGCCAAGATCCGCGCGCTGCGCCGGGCGAGGCCGGGTATCAGCCTGTCGTCGGACTTCATCGTGGGCTTCCCGGGCGAAACGGAACGCGACTTCGAGGCGACCCTCGATTTGGTCGAGGAACTCGACTACGACATCTCCTTCAGCTTCATCTACAGCCCGCGACCGGGAACCCCCGCTGCCTCGCTGTCGGACGACACGCCCGCGGAAGTGAAGCAACGGCGGCTCGCACTGCTACAGGAGCAGCTTCGGCGGCAGGTGGCTGGCCACGCCCAGGCGATGGTGGGAACCCGACAACGGGTGCTGGTCACCGGACGGTCGAAACGGGATCCCGGTCAGTTGGCCGGCCGCACCGAGAACAACCGCGTGGTGAATTTCCCGGCGCGGGATCCGGACGCCTCGTCGCTCATCGGCGAGTTCGTCGAAGTCGAGATCGCCGAGGCGCTGCCCAACTCCCTGCGGGGACGATTGACACCGCTTACGAGCGGGCTATCCTTGGCGTCATAGGGACACACCTCAACCAAACCATTTGACAGACGACTCGTCGCGCGTCGTGGCCTTCACCACGACCGCCACCCTGGAACCCGACGATTCCCGCCGTTTGGCCGCCTTGTGCGGCCCGTTCGACCAAAACCTCAAACACCTCGAACACCGGCTTGGCATTCGGATCAAGAACCGCGGCAACGCATTCTGGCTCTCCGGACCGGAACGACGCGTGCAGGCGGGGGGTGCCCTTTTGTCCCGGCTTTATGTCGAGACCGGCGAGCGCGATGCGCTGGATGCCGATACGGTGCACCTGTTCCTCCAGGAGTCCGGCGTCGAGGAAATGTTGTCGGCGGACGAACCGGCGCCGACAGAGGATGTAATCGTCACGACCCGCAAGAAGACCATCAAGCCCCGGGGCGCGAACCAGAGACGCTACGTCGACGCGATCCGGGTCAACGACCTGAACTTCGGCGTCGGGCCCGCGGGAACGGGAAAGACCTACCTGGCGGTCGCGTGCGCGGTGGAAGCGCTGGAAAACCACGCCGTGAATCGCATTCTGTTGGTGCGACCGGCCGTGGAAGCCGGCGAGAAGCTAGGCTTTCTGCCGGGTGATCTCGCCCAGAAGATCGACCCCTACCTGCGCCCCCTCTACGACGCGCTCTACGAGATGCTGGGCGTGGAGCGGGTCAACAAGTACATCGAACGGAACATCATCGAGGTCGCGCCGTTGGCCTTCATGCGGGGAAGAACGCTGAACGGCTCGTTCATCATCCTGGACGAGAGCCAGAACACCACCATCGAGCAGATGAAGATGTTCTTGACGCGCATCGGCTTCGGCTCCACCGCGGTGGTGACGGGCGACATCACGCAGATCGACCTGCAGGGACGGCAATCCGGTCTCGTGCACGTGCTTGACGTGCTGAAGGAGGTCGAGGGATTGAGCTTCACGCATTTCGCGTCGAAGGACGTCGTGCGCCACCTCCTTGTCAAACGCATCGTCGACGCCTACGCACGGGCCTCGCGGGACGGGTCCAAGTCCATCGGTTCGACCGGCGTTGCGGGGCCGGAGGCGGTGGAAGAGGGCCGGGCGGGATGACCGTGGCCGTGCAGATCGGCGAACTCGACGGCGCCGCCACCCCGTCCGCTACCGAGATCGCGCGCTGGGCGGAAGAGGCGCGCGGCGACGACACCCGCTCGCTGTGTCTGCGGGTGGTGGGCGAGACCGAAGGCGTTGCGCTCAATGCGCGCTTCCGGGACGGGGAGAAGGCGACAAACGTCTTGGCCTTCCCGGCCGACGAACCGGGCGTTCTCGGCGACATTGCCATCTGCGCGCCGGTGGCGGCACTGGAAGCCCGCGAACAGGACAAGGCGCTGGCGGATCACTATGCCCATCTCGTGGTTCACGGCGTTTTGCATCTGCTCGGCCTGGATCACGACACGCCGCACACGGCGGCGGACATGGAAGCGAAAGAAATACAGGTACTCGGAAGTTTTGGGATCGTCGATCCCTACGGAGATCAAACATGAGCGACGAAGAGTCGCGGAGTAACAAGCGCCCGCCTTCGGCGGGCCCATACAGAGCCCGCCGAAGCGAGCAGGGCGCGGATCGCGGAGAAGCGGGCGACCGCCAGGCCGGCAACGGCGCGGACCTGAAGAAGGAGTTTCGGAAAACCTGGCGAGACTGGCTCGCCGACCTGTTGCCGTTCGAGCCGACGGATCGTCCGGAACTCTTGGAGATGCTCAAGGACGCGAGCGATCGGAGGCTGTTCGACAAGGAAGCATTGAACATCATCCACGGCGCGCTGGCGGTCTCCGACATGCGTGCCCGGGACATCATGATCCCGCGCTCCCAGGTGGTCACCGTGGAACTCGACAGCCGGGTCGAGGAGGTTCTGCCGACCGTGATCGAGTCCACGCACTCCCGTTTCCCGGTGATCGGCGACGACATGGACGACCTGAAGGGCATCCTGCATGCCAAGGACATGCTGAAGTTGCTGCTCGTCGACGACTGGGACGACTTCGACATCAAGGACTACATCCGCCCCACCATCGTCGTACCCGAAAGCAAGCGCTTGAACGATCTCCTCCAGGAGTTCCGGGAGACCCGCAATCACATGGCCCTGGTGATCGACGAATACGGCAGCGTCGCCGGTGTCGTCACGATCGAGGACGTGCTCGAGCAGATCGTCGGCGACATCGAGGACGAGCACGACATCGAGGACGACAGCACCATCAAGCAGTTGGATCACCAGAGCTACACCGTCAAGGCCACCACGCCCATCGAGGAGTTCAACGAGTACTTCGACACCGAGTTCGTGGGCGGTGATCTCGACACCATCGGCGGCATCGTGGTCAAGGAGTTCGGGTACCTGCCCCAGCGCGAGGAGACCATCCACATCGCGCCGTTCGACTTTCGCGTCATCAACGCCGATAGCCGCCGCGTCCGACTGCTACAACTGACCCGCGCCTAGTCTTTTTTTTTCGAGCGCCTCCGGTTCCGATGCCAAGGCGAACCGTTCTGTGGCTAGCGGCACTGGCCGCAGGCGCGCTGCTGCCGTTGGCGCTGGCGCCGTTCGGCATCTGGCCGCTGCTGCTGGTCTCGTGCGGCGCGTTGTTCTGGATTCTGCGTCGCACGGAGACGGGGAAGAGCGCGTTCTGGCGTGGCTGGCTTTACGGTGTCGGCAAGTACGGGCTGGGTGCTTCGTGGGTGTACGTCAGCATCCATGTCTACGGACCGACCGCGCCATGGCTGGCGGCGTTGCTGGTGATCCTGTTCGTCGCCGGCATGGCACTCTTCACCGGGTTTTTTGGCTGGCTCTTCCATCGCCTTGCCCACCGTCGGGAAAGCGGGATCGGCGCCGCGCTTACGTTCACCGTTCTGTGGACTGCGCTGGAGTGGCTGCTGACCTGGTTCCTCACCGGCTTCCCGTGGCTGTTCGCGGGCTACGCGTTCGTCGATACGCCGCTGGCCGGACTTGCGCCGCTGGGCGGCGTGTTGCTGGTGTCCTTCGCAGCGGTACTGACGGCGTCGCTCGTGGTAGCGGCTTGGAACGCGCAGGGTGTGCCGCGTACGCAGGGCGCCAAAACCACCCGCGCGGCTTCGGAGCGCACCGGGCCTATTACGTGGAAGCGATGGCGGATCCTCGCCGTGCCGGCGTTGGTCTGGCTCGTGGCTTGGTCGCTGGACGCGGTGACCTGGACGGAACGGGGTGAGACGCGGACCGTCGGGCTCGCCCAGGGCAACATCCCGCAGAGCATCAAGTGGACCCGGGACGGCGTGGTGCAATCCCGCCAACGCTATCGCGAGCTCACCGCAAGAGCAGTTCGCGTGGACATCGTGGTGTGGCCGGAAGCCGCGATTCCGGATTATCTCCGCTCAACCCGGGCGTACATCGGAGCCCAGCGGCGCCCGCCCGGCGACATCATCACCGGCATATTGGTTGCCGAAACCAGGGACGGTTCCGACGAGACGGACTACTACAACGCAGCGGTATCGACCGGTGGCGATGCGGTCTACCGCAAACGGCATTTGGTTCCCTTCGGTGACTACGTGCCTTTCGAGTCGCTACTGCGCGGCTTGATCTCGTTCTTCGATCTGCCGATGTCCGGTACGACGGCGGGTGAACCCGAGCAGCCCGTGTTGCGCGCGGCGGGCATCGATCTCGCGATGGCCATCTGCTGGGAAATCGCCTACCCGACAACCGTCGCTGCTGACGCCCGCAACGCGAACGCACTGGTGACGATCAGCAACGACACCTGGTTCGGAGCGTCGGTGGGTCCGAGCCAACACTTCCAGATCGCGAGGATGCGAGCCGTGGAGAACCGCAAATACCTGGTGCGTTCGACGAACGACGGGATCACGGCCATCGTCGACGACCGGGGCGACGTCGTCGATCGTTTGCCCCGGTTCAAGGACGGGCTGCTCACGGGAACGATCCACGCGGTGTCGGGAACAACGCCGTTCGGGCGGTGGGGGCACCTGCCATTGTTCGTCGTCCTGGGCCTGTGCGCCGTCTGGGTCTTCGCCGCCCGCCGACGGGGGGTGGTGGCTGGACGATCTCTGTTCAGTTGAGGCCGCGCCAGTCAGGCCAGCCGATCAAGGTGGGTGGGTGAGTTCAAGGCGCTGATCGACCGCGATGCCTTCAACACGACTGGTCCGTCTGCCTGGACCAGGCCATGTCACCTCAATGGAGGCAATTAGATCATCTGTGCCCAGCCCAAAGTGTAACGTCGCCGGTCCATGGGATAGATAGCCATTACCGAGTTGGACCTCCTGCATTTGGGTACCTGATGCGGTAGAGACGGTAACCCTGCCGCCAATCGCCTCTGGATTTCCGTCGACACCCACCAGGTCGATGGCGATATAGTGATTGTCGTTCTGATGGTCGTTGCGAAACACCGTAGGAGATTTACCATTGTTGGCGACAAATATGTCGACCCGGCCATCATCATTGTAGTCAGCGCACACAACGCCGCGACCCTGATCCGTGTGGACGACACCGAGCTCGGTTGACCGCTCCGTAAACGTACCGTCTCCATTGGCCATGAACAGTACCGATGGATCAGTTGCGAACTTGGCCCTGGCCTGATCCTGGTGCCCGTTGGTATGAAAGATATCCATATGTCCATCATTGTCGAAATCTGCGAAACACGCACCCCAGCCCCAATGTCCCGCTCGTACACCCGCAACCTCGGTGACATCCTCGAAAGTCCCAAGGCCGTCAATGTTTTCATACAGCCGGTTGCCGGAACCGTTGTTCTCCACATCCGGGTCCCAGATGCTGGTCACGAACCAGTCGAGATCGCCATCGCGGTCGTAATCGGTGACCGCGTTACCCATCCCATTTTCATCGGAGATCTGGTCAGTGGTCATATCAAAAAACACATCACCACCCAACGCATTCAGTAACACCTGGCTTGATTCGAAGTCGCTGGCCAGCAACAGGTCGGGAGCGCCGTCGGAATCAATGTCCGCGAACACTGGTGTAAACGTATATTCCGACAACAACCTATTGCCGGAAACTGTCGTCTCCACCGGTACGCGAAAACTGAGATCAACGAACTCACCGGCACCATTGTTCCTCCACAGATATTCCTGTCCAACGTTTATTGAGCCAGTTCCCCAATGCGTAAAAAAAAGATCGAGATCACCATCGACGTCATAGTCGGCTGCTGCCATGGAGAAAGTTGCTCGATCGTGCGAAATGTTGATCAGACCGGTGTCGCCGTCAAAGCGCCCGGTCTGGTCGTTAACAAAAATCTCGAGGCCTGTTTCCTGGGCCGAGATGAAGTCCTTAAAACCATCACCGTCCAGGTCGATAAAATAACCCGCCAGATCCGGCCCAGACGGGTCGATGCCACTACCAGTCCGTTCGTTAAACCGGACGCCATCGAAGCTGAAAAGTTGACCAGACGTATTCTGACCGTAGGCGATATAGAGTTCTAACCGTCCGTCCCCGTCGATGTCGGTCATGCCGAAACCGCCCCCTAACTCCTCGATCTCACTCGCGACGCCTGCATCCGTGATCTCATAACAAAGCCCCAAATCCATGGAAACGTTACTGAAAACGCCTACACTGGCCGCGCAGTGGTCGAGGGGACCTTGGTCACCGTTGTCATCAGACCCGTCGTCGCTGCCGTCGCCCGAACCGACATTATTCGTTGGCGGAGTAACCGTTCCGGTGGTGCCGCTCCCTCCACCACCACAGGCCGTAATTCCCAGCACGGGCAGGATAAGTGCTACTCTCAGCGGCAGGTTCACGGCTGTTCAACGACGATGAGCTGGTCGGCGGCCACCTCTTTGACCTGGGTCGTCGGCAGACCGGGTCCCGGCCAGCGGATGTCGATGTTCGTTACCGTATCATCCTGTCCGAGACCGAAATGCAATATCGACGGGCCCTGGGACAGGTACCAGGTCCCGAGCTGCACCTCCTGAAGCTGGCTGCGGGTGGCCGACTCGATGGTGACCCGGGCACCAATGGCATCGGGATTTGCGCCTTTGCCGACTAGATCGATCGTCAAATAGTGATTGTCACTATCGGTTATATTTTCGTAGACCGTGGGGGACTGACCATTGTTGGCGATCAGGATATCGATCCTGCCGTCGCCGTTGTAGTCGGCGCAGACCACGCCGAGCCCCCGGTCTGTGTGCGTGATACCGGCGAAAAACGCGCGCTCGCTGAAGCTGCCGTCGCCATTGGCCATAAACAGCCGTGATGGATCATCCGCGTAACGCTCGTCCACATCCGGCATACCGTTGGTGTGAAAAAGGTCCGGATGCCCGTCGTTGTCAAAATCGGCGAAACAGCCACCCCAGCCCCAGTCGCCGTTCCGGACGCCGGCCTCATCGGTCGCGTCATCGAAGTTACCCAGGCCATCCACATTGCGATACAGCCGATTGCCGGTGATCGTACCCTCACCGCTGGTTTCGAGGTTGTGGATGCTGGTGACGAACCAGTCCAGATCACCGTCGTGATCGTAGTCTGTAACCGCGCCACCCATACCGTTGGTGTCTGTAATCACAGACCGGACGGTCGCGTCGGTGAACCGCCAGCCGGCCTCATTGCGTAGGACCTGAGAGTACCCGTCGTCACTGGCGAGCAGCATATCGGGATATCCGTCGTTATCGATATCGGCAAACGTGGGCGTATAGGAGAGTTCGAGGACAAAGCCGGGAACGCTCGCGGCCGGTGCTTCGGTGATCGCGACGCGATCACTGATGTCGGTAAATACGCCGGTGCCGTCGTTCTGCCACAGGTACTCGGTCAGGATATCACCGCTATCGAAAATTCCGTCCCAATGGGAAAAGAACAGATCGACGTCGCCATCTAGGTCAACGTCCGCAGCGGCCATGGAGAACGTCGAACGCTGGTGGAAGAGGTTACTGCGAGCGGTCGCTTCCTCGAATTGTCCGGACTGATCATTCATGAAAACCTCGACCGATTCGTCCTGGACCGAGATGAAATCTTTCCAGCCATCCGCGTCAAGATCGATGAAATAACCGGCCCGATCCATTGTCAGTGGCAGGATGCCGTTGTTGTCCTCGAGTTCGACGAAATCCGTGCCGTCGAAACTGAACAGGCGGCCTTTGACATCACGCCCGTGCGCCACATAGAGTTCCAGGCTACCGTCGTTATCGATGTCATCAAGGGCGAGTCCGCCGCTGACATCGGTAGCCTCATCCCCGGCCGACGTATTTTCAATGAAATAGTCCAGACCTAGATCACTCGTTCTGTCGGCGAACCGTACTTGGCTGTCGTTACCTCCTTGGTTCGCAGGAGGATCCGGAACCGGAACAGGTCCACCGTTTGCAGACGGCGAACTGCTGCCGCCGCCACCACAGGCAGCAACACCAGCGAGGCAGAACACCGAAAAAAGGGGCGCTCGTCTTAACGTGTCGCCAATCATCCCTAGACAGCGAATACAACGTACCGCCGGTACGGCGCGCCCCGGCGGTGCATTGATTGGATCGTCCGGACCCGCAGGCGGGTCCGAACGGAAATTGCGTCTACGGCTCCCAGGAGACGCTGATGCCAAACTCACGAGGTTCGACGACAGTGCCAAAGACGCTGCCAACAGATCCAATGGGTTTCCACATGTGCAGCGCAGCTTCATCAAGAATGTTCGTGACGTACGCGGTAACCCGCCACGCTGAATCTGCCGATTTCCAGTTTGCACGCACGTCCCATCGCGTATAGGCGTCAACCTGATACCCAGGGTAGTTCACGATTTCGACGAATTTCTTGCCACGGTTGTTGGCGATGGTCAGCAGTTCCAGACCACCCCAGTTGCCCGGCATGGGCACATCATAACTTAAGGTCAGGGAGGTCTTGTGATTGGGCGAGTTCGGCAGCTGTTTGCCGACCAGTTCCTTCGGCTCGTCGGAGCCAAAAATCCAATTGACACGCGCATTGCCCATGCTGTCGGTCCAGGGAAGCCGCACCCAGGTGCCTGATTCGCCTGGACCCACGTAAGACACCAGTGCAGCATAGGGGCCGATATCAGAGTCCAGGTAGTTATAGAAGCCACGCAGGGTGAACCGGTCGGTAATCCGCCAGGCGCCTTCCAGCTCAGTGCCGGCGATCTCCGAACCTCCGATCGCGTTGATTTCCCCGGTTATAGGACCGCCGTCAGGATCGGTCTCCTGTTCGTCCGCGGTCCTAAGTCGGCTGGCGAAGACCCAGTGCTTGTCGAAGTCCTGGAGGAAATAAGTGGCCGACAACTGCACCTTATTGTCGAAATACAGGCCCTTGACGCCTACTTCGTAGTTGATCAACTCCTCCGCCGGGTATTGCCATGGTCCCGGGTGCTCAGTACGGAAGGGAAAGGAGCCCCCGGCCCGGTATCCCGTGGAGATCCGGCCGTAATACATCACATTCTGGTCACCGGGTCGGAATTCGATGCCGGCATTCCAGGTGGTTGCACCCCAGTGCAGCTCGGCCTTCGGCGCTTTATTCGCGATGTCCGAACCCGCCAGGTTTAGGGTGACGACGCCGAAGCCATCCTCGCAGAGATCGACGCCACCGCCCGTGTTCATGTCACATCGAACAGTCGGGTCGGATTTTTCGAAGGCCCGAATGCCCGAGGCTGCTTCTTGGGTACGATCCTTGTCGTCGTCACTGCGTCGAATACCAGCGAAGACCGTCCAATTGTCGCTGAACACGTACTCAAGGTTGAGGTAAATACCCGTGGCTTCCTGTAAGGCACTGCCAAGATACCCGTTGATTTGACCGTTTGGATTAGCGGCATAGAAATCGCCTATACCTGCATCGGGATAACCGAGGAGCTCAGGTGAACCCGGGCAAGCAACAACGAAATTGAACGTTGACTCGGCATGGGCCATGGTGGCCGGATTGGTATGCAGTTCTCTCAGCAGCCAGCTGTCACCGCCGCTGAGTGTGCCACCCGTGCCAAACATGGCCTCGATGTTGGCGTTACAGGCGGCGGAATTGTCTGAAAACAACCAGTCACCACCCGATCTCCATCCATTATCAAACAGTCGGTTCATATAGGGTTCTTCATTTTGGATAGTGTTGGCCCCCAGGGTGAAGTTAAACGGACCGTCGAAGTCGGACACCAGCGTGATCTCTTGACTGGTCTGCTCAGAGGTAAAAACGTGCTCGCTTAGCTGATCGGTGAACGTGCCATTACCACCACCGTCAAGTGCGCAGATCCGACTGGTCTGACCTGCCTGCAACACGCCGGCGATTACCGACGGATGAGTGAACGGACAGACGCCACCACCAACACGATTGCGGTGGTCAGGATCATTGCGAGTGCTCTCATAGACATCATGCCAGCCAAACTTGTAGTTGAGCGTCAGGGTGTCGCTAATCGAAAAGAGTACATCAAGGGAAAAGTTCTCCGCGGTGCTGTCCTTCGCGATGGGGGCGTTAAATGCAACTTCCCAGCGCAGTTCATCCGCATCGCAGATAAATTTGTTCGGGTCACGGGTCCCATCCTGGCTGATGTTGGAACAGCCCGCGACAGCGGGTGCCGGCTGGACGCCAAAATATGGATTGCGTTGACACTCTTCCATACCGCTGTCAGGGTTGAATGCACATAGTCGTTCGCCATTGGCAAGGATGAATTCGTCAACGGTATTTTCCGAGGTGAGCGGTAGGGACGAGTTCGGTGTCCCCGTGTCCTCCATGCGGGAATAACGTGCAGTTATATCCCAGCGATCGTTCTTCCAGCGTATCTGGGGCTTAATAATGCGCTCGTCCGGTTTCATCGCATCGGGCCCGCTGTGATTCTTGATCCGACCATCACCGGTATAGGAGCTGACACCCAACCGATAACTGAAGTCGCTGTTGCGAATCGGACCGCCGAACGCAAGCTGCAATCGTTGCGTCGAAATACTATTGATTTCCACGGTAGATCGCACGTCGAACGTATCCGTTGGCTTGCGGGTGTGGAAGTTGATCGATCCGGCAATGCCATTTTTGCCACCGGTGGTACCCTGAGGTCCGCGGGCTACTTCAACACGATCAACGTCAAACATGCCGCCGTCAATGCCGAAGGTCTGGTCCGTATAAACCCCATCGACATAAATGGCAACGGATGTGTCAGGGAATAGGTTGCTCGATCTCTCGGTGCCCAGGCCGCGCATGAAGAAGTGGTCGTTCTCGTTCCCTACGAGTCCCGGTGGGCTGCCCTGGCTGCGGTTGCCGACCTGCAAACCAGGGACCAGAACTTCCAGGTCGTCAGTATTCTGAATACCCAGTTTTTCGATCAATTGAGCGTTGAAGCCAGTCACTGTCATGGCCCTATCCATGACGTTGGTCTCGCCACGTTCAGCGACGACTATGACTTCTTCAATATACTTTGCTTCGTCTTCAGCCTCATCGGCGGAAAAAGCAGCTGGGAAACCCGTCAAAACTAGCGCTAATCCCAATAACGCGGGTGGTGTGAGCTTCTTCACGCTACGTTCCCTCCATCAAGGCTGCCAATAAGCAGGGTGCTGACAGCGTAGCCGACCCCTGCAGGCTTAGAATGTTGTTTCATATCTATTTTCCACTCATTGTGCTGGTTCAGATTCGTTGCCAAGACACCAGTACTAGGATGTGGCTCATCATGCATGTATTGAGCGTGCAAGATGAGTCTCTCGCATCCGGGACTTCAGGCTCCTTTGGGGGCCACCCTGCTGATACCATAGCGTAATGTATGAGTGTTACTTCATACTATGCCAGTTCGTGCAAACGACTTTCTCATTCGTGCACGCCAGATCGTAGAAAAGAGATGCCTGTCAGGAATGGCGACTGCCTTCAGTTCGTCCTGTGACGGTCCCAATGGGGTCTATTCGGGTGGAAGTTTGGAGTCGCGTTTTGTCCTCGACCTGAACGCACCCGGCGTAATCCCTACCCGATTGGAAAACACTTTTGACAGTTGGGACGAACTGAGGAAGCCAGATTGTACCGCGACCGAATACTGTTTTTCACTCGTAGAGGTGAGCAGACGCTTGGCCTCCGCGATCCGGAGTTCTGCAAGTGTACTGGCAATGGGGCGATTCCAATGACGTTCGAAGGTAGAATAGAGATGCCTTCGAGAAGTACCACATGCCTTCACGACGTCCGAAACGGAAATGGTCGGATCGCGAAAGTTATCCCGCAGGAAATAAAGCGCCGTTCGCAAAGTCCGATCATGCACGGCAAAAATGTCAGTACTTTCACGAGTCACCACATGAAGGGGTGACACTATCATTGGATCTGCTGGTGGTGGTGATCCGTCCATGAGTTGATCCAGCAAGACGGCGGCTTCATAGCCCTGACTCTGCTGATTGTGTTCGATGCTGGTCAGCGTGGGTTCAGAAAGTTCACACACCGACTCGGTGTTGCCGACCGACACGACCGCGACGTCATCTGGAATCCTCAGACCGGCGAACGCGCACGCTTCGACGACATGCCGATACAAGCTATCGTACTGAATCATGATCCCAAGCGGCTTGGGTAGTCGCTGGAACTCTGCAGCAAGCCAGGAAATACGCAATCGACCTTCGACAGGTTGCATCACACTCACGCCGCCAGCTACCAGATCCAATCGGTGCACGGTTCTGCCTCGTCGTTCAACGCACTCATCAAATGCAGCCGCCCGATTTTCCGTCTGACGAGAAGTCATCGCCCGTACAAACGCTAGGTGTTCGAATCCTTTGTCCACAAGGTGATCGGCTCCCATCACGCCAATCTCGTGATCGTCCAGCAATACCCTCGGCAGATCGAGTTCCGGCACCGCATTGATTAGGTCGACCACCGGTGCTTCACTCTTCTTCAAAAAACGGACAATGCCTGCGTCAGCGTGTCTGATGAGGGTGATGATCCCATCATAGATTGGCCCGACACGTAGCACCCCCCCAAAGTACCCACCATGATCCGCGACGCTGGTTAGGGTCCAGCGCGCCCCAAGTGCATATTCAACAATGCCCCGTTCCACGCGAAAGTCTATCCACTGCGGAAAGTAGAGGACCCGTTTGCGACCGGATGCCAGCGGCATTCAAGTGTCAGCGGACGTCAGTCCGCTGCCTGGGCATTCGAGGCCTGAATTGTCTGGCTGTACATTTCTTGTCTGGGTATCGCTTCCGTGGCAATCATCGACCTAAACCTGTTCGGTCGGTCCCAACCCAAGATAGCTGTGCAGGCACATATTGACAATCACTTTGCACGGTGGGGGTGCACGTCGGATTCGTCGCGGCGGCAAGGAGGCCTTCATGACCGATGGCGGAGACATCGACCGACTGAGGCGTATTCGGGACGAGCTGCGCGGCGAACTGGGCGCCATCGGCGACTTCCGTCCGGGCGCGCCCGTGGAGTTCGCCCGCAAGTGCGGCAAGCCGATCTGTCATTGTGCCCGTCCCGGCGACCCGGGACGACGACGTCGGACGGATCGGCGCGCTGCTGCGCCGACAGGTTCGACACGATGTCGCGTTTACCTGCTGCGCCCGGGGAGCTGCCCGACCGCCATCGCCACGAACTGGTTCCAGCGCGTCATACTGCGCAGCTTGCGGCCCTTGTGGTGCCGTTTCGCGAGAGACTCGAACTCATGTCTCGGCACCAGCCTGAGAAACTGCTCGAGAGCCGTGCTATTGTGGGCCATCGCCTGAACATCGTTGTTTNNAACCGTACAGAAAGGAGCGTTCAGGCCGTGTTTTTTGGCCCACTTCGTGGGACAGCAATGACGCTTCAAAGACTACGAAGGCACTGACATGAAGCACGATCTCGTCATCCGCAACGGAATGATTGTCGATGGTCTGGGTAACCCGGGCTACGAGGGAGACGTCGCGGTCCGCGGTGATACCGTCACTGGACTGGGTGACGTACCGGAACGGGGCATTCGTGAGATCGATGCAGCGGGCGCCACGGTGACGCCTGGTTTTGTGGATCTGCACACCCATCTCGATGCCCAGGTCGGCTGGGACCCGATGATGACGCCGGCATCGTCCCATGGCGTTACCACGGCATTGATGGGCAACTGCGGGGTCACGATCGCGCCGGTACGCAATGAACACCGGGAGGTGCTGGCGAGCATGATGGAGTCTGTCGAGGATATCCCCCGTGAATCCATCCTGCAGGGCCTGCCCTGGGACTGGAATTCCTATGGTGAGTATCTGGATTCAGTAGAGAAGCGGCAGCCGGGCATTAATGTCGCAGGCCTGGTAGGCCATTCCGCTGTGCGCTACTACGTCATGGGTGAACGCTCCGTGGATGATCAGCCTACTAGCGAAGAAATTGGCCAGATTGCCCAGTTGGTCGGTGAGTCAGTCAAAGACGGTGCGGTAGGGTTTTCCACCAATCGGCTGCGGGCCCATCGAATGGCCGATGGACGCTGCATACCAGGCACGTTCGCGACCGATGAGGAGGTCATCGCGATCTCGAAGGCTGTAGGGCAGCACGGCGGCATGCTGCAGAGCGTCATCGAGAGCGGCAAACTCGATGAGGAACTGGCGCTGATGAAGCAGCAGCTAACTGCCTCAGGCACCCGGTTGCTGTTCAGCGCGCCGTGGGAGCCAGGTGAAGGTGGTGCCAGTGCTTACCAACCTGCGATTGATGACATGAAGCGGGCCGGGCTGGATATCACAGGCACGACACAGCCGCGTGCCGCGGGTTTTCTGTCGGGCCTCAAGACCAATGTGCTGATCGGGATGCGCCTGAAGTGGCCGACCTGGCGGGAATTGCGGGCCATGGACCAGGCGGCCAGACTGTCAGCAATTCGTGATGCCACCTTCCGCAATCGTCTGGTCAACGAGGCGAAGCGCATGGAAAATGCCGAGTCGATCGGTCAGACCATGTCCTCTTCACGATTTACGATTCCCATGGGCAAAAGTTTCTGGATGGGGACAGATGACCGCCCCAACTATGTGCGCGCCGACAATGAGTCACTCGCCAATCTTGCTGCAAATGCCGGCGAGCATCCCGCCGAAACCTGGCTGCGTTATATGCTGGAGTCCAATGGCGAGGGGCTGTTTCACGTGCGTTTTGTAAACGAGGACCTCGAGGTCCTGCCGGGTTTCATGCGTTCCGATTGGATAGTGCCGGGAGTCGGAGATGCAGGTGCCCATCTGGGTGTGATTTCTGACGTCGGCTGGACCAGTTTCCTGCTGTCATACTGGCACCGCGACAGGGGTGTGTTTTCCATTGAGGAAGCGGTTCATCTACTGACCGGCAAACAGGCTCGGGTACTCGGGTTCGATGAAATCGGTTCCCTGGAAGTCGGCAAGAAGGCCGATATCAACGTGATCGACATCGACCGGGTTGCAGAGCGCCAGCCAAAGCGGGTATCTGACTTCCCAGCGGGAGCGTCGCGTTTGCTACAGGCAGCCGTGGGCTATCGGGCAACCCTGGTAAACGGCGTGGTTATACTGGAAGACGATGAGCTGACGGGAGAACGAGGGGGCCTGGTACTGAGAAACCGCAACCGATAACTGCCGCCTGGATAGCAGCGAGGGCTCGAGGGAGCAGGTCAACTGCCACACAATACCTTCGAGCCTTGACCCTTCACTCATCTTCCAGTCTGATGCGTGCAGCTTTCTGCGGATCAAACCACCAGCCATCCGGGAATGCTGGCAAGTAACGTGGTTGAGAGTCCGGCACGCCGAATCGGTCCCAGTACACCGTCCTTGGCCTGTCCACCTTATACAGGGGAATCTGGAAGTAGTGCCAGAGCAATACCCGGTCGATAGCACGACACACGGCAACGATGTCACTCATGGTCCTCGCAACCTCCGCCCTGTCCACCAGGTAGTCGAGCACCGGAAGACCAATCCCCGCCTGATTACGCGACAACGGCTGCATCACGGACTGGGTGTGATAGGTCGATCGCAGTTCGATCATCGGCGGCATCATGATATCGCCATTGCGTAACATCGCGTCGAACTGATAGTTACGCAACCGGTTGATGTACTGACTGGTTTCGGCCAGATGGATATCGGCCTGTATGCCCAACTGGTCCAGCTGTTCAAAGAAGGGTAGCAGGATGCGTGCATCTTCAGGATTCTGGGACAGGAACGTCATCTCGAAGGGTTCACCTTCCGCGTTACGCAGCACACCATCGACGACCCGCCAGCCGGCTTCGACAAGCAACTGTCGCGCCTTTAGCATGTTGGCTCGATGCTGTGCCTGATTCTTTACCTCGGTAAATCGAAACGGATGTGTGAACAGCTC
Source organism: Pseudomonadales bacterium (assembly GCA_021295895.1). GTDB lineage: Bacteria > Pseudomonadota > Gammaproteobacteria > Pseudomonadales > Azotimanducaceae > VXYL01. The sequence goes on from JAGWBM010000042.1 coordinate 31,336, forward strand.
CGGTGGCAGCTGGTCTCTGAAGGGTTCAAGCAGCACCAGCTCGTCTTCACTGGGAAGACCCGTAGCCTGCAGCGGCGTATCCTGCCAATACGATTGGGCCCGGGTTCGATCGCCGAAGTGCAGCGCGCGATTCTGCCACTCGAAGTCCATCGCGAGTGTCAACGCCTGACGTACGCGGCGGTCCTTGAACTTGTCCAGTCGATTGTTGAATGAAAGGGCACGACGAATCCCAATCTCAAAGCCAAAGTTGCGTCTGATTTTCTTCAGCCAGCCCTTTTCGGTCGCTGGCGTGTCGAAAGCGCTATGCCAATAACGCATATCCTGTTCAGTCCATATGTCAATCAGTCCCTTGCGCAGCGCCTCACGGGTGACGGTCGCATCGCGGTATACCTCGTAGCGAACACGCTCGAA
>JAGWBM010000042.1:31777-48640 GCA_021295895.1 Pseudomonadales bacterium
TCGTACTCCACGTAACGGCCCTGACTGACGGCGCTCACCCGATAGGGTCCGCTACTTAGTGGCAGGGAAAGACTTACCTTCGACGGGTCGCGTTCGCGCCAGTAGTGGGCCGGCATGACCTGCATATGTTGCATGATAATGGCGTTATTCAGGGTAAGTGGTTCGCTCAGGTGAATCGCAAAATGGCGCGCATCGATCTGCTCCACGTCTTTCGCGAACTCGTAATAGTCCGCCAACTCTACCCGCGCCAACATGTATTCCAGGGAAAATACTACGTCCGCGGAGGTCACTGGCACCCCGTCGTGCCAGCGTGCGTCCGGATGAATGCGGATGACAATGACGCGTTCGTCGGGCGTGATCGCAATCCCACTTGCCAGACGACCGTAGAATCCACTGACTTCGTCGCCTGCACGGATCAACAACGTATCGAACGTCCAGTTGAGACCCGGCGCCGTGATTGACTGGCTGGTGCCGGGCGATAGGGTGTTGAACCTGATCTGGGTCGGCAACACCAGTTTGCCGCCCTTGGGTGCATCGGGATTCACATAGTCCAGGTGTTCAAAGTCAGCCGGATACTTGAGGTCATGAAAAAACGCGATCCCATGCCTGAAATCAAGTTCGGTCAGGTCTATTTTACCGAGCGCGAGCGGAGCCGTGGACACCAGCACCATCGTCGTGAGCAACAGAACGAGGTAGCGTCTCGGTCTCTTGACTATTGTGCGATTTGAAAAGCAAGAATTCATCGAATTACCATTCGACCTCTCGGCCGATGACGGGCCATTGTAGCAACCGGCCCCATGGTTTATGGTGTCAGCCAACCCTATATAGTCAATAACAGGTACATCGTGTTCCTACGGGAAACTCATCTCGGTGTTCGCGATCAATCTTCCGGCGGAAATTACACCCATCGCGAAGCCGGCTAAAGGACAGGTTGTCTGAGGTGGTCCTGGTCCGTTGGACAGCCGAGGACGGAAATAAGGTGTACGCCGATTTGATTTGAAGCCGTCGGTGAACGAAACCTGCCGACGAGGATGGACGTTGTCACCGCTGTTCTCGCCGGCACGTTCCGCGCGGCACCGCGGCAGGGTTGCCAGCCCGGCACGCATGGCGGGCGGCCCATTTCGATGTCGCCACGGGAAGATGTCCTACAGGCGTGGGACGGAATCGCGTGTGTCCCCTTCCCCTACGACCCGCCGAGGGGGGTGAACGTTCATTTCCGACCCCGTTTCGCGTAAGGTGGCGCACCCTCTCACCGGCACCCTTGAACGATGACGAGCGAGCGCTACGACCCGCAGGCCGTGGAGGCCAAGTGGCAGGCGGAATGGGAACGCCGCGGCACCAACGCGTGGAGCGACGAGGATCTGCGCAACGCCCGGGATCCCTACTACAACCTGATGATGTTCCCGTACCCCTCCGCCGAAGGGCTGCACATCGGGAACCTCTATGCCTACACGGGCGCCGACGTGAACGGTCGCTTCTGGCGTCTGATGGGCAAGGACGTGTTCGAGCCCATCGGCTTCGACGCGTTCGGCATCCACTCGGAGAACTACGCCCTGAAGGTGGGCAAGAACCCCAACGATCTCATTCCGGAGAACGTCGCCAACTTCACGCGGGTGCTGAAGCGCTTCGGCGGCATGTTCGACTGGACGCACACCGTCAACTCCACGGACTCCGGCTACTACAAGTGGACGCAGTGGGTGTTCCTGAAGCTCCTGTCGGCCGGCTTGGCGGAGCGTCGGGAAGCGCCGGTCAACTGGTGCCCGTCGTGCAAGACCGTGCTCGCCAACGAGCAGGTCCTGGACGGCCTTTGTGAACGTTGCGAAGCGACGGTGGAGCAGCGCCAACTGCCGCAGTGGTTTTTCAAGATCACGGCCTACGCGGAGCGCCTGCTCGGCAACCTGGACGTGATCGACTGGTCGGAGAAGACCAAGAAAGCCCAGGCCAACTGGATCGGCCGCAGCGAGGGTGCGGAGGTGGATTTCCCCGTCGTGGGCCACGACGAGACGATCCGCGTCTTCACGACGCGACCGGACACGCTGTTCGGTGCCACCTATATGGTGCTTGCCCCGGAACACCCGCTGGTAGGGGTGGTGACGACCCCCGGGGAGCGTCAAGCCGTCGAGGCCTACCGGGAGAGGGTCGCCAAGCAGGACCTCGTCGAGCGGCAGAAGATCGACAAGGACAAGACCGGCGTGTTCACGGGAGCGCATTGCGTCAACCCGGTGAACGGCGCCGAGATTCCGGTGTGGATCGCGGACTACGTGCTCATGGGCTACGGCACCGGCGCGATCATGGCGGTGCCGGGTCACGACACCCGGGACTTCGAATTCGCCAAAGCCTTCGATCTGCCCATCGTGCGCGTTATCGCCGCGCCCGGTGAGGACGCGGAAACGCCCCTTGAGGAGGCGTTTGTCGGCGACGGGACCCTGGTCAACTCGGGGGATTTCGATGCGCTATCCGTCGCCGACGGCAAACGGGCGATCGTCGAGTGGCTCGCGGGACGCGGCGTCGCCGAGGCGCAGGTCAACTACCATCTGCGCGACTGGTGCGTGTCCCGGCAACGCTACTGGGGGCCGCCGATCCCGATCATCCACTGCGACGCCTGCGGCCCTGTGCCGGTGCCCGAAGCCGAGCTTCCCGTCGAACTTCCGCACCTGGACGATTTCCAGCCCGACGACTCCGGCGTGAGCCCGCTCGCCCGGGCGACGGATTGGTACGAGACCCCCTGCCCAAGCTGCGGCGCCCCGGCGCACCGCGACACCGACGTCACCGACAACTTCCTGTGCAGCGGCTGGTATTTCCTGCGCTATCCCAGTGCCGACCGCGACGACGTGCCTTTCGATGCCGAGTTGACCCGCCGGTGGTTGCCGGTGGATTCCTACATCGGCGGCAACGAACACGCGGTGCTGCACCTCATGTACGCCCGGTTCCTCACGATGGCGCTGGCCGATCTGGGCGAGTTGGAGTTCGACGAACCGTTCGCCACGTTCCGTGCCCACGGCCTGCTGATCCGCGACGGCCGCAAGATGTCCAAGAGCCGCGGCAACGTCATCATCCCGGACGACATCATCAACGAGTTCGGGGCGGACACCATGCGCCTCTTCCTGCTCTTCCTCGGCCCCTACGACCAGGTCGCCGACTACCAGAGCCTGGGCATCCAGGGGCCGCGGGGTTTCCTGAACCGGCTCTGGCGAAGCGTCGTCGGTGCCGAGACCGGCCCGGCCGATCCGGGCGTCGAACGCGCCCTGCACCGCACGATCAAGCAGGTGAGCGATCAGATTCCGGCGCTGCAGTTCAACACCGCCATCGCGGCGATGATGGAATACCTAAACCAGGTACGTGCCGGCGGCCGGACGCCGAAGCGCGCCGAACTGACCCCACTGGTGGTCATGCTGGCGCCTTTCGCGCCGCACATCGCCGAGGAACTCTACCTTCGGCTCGGACACAAGGGTGGCGTGTTCGGCGCGGCGCGCTGGCCGGAATACGACGAGGCGAAGACCGTGGAGTCGACGTTGGAACTCGCCGTTCAGGTCAACGGCAAGGTGCGCGGCCGGGTAGCCGTTGCGGCGGACGCCGACGAGGAGACGGTGGTTGCCGCTGCGAAGGCGAACGAGAATGTCGCCCGCCACCTGGGCGACGGCGTGTTGAGAAAGACCATCGTCGTACCCGGCAAGCTGGTGAACCTGGTAGTCGGATGACCCGTATCGCCTGCGTCGGGGCATGGCTCGCCATCCTGGCTTGTGCCGGGTGCGGCTTCCAACTGCGCACATGGGATCTCGCGACGACGTTCGAAACCGCCCGTATCGAAGCAGCCCACGGTGTGGATCTGGACATCGACCTCACCCGCGCACTGGAATCGGCAGGCGTCCGACTTGTCGATAACGATGCCCAGGTGGTGGTGCGGTTGTCGGACCAGGACGACGATTGGCGCAGCGTATCCGTGACCCAGGGTGCCCGTACCGCCGAATACGAACTGTCGTTGCAGGTGACATTCGCGGTGAACGACGGCAGCGGTGAAGAGCTCGCCGCCGCGCGGGTGCTACGCAGCGAGCGCGTGGCCCGCCTCGACCGGGACAATCTCATCGGCAGCAGCGAAGAGCGCAGGTTGCTCGCTGCCGAAGCCCGGGAGGATCTGGTCGGCCGCATGGTCCGGACCTTGGATGCCTTGTCGAGACGAGGGGAACCGACGAATGCAGATCCGCGCTGAGCAACTTCAACGGCACCTCGAAGCCGGCGACTTGAGGCACATCTACCTCGTCAGCGGCGACGAGCAACTTCTCGTGGACGAAGCCTGCGACGACATCGTGGCTGCTGCCACGGACCTCGGTTACGACGAACGCACGATCTTCGAAGCGGTGGCCAGGGCGCCCTGGGACGATCTGTTCGCGGACGCGGGCAATCTCTCGCTGTTCGCCACCAAGCGGCTGCTCGACGTGCGCATTCCGCCGCGGGGACTCGACCGCGCCGGCTCCGAAGCCATTCGCGGCTATCTCGAAGCGCCGCTGCCCGACACGCTCGTCCTGTGCCGCGCCGCCGGCTTAGATTGGCGGCAGCGCAGCAACGCCTGGTACAAGGCGATCGACCGGGCGGGGGCGGTGATTCCCGTGTGGCCGGTCAGTGGCCGCGACCTGCCGCGTTGGCTCGACGGGCGCTGCCGGCGCCAGGGGCTTGAACTCGGCCGCGACGCCTTGGACGCCCTCGCCGAACGCGTCGAGGGTAACCTGCTGGCGGCCGTCCAGGAAATCGCGAAGCTCAAGCTGCTGCACGGCGAAGGACGTCTTGGGGTCGCTGAGATCGAGAGCGGCGTCGGCGACGCCGCGCACTTCGACACCTTCGAGTTGATCGACGCCGCCTTCGCCGGGCGCGGCGCCCGGGTCCAGCGGATGCTGGGCATCCTGCGCCAGGAAGGCGTCGCCGTGTTCATGGTGATCGCCGCGCTCGCCAGCCAGCTACAGCGCGCCGCGGAACTCGCGGCCGGCGCAAATCCACGGATCGCGCGCAGCCGGTTAGCCGCGCTCAACGCTGCGGTAAGGCGCTTGGGGCCGCAGGGAGTCGACGAACTACACAAGGAATGCGCGTTGCTCGACCTGCAGTCGAAGGGGATGTTGCGCGGTGATGCGTGGCAGTCGCTGGAGCGCGTCTTGCTCGGCGTCGCCGGCGTGCCCCAACCGAAGCTGTCCGAGGAAGCCGACCTGCTTCGGATCTGAACGGCATGCTGCACAGCAATCGGAGAGAATTTTGATCAAGGACCTGATTCGAGACGGCTGGGGGTACCACGACACCGAGAGCGAGCGGCTGGCGGACGAACTGGAGGCCGCGAATCTCGACGAGTTGCAGGGCGACGAGCCGGCCCAGTGCCTCATGCTCGCCAACCACACGATCGGCGAGCATCTTGGCGACTGGGCGCGTGCCAGGCGGTTCGCGGAGGCGGCGAGCAAGGCCGGGGCGGGCGGTTCGGGGAATTCGAAAGTCGGCGTCCATTTGGCGGTCGCTCGCTACATGGACGATGCACCCGTCGCCGGCCAGCAGGCGGAAATCGACGCCCTCCAGGCAGTGGACGACCCGCTCGGCGTCTATCTCTCGGTCAAGTCGTCCCTGGCGCGTGCGCTCGCGGGGTCGGGACGGTGCGCCGACGCCGGCCTGGTCATCCGAGCGGCCAATCGACTGGCCGCGGGTCTCGGCGAGTCCCGGGCTTCGGATCGCGGCATGGCGGTCGCCAACAACAACCTGGCGAGCGAACTGGTCGAATCCGAGAACCTGGACGAGAATCAGCGCAGGCTGATGTTGGACTGCGCCGAGGCGGCGCACACGTTCTGGAGGCGGTGCGGCACGTGGGTCAACGAGGAACGGGCCCTCTACCTGCTGGCGCTCGTGAACAACCGCACGGGAGATCACGCCCGGGCAATGCGCTACGTGAACGCCGCGCTCGAGGTGATTGCCGCCAACGGTGAGGAACCGGTGGACGAGGCCTTCATCCGCCTGGCGGCTGCGACGGCGCATGCCGGACTGTCCGAGACGGAGTCCGCAGCCGAGTGCCTCGCCAGGGCAGATCAACTGTCGGCAACGTGGACCGATCAGTCGCTCCTCGACTGGTACCGGAGCGAGCGCGGCAAAGTGAGGATCGGCTAGGTGGCTGGTCCCGTACGCCCGCTTACGGTTTGGGGAGTCGCCGCCGTCCTCGCCCTCGCCGCAGGTCAATCCCCCGCCCGGGAGGGTATGTTCGGGCCATTGATTGGCGCCTTGCCGACATAGCCTCGCGAAAGATCGCGTCTACGCCCGTGCAGGTCGACCCCGTAGGGGCGGGGCTTGTCCCGGGCTTGTCCCCGCCCGCACGACGGTGGTGGCCGGGACGACGCGGGACGGGACCAACCCGGCCGTACGGGCGATGGGTTGCCGCGGCGCCCGCTATTCTTCGAAGAACGGATGCGCCGCCACCGGCAGGTGAGGCAGGTTCCCCGTTGGTTTGCGTACGCTCAACTCTTCGAACAGGAGGTCGGGGACGGACAACGTCACGGTGGATCCTTGCGCGGGCGTCATCCCGATCATCACCACCATCCCGCTGGAGAAGCCGGACGAACCCGCGGTGCGGGTATAGATGGTATTCGAGTCCGAGGCCGCCACGATCTCCTTGAACACGGAGTCCGCGATGCCCGCGAACTCCACCGTCTGAAGCAGTTCCTCGCGACCATCGGGGAACACCTTGTAGGCGAGCAGGGCGTTTTCGATGTTGCCCTGCCCGGGGCCGGAGCCGCCGAAACTGATCGAGAAGCCGGAGCCTGCGGGTTTCATGCGCGGATTGCCGAGCCGGCGCACGACGATGCCGTACTCGGCCTCCCGTTCTTCCATCAGCAAGTACATCTCCCCGTACAGTTCTTCGCGGGTCATGCCTCGTTTGCTGGTCATCGCGACGTTGCTCGGTTGTGGGCCACTGCCACGTCGGTTGCCCGTGCTGCCGTCAATTCCGCGGACCGGATTACGGGTCGTGACCAATGTCTTCAGGATGCCGTTCTCGACCAGGCTCGTGGCCTCGGCGGGGACGCCCTCGTCGTCGACGGGATAGCCGCTCACAAAGCCGTTGCCGGTGAGTGTCGGATCGTCCTTGAGGTCCAGGAAACGCGCCAGGACGCGAGCGCCGATCTTGTCGAGAAAGGGGTTGCCCGATTGCTGCATGGACCCGGCGAATCGAGACTCGGTGTCGGGGGTGCGCACGCCCCGGAGCCTCGGCACCAATACCTGGGCGGTGAATTCGGCGGCGGCTTGGCCTTCGAACAGCACGGGACCGATGTAGCGGTCTTCGAGTTTCGCCGCCGACCGCCGGGCGGCGATCGCGGTGCCCAATGCTTCGACCTCGGCGGCAAGATCATCGCGCTTGCCGATCTCGTCCCAGGAATCCGCGTAGATCGCCCGGAAGTCGTGCAGCATCGTTCCATCGACGGCTTGCGTCTCGGCGGTTACCGACAGGCGAGCGAGCGGATCGGAGCGGATGAAGGACGAACCCTCGCTGTTGAGATAGTACGTACGAGCCTGCGAGACACGTGCTCGCACGCTGGAATCCATGATGTGCGGCATGTCCCGGAACTGCATGGAGAGATTGCGGACCAGCGTCTCGATGTCGGGCAACCCGGGTAGATCTCCGTGCGCCTCGTCGGTATGCGTATACGGCTCCTGGGGAGCGAGATCCCCGAGATCCTCGATTCGGGTGGCGTTCTGCAGCCCGGCGCGCTTGGCGGCGATCTGCTTGAGCGCGTTCTTGTAGGCGGCGTCCGTGGCGAGCCAGATCTGTCGGCGAATCTCGACCGCGTCGTCCGTGAGCGGCAGCATCGCGCCGCCCCCGCCAGACTGGAACGATCCCATGGCGCGGAAGTTGGTGTTGTCGAATGAAGGGTCGCCGACCCGTAGTTCGACGCTCAACCGCCGCGACCGGCTCTTCGAGCTTGGCAGCAGCGCGCCGAAACTGGCCCCCGTCGATACCTGCGCGGTGTCGCGAACCGTGTAGGCGACGAAGTAGGGGCTGTCCATGTCTTCCATGCGAAGCTCATCCATGGTGCGCGCAAGCTCGTCGTGCATGGCTTGCATCAGGACTTCGTCATCGGCATGGGTAGTCGTGCCGAAAAGTGCAACCAACACGGTCGTGGCTAGCGCATCGGGTAGGAACGTTCTTTTCTTCACACTACGACTCCTAGTAGATCCACAAGCCCAACCGGTCGTCCCCGACGGGGGCCGGAAGCAACGGCGGGCGATCCTGCGACTTGCCCTTTTTCTGCACTTCGATCTGGGAGACCAGGATGCTCGGCGATGCCGCCGAGACGGGTACGCCGCCGGATTCGGCCCCGCAGGTCCCGTTGAACACCGCGATCTGATCATCGCCCGCCGTCACCCGGCTGAAGGTCGTGAGTGGCGTACCGATGAGGTCGACGCCTCGCACCAGTTCTTCGCGGCCGTCGGGATGGATGCGATAGACGATCAACGGCGTCACGTTGAACGAGTTGGGGATGAAGCGGCCCGTCATCGTGAATCCGCCTTGGATGGCTTCGAAACGCAACCCGAACGGCTTGCCCTCGGCTTCGATGGCGGCCAGCAACCGATCCTTGAGTTCGTCACTGGTTAGCGGATCCGTGACTTCGACGATCAGATTGGACTGGCGTGCCACGGGTTGGTAGCCCGCCTGCTTGCGGCCATGGCCGTTGGAATTGGGGAATCCGTCGATAGGCCGGCGCGACAATAGGAAGCGCTTGAGAATGCCCTTGTCGATGACGGTCACCCGGCGTGCAGGGATCCCCTGGTTGTCGAACCGGTAGGTGCCGACCAGGTCGGTGCCCGCATGACGCGTCATCGTCGGGTCGAAGTGAACCGAGAAATTCGCGGGCAAGACCCGTTCGTTGAGGAGCTTCTTGAAGGTCTGGCCCTCGTCCTCCAGTTTCTGGCGATGCCCTTCGACGCGATGTCCGAGAATCTCGTGGAAGAACACCCCGCTGGCCTCGCCGGTCAGGATCGCCGGTCCCGTGTAGGGCTCCACGAGGGGCGCTTCGCGCAGCGCCAACAGGGTTTCGACCATCGACGCGACGTCGCGAGACACGGTTTCGTCGTCCGGCAGGCTTTCGGGCGTCAACGCGATGTAGCTCTTGTAGAGCGGCAGCACCATGCCATCTTCCGCCTTGGTGCTGGCGGATATGAACAATCGGTACAGGGTCTCCGAGGTCTGGATCTCGGAACCGTCGCTGTTCACGAACCAGCGCGTTTCGACATTGGCGGAAAACGAAGCCCGGGCCTCGTAGAAGTCGCCGTACCGGGCGAAGGGTGCGGTGTAGCGCTGTACCTTCTCCTCCCAGTCCGCGATATCGACCTCGATGGGTCTTTCCGGCTCGACGCCCTTGGACGGTTCCTCGCGGGAGAAGTCGCCCGCCTTGTCCTCCGCCTCCACGGTCACCTGCACGTCGGTCTGCACCGTGGTGAGTTCTTCCAGCGCGCGCTTGTAGCGCTTGTCGGTCGACGTCCAGAGCAGGGCACGGATCGCATCGATATCGTCCTCGACGGGCGCTACCACCATCTGGTTACCGAAGAACGAGAAGCTCGACTGGCCGCGCAGCGGGCGGGTGTTGTCGAGCCCGTAATCGCCGACACGAAGGTCGATATCGAGCATGCGCTGCCGGGACTCGTTGCTGAACACCAAGCCGCCAAACTGCGCCCCGGCCGAGATGCCCTTCGTCTCGGTGATCTCGTAACTCAGAAAGTAGGGCGGGACGGGCTGCTCGCCCAGCACCTCCATGGACCGGTTGAGTTCCTCCTTCATGGCCTGGAGCACGCTGCTCTCCCCGGCAGCACATACCGCGAAGAGACTCATCCCGACCAACCAGGTCCACGCCGCGCGCGGTGCCCTCCAATCGCCGCTCTCCCACATGACGGACCTCCCAACGAGCGTCACCACGAAGTGCTAAGAGAGTAGCAGAATCATGGCCTGTGTAAACCGATGACGACGAGGCAACGAAGGGATGGGACTGAGATGTTGCGGCGGATGTAAAGTTAGGGAAGCTCTGATTAAGAGCTTCCCTAGTGCGGCACAGGGATGTGCCGCCAAATTCGATGGCACAAGCCATTGAATTTGTGGAGCAAGACGAAACCGCGCTTTTGTCTTGCGATCTGATCAAGCCCACGGATGGGCTTGATCGGGGATGGACGACCGATGCCGAAGCAACTGCCGTGGGGCGAGTCGATGCCCGAGGTGCGTGCCCGGGTGGCGTCCTACCAGAAGGACACCGGCGCCTCTGTACCCGAGGCTCGGCACGCCGTCGCGACCAACTTCGGGTTCGCCACCTGGCGCCAACTCGAAGCGTATGTCACGCACCCCCGAGACAACGCGGACTTCCTGCTGCTGAGTTGCCTCGCGTACTTCCAGACCGACCGGCCGGACAATGTCGAACGGGCCCGCAAGATGCTCGAAGACGATCCCGAACTCGCATCCCGCGACATCTGGCATGCGGCGTGCGCCGGCGACGCGGCGACGGTGGCGCGTTTTCTCGACGAGGAGCCGGCCTTGGTCAATCGACGCGGCGGGTATTTCGACTGGGAACCGCTGCTCTACGCCTGCTATTCGCGCCTCAACCTGCCGAACCGTTCGACACTTGGCGTCGCGGGGCTCCTGATCGAGCGCGGCGCCGACCCGAACTGCCACTACATGTGGGGCGGCCAGTACCGGTTCACCGCGTTGACCGGCGCATTCGGGGAAGGCGAGATGGGCCCGGTCAACCAGCCCCCACACGAGGACTGCGTCGCGCTCGCGGGCTTGCTGCTCGATGCCGGCGCCGACCCGAACGACAGCCAGGCGCTCTACAACACCATGTTCACGCCGGGCCACGATTGTCTCGCCATGCTGCTCGACCACGGCCTCGGCCCGCAGCACAACAACTGGCGATGGGCCGATGAAGACGGCGAATACACCGAGAATCCGGACCGGACGCTCGACTACCAGTTGAACTGGGCCGTGCAGAAGCACCACGTCGAACGCGCCAAATTGCTGCTCGACCACGGCGCCGACGCCACTGGACGCACGCCGGGCGGCAAGACGCTCTACGAGGCGGCCATACGGGCCGGACACCCCGACCTCGCCCGCCACCTCGTCGAACACGGTGCCGAGGCCACGGAAGTTGACGCGGCGACCCGCTTGATCGGTGCCTGCCAGGCGGCGGACGCCGACACCGCGCGATCGTTGATCGCCGCCGATCCGGGTCTCGTCGCCCGCGTCCAGCAAGCCGAGCCGGAACTCGTCGTGGGGGCCGCCAGCGCGAATCGACTCGAGGCGGTCGCCCTTATGGCGGACGTGGGCTTCGATCTCGGTCGCATCGGCAACGTCGCGCCGCTCCATCAAGCCGCGTTCCAGGATCACGTCCGCATGGTGGAGCTGCTCCTGGCGAAGGGCGCGGATCTGAACGTGCGCGACGATCACCACGCGGCAACGCCCCTGCAGTGGGCGATGACCGGCGGCGCGGAGGAAGTAGTCGCCTATCTGACTGATCAGGGAATCGGCGTCTTCGACTCGATCCTGGTCGAGAACCTTGATCGGCTGGGGATCCTGGTGGACGCCACGCCAACGTTGATCGAAAGGACGATCGGGGCCGAGCGAGGGGCCGACGACCACGAAGCGGATTGGCAGACCCCGCTCGCGTTCGCCGTGCTGCGCAATCGTCCTTCGGCGGTCAGGCTACTGCTGGAGCGGGGCGCGAGTGTGGACGTCGCGGACGCGGATGGACAACGGTTGCTCGACCTCGCTCGCTCGGAGTCGACCCCGGACATCCTCGACATGCTGACCCCCCCGTAGGCGCGACCCTTGCGGTCGCCCGTGCTGAGGCAGGTAAGGCGTCAGACGGATGTCACGAGAATGCGCAAGCATTCTCGCAACGCGCCCGAAGGGCGCGCCGGGACGGGACAAGCCCGTCCCCTACGGGTCGATGACGGCTCGTGCAAGGACGTTCAGGAACAACCCGACATCGGTGACGATGCCGGTGGACTCGACGCTGCCCCGGTCGGCGAGCTTGGTCGCCACGGCGGGGTTGATGTCGACGCAAACCAGGCGGACGCCCGCCGGCGTCATGTTGCCGGTGCCGATGGCGTGGAGCATCGTCGACAGCATGAGTACGAGATCCGCGCCTTCGATCAGGCGGGCGTAGGCTGCCTGGGCTTCGACGAGATCCATCAACGTGTCGGGCAACGGGCCATCGTCGCGGATCGAACCGGCCAGCGCGTAGGGCACGCCGGCTTTCACGCATTCGTACATCACGCCGCCGGTGACCACGCCGGCGTCGACGGCGGCACTGATGGATCCCTCGGCCCGTATCCGGTTGATGGCCGTGAGGTGATGGCGATGGCCGCCCTGGACACCCAAGCCGCGATTGAGATCGACGCCGAGAGAAGTCCCGTAGAGGTTGGTCTCGATGTCGTGAACGGCCAGCGCATTGCCCGCGAGCAAGGCTTGCACGTAGCCCTCCTCGATCAACGCCGCCAGGTGCCGGCCGCCGCCGGTGTGGATCACCACGGGGCCGGCAACAACGACGATGCGTCCGTTCCGCGCCCGGATGCGGCGCATCTCCAGCGCCAGTTCCTCGATCTGGCCCTCGACCCGGCGTTCCGTGGTGACCTCGGAGGACATGAACGCGAACTCGCGCTCGGCGTGATTCGGATCCGGAATCCGCACCCGAACGCCGGCCTCGCCGCAAACGACCCTGTCGCCCCGACCTAGGTCGCGCATGAGGGTGCATCGCGCCGTCGGCGGGTCGGTTCGGTCGTCCACGACGATGGCGGCGTCCATCCGTTGGCGGTCGACGAACACCCAATGTCCGTCGACGCGAATCTCGGTGGGGTAGATCGTCGAACAGCAGAAGTCGTCGGGTGCGACCCCATCCTGTTCCGCGGCAACCAGCAGGGCGGGGACCACCGGTTCGGCAACCCGCGCCCCGAACGGGCCGAGCCGTTCGATGGTGTCGTCGAGGTGGCCCTGGTCCGGGGCGCAGACGACGAAGCGCACGAGACTCGTCTGATCGCTGCGCTCGCCGGCCCGGAAGCGTTCCAGCCGAAAGCTGCTACCGGCCCGGTTCACCGCGTCGAAAGCGTGGGTCATGACACCTTCGTCGAGCAGATGACCCTCCAACTCCACCAGCTGCGAGCGGATCGGCGACTCCACCGGCGACCTCTGCCGGAAGTCGTCGGGCAGATCCTGATCGAGCACCAAGGTAAGGCATTTCGCTGCACCACCGGCCTTGATGAACTCCGTTAGCGGCGTGGTGACGACGTCGTAGCCCCACGCGTCCAGTGCTTTGCGAAGTCCACCCGTGGCGTGGCTCGTGATCAGCGTGTTGTCGAGGCGAACGGCGTTGCACGCGAAGCCGAAGGCATCCTCGTCACCGACTTCGAGACGTTGGTCCGCCGCCACGAGCGTTTCGATCCGTTGCCTGGACGGCTCATCGAACGCCGGCGGGTAGTAGATCACGCGCCCACCGGGCAGCGGCACGAAGCATGTGTCGAGATGATAGAAACGCTGGTCGACCAGCCGCAGCGATACCACCTCGACCCGTAATTGCTCGGCGAGCGAACGATGGGACTCCAGGCTCGTCCGCACGCCGTAGCCCGCCCACAAGATCGGATTACCCTCGCCGGGCCACCACAGCGCGTCGCCTTCGCCCTCGAAGGGCAAGGCGTCGTCCGCCTCGGCCACGTCGAGCCCGGCGAATGCCGCCCAATCCCGGTAGAGGTCGCTTTCGGCTTCTCGCTGGGCGACGCTGAAAGTCGCCGGCACGAACGTCTCATCCAGCACGAAGCCGCCGTTCGCCGCGAAGCACATGTCGGGTAGCCCGGGGTGCGGTTCCACGGCGAACACATCGGCGTGATCTTCGAGGATCGAAACCAGGGCGTCCCACTGACGCATGGCATTCGGCTGCGATGCCGCACCCACGTTGCCGGCCATCCAGGGATTGATGACGTATTCGACGCCGAAATGGGTCGGCGGGCAGACCAGCACTCGTGTCATGGGCTCGGCACCTCCGTAACTTCGTCGACCCGATGGCCGTGGGGTGAGCTCAATTCTTGGAGCGAGATGGCGCGCGGATTGTTCCGCCCTTCGGTACAGAAAGAAAGGGAAATCGCTTGCGGTGGCGTGGGGCAATGTCGCACTCGGCCCTCGACCGATGGTGGTACGCTGGCGTCCATTGATACGTGGAAGCCTCCGCGATGGGCTACGTTGTCACTGAAGTTGAACTCAGCAACCCGAGGGAGCCGTCACGCCGGCCCGTGGTCGTCAACGCACGAGCAGACACCGGTTCGGTGATGCTCTGTGTTCCCGATGACGTCGCGCAGCAACTGGACGTCGAACTCGAGTCCATGCGCGACGTCGAGGTCGCGGACGGTAGGCGGGCCTCGGTTCCCTATGTGGGCCCCGTGCGTGTGCGGTTCGAGAACCGGACTTGCTTCGTCGGTGCGTTGGTAATGGGCACCGAAGTACTCCTCGGTGCCGTGCCCATGGAGGACATGGACCTTGTGGTCAACCCGAAGCTCGGTACGGTTACGGTGAATCCCGCCAGCCCCGACACGCCACGCTACCGAGCGTAGGGTCGACCCTAACGCGTCGCGCAGCGAGCGCGGTCGCCCGGACGCCGACGGTTGTCGCGGCACCCCGTAGGGGCGACGCTTGTCGTCGCCCGCGTTGAAGAAATCGATTGGATCGGCGGGACGAGCCCATTCCCGACGGTCGGTGTTCCCTGCACAGGTCGGCATGGCTCGGCGGTGGAGACGGCCCACGCGAATGCGTGTCGTTAACGACGCGGTCGGCCCAGCTTTGAAACGCTCACTCCCGCAACGTGCGAAACAACGACACGATCATCGCCACGCCGATCACCAACAACGGCAGCGACACCACCAGCACCGATGATTTGATCGCCTCCAATCCCCCCAGGAGCATCAGCGCGATCGGCAACACCGCCAACGCGAACGCCCAGAACACCCGATGCCAACGCTGGGGGTTCTGCCCGGCCTCCAGCCGACGCGTTGCCGACGCGGCAATCGCGTACGACGCCGAGTCGTAGGTCGTCGCCACGAAGATGAACGTCACGACGATGAACGCGATGAGCGGCAACGGCTGCCAGGAGATCGCCCCGATGATGCTGGCGATCGCCTGGTCCGCCTCGCCGGCGGCGACTAGCTCCCGCGCCGGGACGAGGCCCTCAAGGTCCATCCACATGGCCGTATTCCCGAAGGTGATGTAGAACAACGCGCAACCCAAAGTCCCGAAGCCGACCATCCCGAAGATCAACTCCCGCAAGGTTCGCCCGCGCGAGATCCGCGTCACGAAGATGCCCATGTACGGCCCGTACGCCAACCACCACGCCCAGTAGAAGATGCTCCAATCCTCGACGAAGTTCGTCTTGAGCACCGGATCGGTCCAGGTGTTGAGCCGGATGAAGTCCTGAACCATCAACCCGAGGCTGTTGGTGCCGTGCTTGAGCGCGAAGAGGGTCGGACCCGTGAACAGCACGAACAGCGCAAACACCCCGGCGACCGACATGTTGATGTCGCTTAGGACCTTGATGCCCTTCGTCAGGCCCCGGAACACGCTGTACGCAAACAGCGCCACCGCCAGCAGCACCACCGCGTACTCCAGCAACCGGGTCTGATCGATACCGAACAATTTCGCGACGCAAGCGGCGATCATCGGTGTCGCGAGGCCAAGCGACGTGCCCGTCCCGCCGACCAGCGCGATGATGAAGATGAAGTCCACGATGCGCCCCAAGGGCCGGTTGGCGATGTCGTCGCCGAACAAGCCCGTCAACGCCGTCGAGAGTCGGAGGTAGGGAATCTTGCGCTGGTAGTAGGGGTAGGCGATGGCAACCGTCGGCAGGCAATACAGGCACCACGCCGACAACCCCCAGTGGAATATGCCGTACGTCGCGGCCCACTCCTCGGCCTCCGGCGAGCCGGGCTCGGCCCCGAACGGCGGTTGGTCGAGGTAATACGCCCACTCGATGGTCGCCCAATACATGATTCCGGCACCGATTCCGGCGCAGAACAGCATCGATATCCAGGAGAGGTTCGAGAACTCCTTCACCGCATCGTCGCCGCCGAGACGCCGCTGCCCGGTCTTCCGCAACGCGATCACCGCCAGTACGACCGTCGAGACGACAACCATCCACTGGTACAGCAAACCCATGTCGCCCGCGATCCACTTGTAGATCGCACCAACGACCTCGGTCGACTCGTCGGGCGCCAGCGCCATCGGGATGCAAACGGCGACGATCAGTCCGGCACTGGCCGTGAACAGCACCCAGTCGACCCGCGGCCTCATACGCCCACCCGTTCCCCCTTCGGTGCCGCCATGTTAACGCGCCGAAGGGACTTCGCGACTCACGTTGTAAACTTGCCCGATTTCGGTGGGACAATTTCGTTGGGGCGACCCTCGTGGTCGCCCGCAATGGAACGTGTTTTGGCTGCTTCGATACGGGGACGTGTCTCGCCCTAACCAATGTTCCTTGCGCGTCAGTGGCCCAACCGAGCCCGCGCTATCTTGGAGGTGACGATGTCCGAAATTACAAGTTACGAACTGGTCGATCACGTGGCGATGATCACCATGAACGACGGCAAGGCCAATGCCTTCGGCCCGAACATGATCGCCGCGGTGAACAGTCAACTCGACCGCGCCGAGTCCGAAGCGAAGGCAGCCGTGCTGGCCGGCCGCCCGGGCTTGTTCTCCGGTGGCTTCGATCTCAGGGTCATTCGCGGTGACGACCCCGAGGCATCGCGCGCCATGTCCCTCGGCGGTGCCCGACTGATGATGCGCCTCTACGGCCACCCGCAACCGCTCGTGATCGCCGCAACCGGACACGCCGT